>NZ_JBEFZF010000007.1:0-174957 GCF_046524175.1 Spongiivirga sp. MCCC 1A20706
TTGTGATGGTGGCTGTATTGTTAGCATCTAAGGTCAGGGTGATATCCTGAGTCACTACTACTGGGGCTACACTGTCTGCTACCGTAACGGTGGCAGTGGCGGTACTAGTGATGCTGCCTTGTGTGGCTGTTAGGGTGACGGTATTGGTTCCAAGATTCGAACAATCAAAGGTATCGATATCCAAGCTTAATGTTGGGTTACTGTTACAACCACTATTAGAACCGTTATCGACATCTTGTGGGGTGATGGTCACCGATCCATTGGCATCTAACTGCACCGTAATATCCTGCGCGATTGCAGTCAGTGGTTGATTCGGGTCTTCTTCTACGGTCACGACTGCTGTGGCCGTAGCTGAATTACCAGAAGCATCTGTCACTGTTAGGGTCACTGTGTTCTGTCCAAGATCGGCACAAGTGAAGTTTCTTTTACTTATTGCAAAAGACGCTCCACAATTATCAATACTACCGTTATCAATTGAGGTAATAGCAATAGTAGCATTCCCTGATGCATCCAACTGTATGGTTGTATCTTGTGTGATCACCGTTGGCGGAATAGTATCGATGATCGTCACCACGGCTCTTGCAATATCATTGTTACCGCTATTATCTGTGACGGTAAACACCACTTCATTAGTTCCAAGATCGGCGCAGGTGAAATTTGTTCGATCCAAATTGATATTTGATATCGCACAGTTATCAGTTGATCCATTGTCAATATCGGATGGCATGATTGAGGCTTGCCCATTGGCATCAAGTGCAAGAGTGATATCTTGCACAACAGCAATGGGTGCTTCATTATCTACCACTGTAATCAGTGCAGTATCCGTAGCTGTATTAGGGCCTTCTGCGGCAGTCAACGTTACTGTAATGGGCGTACCTAAATTGGAGCAATCAAAAGAAGAAATATCGAGGCTTAAAGCTGGTGAGCTGTTACAGCCACTACCTGAACCATTATCAATGTCTTGCGGAGTAATGGTGGCTTGTCCGTTGACATCTAGTTGTACGGTGATATCCTCGGCAATGGCTGTTAAAGTCTGATTAGGATCTTCTTCGATCGTAACTATAGCGGTAGCCGTTGCCACGTTGCCAGAAGGGTCTGTTCCTGTCAGGGTTACGGTATTTGGACCAAGGTCATTACACGTAAAGCTGGAAGGTGATACAGAAAAAGCTATACCGCAGTTGTCTGTACTACCATTTTCAATTGTAACAATAGCTAAGCTGGCATTACCTGAAGAATTAAGTTGAATGGTAACATCCCTTGTAACAACCGTGGGTGCAATATTGTCCTCAACGGTTACCAATGCTATTCCTGTGGCAACATTCCCCTCATTGTCTGTTATCGTTAAGGTTACCGTATTGGCACCAATATTCGAACAATCAAAACTGGTTACATCCAAGGCTCGTGTTGCTATACCGCAGTTATCTGTACTACCATTATCGACATCAGTCGCTATGATACTTACCATGCCGTTCATATCTAATTGTACTGCAATATCTTGAGTCACTACAGTAGGATTTATGCTATCCTCTACAGTTACAACAGCAGTAGTACTATCTGTATTCGCACCTTCTGTTGCCGTTAGGGTAACGGTATTTACGCCTATATTTGTGCAATCAAAAGTGGTTATATCAAGGCTTAATGTTGGGGTGCTGTTACAACCACTTCCAGAACCATTATCAATGTCTTGCGGGGTAATACTTGCTTGTCCATTAGAATCTAACTGCACCGTTATATTTTGTGCTATCGCCGTCAGTGGTTGGTTGGGATCCTCCTGAACGGTAACAATAGCAGTTGCAGATCCGGTATTCCCTTGAACATCTGAAATTGAAAGTGTGACTGTATTGGCTCCCAAATTGGCACAGGTAAACGATGAAATATCTAATGAGGCAGTGTTCAAATCAATTTGACAATCATCAGTACTTCCATTTTCTACATCCAGAGGTTGAATTGTAGCATTACCTGAACCGTCTAGCTGTATAGTAATGTTCTGAGTAATTACTGAAGGTGCGGTCGAATCAGTTCCTTGTCCTCCATCAGTAATTGACCAGTTATAAGTGTTAATCAGATTCGCTCTGGCAGAAGCACCAGCACAATAGGTTGAACTACCAAAGTCTAATGTTATATTATTTTGCAATGACGGTAGGCTATTCCATCCTATCAGTAAACCATCATAATTCTGAGATGATAATGTTACACCACGGAACATATTATTCATATTGGATACGTTACCTACATCCCAATTGCCCAAATCTTGATCAAAATTGGAAGCGCCATCAAACATTTGCTCTGTAGTTACTGCATTCGACAAATTCCATCCCCCGATATCTTGATTAAATACTATGGCATTTTCAAAAACTCTTCGAAACTGGGTACTCCCGCCAACATTCCAACCTCCTATACCCTGATTAAAGGAACTTGCTCCACTAAACATTCTGTTGAAGTTTGTCACGTTAGAAACATCCCAACTTCCTATATTCTGATTAAACACTGTTGCATTTTCAAACATGCGTGATGTTAAAGTAACTGATGATACATTCCATGAGCTAATATCTTGATTGAAAGGAGTTCCTTCGAACATTCTTAGCATGTCAGTCACATTCGACACGTTCCATGATCCGATATCTTGATTAAAACTTGTATTTGTAAATAGCGCTGCCATATCTGTAACGTTGGCAACATTCCATAATCCGATATCTTGATTAAATACTGCAGCCCCATTAAACATCTCTCTCATACTAGCTACATTAGTTACGTCCCAAGTGGTCACATTTCGATTAAAAGAAGTCGCATCCTTGAACATATTGGACATATTGGTGACATTGCTTACATCCCATAAATTTAGGTCACGGTTAAAGTCTCTGCATGCATTGAACATGTTTGACATATTAGTAACACTGCTTACATCCCAGGAATTTAGAGGTTGATTATACCTATTTGCTCTTTGAAACATTCCTCGCATATTTGTGACATTACTTACATCCCAATTACTTATGTCGCTGTTAAAAAAAGTAGCATTCTCGAACATAAAGGACATGTCCGTCACGTTTGTCAAATTTGGTGTATCAGTTGCTACAATGCTTAACAAAGCGCAACCTTGGAATGCATTTGCCATTGAAGTCCAAGGGTTAGGACCCCATTCGCGTACTCTAACTATCTTAAGTGTAAGAGCATTTGTATTATTTTGATTGAAAAATATCCTAGGAAAACTACCCGTTATTGTTACGATATAATTCCCTGTTGTTGCATATGTATGATCGATGTTTCCAGTTACACCAGCGTTAGGTAATGTACCATCACCCCAATCTACAGTATAGTTATAACCAGTTCCTGTTGTGGGAATGGTTATTGTCCGCTGGCCAACCGTACTCCCTGTGATGCTCCACTCCGTAACAAAAGCTTGAGAGAATAAAGCAGGAGCTGTAGATAACAATAGCATTGTAAGTAGGTACATCCATCTGTTTGGAATTTTTGTGGCTTTCATAATTTGTAAGATTAGTATTGAGCCAAAAATATGTTCACAAAGAGGTAAGTTGGACTACATGGTTGATGTAGATTTCAGATATGTAAAAAAGGTAGAATGGTCAATTTACTGGAATAAAAAAGACAGGTACTGACCTGTCTTTTTCAATCAAATTTCAGTAAGAAATAGAAGTATTACTAACTATATCATATTGGAATTATGATTTCTATTTAATCAATAGTATCACCATAGGGCAATCATTTTTTGCTATTATCGCCAAAGGTGTGCATAAAAAACCGTTCTCCTGTATTTTGATTTATCGCTATTAATGAGGTTTTTCCCGGAGCCCGAAGTATCGCGTGAAATTGAAACGTATCATTACCTGAAACATTCAACGTATTTCCATAGGGCAACCATATTTTTCTATTTGGGTTATTTTGAAAATCATTTGTCACATAGGTTTTTCCGTTAGGTTCTATCGCCC
This sequence comes from Spongiivirga sp. MCCC 1A20706, assembly GCF_046524175.1. Classification (NCBI taxonomy): domain Bacteria; kingdom Pseudomonadati; phylum Bacteroidota; class Flavobacteriia; order Flavobacteriales; family Flavobacteriaceae; genus Spongiivirga; species Spongiivirga sp. MCCC 1A20706. The sequence goes on from NZ_JBEFZF010000007.1 coordinate 3,945, forward strand.
AAAAAACCGTTCCCTTATTACCATGACTAATGGCTTGAAATTGAAGTGGCTCCTTATTATCTCGTTTAATAGGCTCCCCATATTTTTTCCAATCTCCACTTGTTTTTTTATGGTCGTAAACAATGTTATAATTAATATCCGCTGTTATTTTATCTATGGCTAATACCATAAGACCATCGGAACGTTTTACAACTAAAGTTTCAAATTTTTGTGCCGATGTATTTGTACATGATCCCGCCATAATACTAACTGTTATTATTAAAATTTTATTTACAAACTTCATATTATTTCAATTTACCATTAATAGGCGTTCTCTTTACTCATTTGCCAAGGCCCTCTGCCCGCTTGAGTGAATTGGGTAGTATAATCCATCTTCTTGGCACTATCACTTCCTTTGAACGGTTTACGTAGCGCTCCTTTTTTAAGATAAAATTTACCATCTCCACCCTTAAAGGAATATTCAAAAACCAGTAGGCTGTATCGCTCTACCACATAAGGCCTACCCAAAGCGTCTTTTTGTTTAATTTCCAGATCGTTCCATCCGCTAATCGGAACAATTTTGATTATTCCTTTTTCTCCTTTTTTAGCAAGTCCCTCTTTAATAAATGGAATGTACTTTTGGCTAGCTGCAAATTCTTTTTCGAACTTCATGTCATTAATAGAAGCCTCCTCTATTTTATTTTGAATTTTCTGAGTAAACTGGTCGAAACCTTCTTCAACTATAACTTTTACCGACTGCTTAATTGGCATCGTTCCGCTTCCTCTAAAAAGGCTTAGATTAAGCGTGTATTCACCCGGTAAAAGTGCACCCAAGCAGGCTGCTAGTACTTTTTTATCGTTGTCAGCTACAAAGGCATAATTATCAGTATTGTACGTACTCAAGTCAAGCAGTAAATTTTCATTAAAGTAAGCTTCATCATAGGCCTTGGTATTTACTATTTCGCGCTTTCCTTCCCCACAAAAAGGGGCGCCACCTTCTATAAGAATAGAATAGGTGACTTTGGCAATATTCTTTTCTCTATGTGTTTGGTAATCATAGTATACAAAATGAAACCCTTTATTTACCCCATCAGTATTCGCATTAAGAGTAATAGTATTTGAGAATTGAGATGGATCTTCTTTACCGATAAGAATTGGTTTCTCAGAAAACAATAGTTTACCAGCATTCTCTTTATGAAAAGTACTTGTCATATTTTTACTATAAGTTGAGTTCATCTCTTTCTCCAACTTCTTTTTTAGATAGATGATATTATCTAATGCCTTTTTAACACTGGGTTCATTTGGAAAAAGCTCAATATATTTTTTTGAAGATTTCTCCACCATATTAAGTTCAGCTTGTAGTGCTATTAACCTATTTGCATTCGCTTTACCTAGATTACCCAATTCGTATTGGTAATGGCTTTGAATTTGTTTTATATCTAACACTGGTTGATAACCACCTGTTTTCCAGGATTCTAATTTGTCCTTCCAATAACTTGCATATATTTTCCTACTCCGCTGCGTATAGCTTTCGTCCCTGCCTTCGGTATCTATATAGGTTTGCTTCGCTTTTATTAAGGTTTCCACATCTTCGACTGTGTATAAAAACTGCACATCGTTATTTGGCCTATTTTGTTGTAATACCTTTGTTGCTGATGAAAAAATTTGACCAATCCTATCGGAATCAGAGGATGAAGATTTGTTTAAACGGCTTGCTTTGCCATTAGCTTTCATCTGACCTTTCTTTGTTTTTTTTGTAGGAGATTGAGCACTTAAATCGACATGAATAAATGCACAAAAAAGCAACATCACAACACAAATTTGCTTCCATGCTTTCATAAACAGAAATAGTTTTTATTAACAATCAAATGTAATTTGAGAAGTCTGTATGTTGTACTACATGGATAATGTAGATTTTGAAAAGTATTTAGATCAATCGTTGATCGTTAGCTTTTTTAATAGCTTCTTCTCTGGTGCATACCTGTAGTTTATCATAGATATTTTTAACGTGAAACCTAATGGTATTGATACTGATAAACATGGTATCGGCAACGCTTTTATAGCTTTTCCCAGACGCTAATAGACTAAGCACTTCTGTTTCACGATCAGACAATATACTTTCTGGTGCCTTTTGAAATGATTGCACCACCATTTTTGCTATATGTATGCTCATTGGTGCTCCTCCATCAAGCACTTCATCCAAAGCACTAATTAACTGACTTGAGGTTGCATTTTTGGTTAAATAGCCACTGGCACCTGCGCACAATGCATTAAAAACAGTATCCGAATTTTCATAAACCGTGACTATCAGGATATCAATGTCAGGAAATTGGGCCTTAATTTTTTTGGTACCATCGACACCATTCATCCCAGGTAGTTCAATATCCATTAGAACAATACGCGGTTTGTCACTTTTCAAATTAGCCAGGGCGTCTTCACAATTGTCGTAAATGCCAACTACTTTATATTTTTCAGTCTTGTTAATATGTGATGTAAACCCTTTGCTTAAGGGAATGTTGTCTTCTACTATAACAATAGGTTGTTTCATCTGCACATTACAAAGTTATCACTTTAAACACCTAAACGATACTACATATTAGGTGTAGTTTTTCCGGTGAATATGATCGCTGTTCCCGAATCTTCTTTTGAATTGATCGTTAAAACTCCATCTATTTTACTAGCTCGTTGCCTCATATTATCGATCCCATGGTTTAACCTAACATTAGAAGCGTCAAATCCTATTCCATTATCACTACAACAAATCGTAAGCATATTTTTATCATAAGTAAACCCGAGTTTAACCAAATCAGCATTTGCGTGTTTTACAGCATTGGTCATGGCCTCTTTAAAAATAAAGATGAGTTGTTTGCTCCAATAATAGGGCAGCTTCACATTGGTTACAATAGATTTTTCCACCACAAAATCAATTGAAAACTGCCTAAAATATTCTTCACCAAAATCAGATAGATAGGTAACTACTTCTTCCAAATAATCGCTTTCTGATTTTAATGAAAAAATAAAATCCTTTGTTCCTTTAAAAAGATAATCAGCATCCGAAGATATTTGATCTATTAGTTCTTTATCATCATCATTTATTCGCGATTCACCTTCCGTAAGCAGATTTGAGAATATTGATATTCGTGCTAATCTATTACCCAGATCATCATGAAAGTCTCTTGCTACATTTTCACGAACATTGCTAAGTTCGCTTTCCAAAATTTCCTTACTGTCAATAATCGCCTTTAATTCCTGACTTCGCTTTTTTGCTTTTTGAACTTGCTTGTGTGCAACAGATGTGATGACTAAAACGAAGGCGCCAGATATTAATGACAGTATTCGCCAATCTTTGTTCCAAGGTAATCTCTTTATAAAAGAAAATACTTTTTCCTCAGTCCAAAGGCCATCTTGTTTTTTAGCTCTGAAGGAAATAGTATGTTTCCCTCTAGAAAGGTCACCAAAATCCAATATCCCAACACTTTTAGATGCTGTACTCCATTGTTTTCCATCGAGGTTATATTGAAAAACAAGAGATTTTGATCTGTTAAGACTTACTACATCATAAACAAAAGCAGACGACTTCTGCTCGATATTTAAAATTGGAGGAGCGCTTAATTTAACCTCTTCATTGTTATTAAAAACAGTGATTCCCTGATCTCCACCAATCCAGACCATATTATCGTCACTTTCAGCAATGACCTGTACATAAGGAGAGCGTAAGCCTGTTTCTGTTGTTATATTTATGAAAGTATTATTTTTTAAAACCGAAACTCCGTTCTGAGTACCTATCCAGAGATTATCTCTATGATCATAAGTTATGTAGTTAATATCATTATGAATTAACCCAGTTTTTACATCAAAATTACTACTTCCTTTCTCTGTTATTAACCTTAATCCTTTGGCTGTAGCGATCCATAAGCTATCACCATGTTTTAGAAATCTCTTTAATTGACTGCTTGGAAGCTTTTCTCCTTTAATAGTTCCCGATATAAAAGAACTATTTAAACTATCAAAAAAATAAGCTCCTGTTGTGGTTGCGATCCAAATATTTTGATCATAAAAAATAGCGTCATGTATATTTCCATCAGGCACTGGACTTATTCTTTCAATATCGGGCATTTTTATACTATCCATATATATTATCTTGCCAATGGAATCTAACGTTTTAGTAAAAAAAGCTTCTTTTTCTATGATAGCCCGGTTGTTAACATTCTTCTTGTGATCCACAGAGTTTACCACTACTTTTTGATCTAAAATTGATAAGCTTTTACCAAAACCAACCAACCGCGTTTTACTAAACACCTTTTTTTTGTGAAATTTCACTAAGTAATTTGGCGTAAGCGCAAAGGTGGTATCGTTGCGATGAAGAATATCGTTAATCATGGTCTCAGGCAAGTGATCTTTCGTAAAATAGTCCAATTGCTTTTCACTTATTTGATAGCAGAAAACACCATCGCCATAAGTAGTTATCCAAATATTACCTTCATGATCTTGAATTACATCTGAAATAGTAGATTGTGTATTAACTGTTTTGTTCAAATGTTCAATTTGATCAGTTTCTGTATCATATAAATATGCATTTTTAAAACCCTTTATATTAGCGGCTAGTACCAAAAGTTTACCACTTTTAGTCCTTTTTACCGATACTATTTCTTGCTGTTGAATGTTCAGTTCAATAGATTGTACTATTTCATTTTCATTAAATACTATTATTGTCCTATTTTGAGTTGCTACCATTAAATTATTATCAAGGCTTGAAATACTATTGATCGTTCTTCCTTTTAAAAAATGAAAAATAGGTGTCAAGCTCCCATGATCACCAACTTGATATACCCCTTCAAACTTATAATCTTTCTCATTGTAAATAGGACGACCATAATGAAAGTATAAACTGTTATTGACAACGGTGAACTTTCCGTTAGTGCGATCAATTGACGCATGCTTATGTTCTAAAATACTCAAAGAATCATCTAAAGAAACCCCCAGTATGATCCTTTCATAGTTGTTTTCATGCTTTCTATAAAGGAGATTTCTCCGTGTATGACGAACAATTATATCTTTTTTGAAAAGCTGAACATTATTAATTTTTTCAAATGCATTTGGTTGAATATTCGGATGTATTACCTTATCATTCTTAATAAATTGTAGTCCTCCCCCCCATGAAGCTAAAATCATCTGGTTAGTTTTGTCATCTTCGATAATATCAATGATGTAATTACTTCTTAATCCGTCATCAGTATTCAACGTTTTAAATTCCCTTCCGTCATATTTTGCTAACCCATTATCGGTACCTATCCATATATAACCTTTAGAATCCTGAAAAATACCATACGTAATATTGTGAGGAAGCCCATCTACTGTGGTGTAATGAATAATTCTTTGTTGGCCTAAGCCTAGGATCGAGAACGTAAATACTAGAAAAAAAAGAAGGAATCGCATACCTTTGAAATATACGAAATAGCCCAAAACCAATACCCTACATATTTCATGTAGTTCACACCAAATTTTGAGCAAAAATTAACCCCAAGTATATACCTGGGGTTTTATCAAAATGCGAAAATACGTGAACAGTATAATACGTCCTATACCAGCATAGTCACAGGATTCTCTATGTATGACTTTAGGGTCTGTAAGAATTGTGCCCCAGTAGCACCGTCAACTGTACGGTGATCACATGCAAGTGTTACTTTCATAGTATTACCAACAACGATCTCACCATCTTTCACTACCGGTTTTTGAACGATTGTACCTACTGATAGGATAGCCGAATTTGGTTGATTAATAATCGATGTAAATTCCGTAATACCGAACATTCCAAGATTAGATACCGTGAATGTGCTGCCTTGCATTTCTTCTAAGGTCAATTTTTTATCGCGAGCCTTACCGGCCAATTCTTTTACTTGGGCTCCAATTTGACTTAATGTCAAGTGATCAGTAAACTTCACTACAGGAACGACTAAGCCATCAGACACTGCTACGGCTACACCAATACTAATATGCTTGGCGTATTTAGTAACATCATCTGACCAAACGGTATTGACTTGCGGATGCTTTCTAAGTGCCATTGCACATGCCTTAACTACCATATCGTTAAAGGATATTTTGGTATCAGGCAATGCATTCATTTGCTTTCTAGAAGCCATTGCATTGGTCATATCTAACTCAACCGTTAAATAATATTCCGGCGCAGTGAATTTGGATGCCGAAAGACTTTTGGCAATTGCTTTACGCATTTGTGAGTTTTTCACTTCTTCCCATACTTCTTCTCCAGCAGGTACAAATGCACTTATTCCCAGCGAACTTGCAGATGAAACAGGAGCCGCGCTTGACGGTGTGAAATTTTCAATATCTTTTTTAATGATACGACCATGATCCCCTGTGCCGCTTACTTCAGCAAGATTAATACCTTTTTCCTCTGCTAATTTCTTAGCTAAAGGCGAAGCAAAAATGCGGCCATTTGAAGAGACTGTAGCGGTCGGTGCCTGCCTTTTTTCTTCCGTTTTTTCTGGTGTAGTTTCTTTAACTGGAGTAGGTTCTGCTTTTGGTACTTCTAAAGCCTTTCCATCACCAAGACCACTTCCACCTTTTGAGAAGCTATCTGCCACCCCAGAAACATCAGTTCCCGCAGGGCCGATAATAGCGAGAACGCTGTCAACAGCTGCCGTTTCTCCTTCACCTAAACCAATATGCAACAATGTTCCTTCATGGAAGGATTCAAACTCCATAGTGGCCTTGTCCGTTTCTATCTCCGCAAGAATATCACCTTCTTCAACTTTATCACCAACCTTCTTCAGCCAGCTGGCCACAGTACCTTCTTCCATCGTGTCAGAAAGACGAGGCATCGTAATCACTTGCACACCAGCCGGAAGCTCAGCACTTCCTGACGTCATTGGTGTTGATTCTGATTTTGGTTCCGCTACGGGCACTTCTGCTGTTGTCTCAGTCTTAGCTGGTGCTGCTCCATTGCCATTTAGTAAGCCTGAAATGTCTTCTCCCTTTTCCCCTAAAATCGCTAATAAAGAATCAACCGGAGCTGTTTCTCCTTCTTGCACACCAATATGTAATAAGACTCCTTCATTAAAAGACTCAAACTCCATGGTTGCCTTATCTGTTTCGATCTCAGCGAGGATGTCCCCTTCTTCAACTTTTTCTCCAACCTTTTTCAACCACTTAGCCACCACGCCTTCTTCCATGGTGTCACTAAGTCTCGGCATATTTACTACTGTTGCCATTTAGTTATAATTTATGGGGTAAAAATGGATAATCTTTTTGTTCGTAAACCGCATCGTACATTACCGCTTTTTCCGGGAACGGAGAATCTTCAGCAAACTGCTCGCATTCTTTTACCAACGCTTTTACTCGCGCATCAATCTCATCGATCTGCTTTTGAGTGGCATACTTTTTCGATTTAATCACCTCCAAAACTTGAGTAATCGGATCTATCTTCTTGTATTCTTCCACCTCATCTTTAGTACGATACTTTTGCGCATCAGACATTGAATGTCCTCGATATCGGTAGGTCTTCATTTCTAAAAATGTTGGACCACCACCTTTTCTTGCTCTTGCAATGGCCTTATCCATCGCCTTCGCAACAGTTACAGGATTCATACCATCAACCGGCTCGCTTGGCATTTCATAACCCAAACCGAGTTTCCAAATATCTTCGTGATTTGCTGTTCTCGCAACCGAAGTTCCCATTGCATACCCATTATTTTCACAAACAAAGACTACTGGTAAGTTCCAAAGCATAGCCAAGTTAAATGATTCGTGTAACGAACCTTGCCGTGCAGCACCATCACCAAAATAGCATAGCGTCACCGCATCACTATCATTATATTTATCACCAAAGGCCATACCTGCACCTAGTGGTATTTGTCCTCCTACAATACCGTGACCTCCGTGAAAACGTTTTTCTTTTGAAAAAATATGCATCGATCCGCCAAGACCATGTGAAGTTCCTGTTGCTTTACCATATAATTCGGCCATTACTCTACGGGGGTCAACCCCCATACCTATTGGCTGTACGTGATTTCTATACGCTGTGATCATACGATCTTTACCCAATTCCATGGCATGCAATGCTCCGGCAAGTACTGCTTCTTGACCGTTATATAAATGCAAGAATCCGCGTACCTTTTGTTGTATATAAACTGCCGCTAACTTGTCCTCAAACTTTCTCCACAACAACATATCTTCATACCACTTGAGATACGTTTGTTTTGTAATTTTTTTCATTTAGTTGATCGAATTTACGCTTACTATTTTGCAACAATGCGAAAGACAAAAATACTATATAATTGATTAACCAAAAAAGGGTCGATAGCTTTTGTTAGATTGATAAAAAACCGTCTTTTTATTGCATTTTTATCAATACAAAAAAATTAAGGTCTTCTAAACTCATTTAATAAAATGGAAGTAGCCATTGCAACATTTAAACTCTCGGTTTTTTGAAGGGTGCCAAAGCGAGGAATGGTCACCGGATGCGTAGCAAACTGTTGAACACTTTCTGAAATTCCGTTCGCTTCATTACCCATAATTAAGACAGCATCTTGTGGCAGGGTATCAGCGTAAATAGAAGCACCATTCATTACCGCTGCATAAATAGGCCTACTTTCTTTACTCAAATAGGTATCAAGATCAGTATATATTACTTGAACACGAGCAATTGAACCCATTGTGGCTTGCACCACTTTAGGGTTAAAACAATCAACCGTCTGCTCACTACACACCAACTGCACAACACCAAACCAATCGCATAATCGTATAATGGTCCCCAAATTTCCAGGGTCACGAACATCATCTAGCACAACAGTCAGCCCTTTTTTAAAAATTGCTGGTTGTTCAGGGATTTTAAAAACAGCCAAGACCTTATTAGGTGTCTTTAAAAAACTTATTTTTTGTAGTTCTCTTTCAGTAATATGAAATATTTCTTCACCAGTAACAGCTATTTCATCATCAATAGTGGTGCATATAAAAGATAGCTTAAAAGCAGAATTCTTCAACTCATTAATTACCTTTAACCCTTCGGCTACAAAGAGACCATTTTTAGTTCGGTACTTTTTTTGCTGTAAACTCGCTATTAACTTATACCGGCTTTTGGGTAACATACAAATAGTGTATTTTTGAACGCGTTATTATTTTTTGGCAGAATATTGAAGCTAGGCATCGCAAAAATAGGAGTATTAATTGTAATTAGTAGCCTAATCGTTTCGTGCAACACTATTAAAAAAGTTGGTGAAGATGAATTACTTCTTACTGATAATATACTTATCGAAAATGGTGAAAAAATAAAAGATGACGCTTTAGAAAGTTTGTTCTATCAAAACCAGAATAGTAAACTTGCTGGTATTCCTTTACGACTTCACATTTTTAATCTTGCACGCGACAATCGGGATTCCATATTTAAAGCATGGGTAAACAGCAACGAAAAGCGTAAAAAACGCCTTTTTAGACGCTACTCAAAAAAGCAGGTAAATGAAATGGGAAACTATGCTATGGGTTTTAACCGTTGGTTACGAGAAACAGGTGAACCTCCCGCAATAATTGATTCATCAAAAACAGAAAAAACACGACAAAAAATCGAGTCATATTACGACAGCAATGGTTTTTTTAATAATACAGTAGTCGATTCTTTGGTTATGGAAAAAAAGGAACGCCGAGCCCGAATATATTACAGCATTACCACTGGCAATCCTTATTTTATTGACTCGATCACTGTGAATATTGAGTCTCCTGAACTTGACTCAGTATATCAACAACACAAGGACAAATCGTTTGTTAAGCAAGGTAAGCAGTATAAAAATCGTGATTTTGTGCTTGAACAAGCGAGGTTAAATGAGCTTTTTAGAAATAATGGCTTTTTTAATTTCCAAAAAAACTCGATTCACTTTTATCCTGAACGCGATACTATTGCATCACATAATGATTATATGATGCCAACGGAGTTATACATTTCTAATCGCACAGTTAGAGACACTGGTGACGGTAATGATACTGCATCTTATAAGATCCACACGGTAAAACGAGTTAATATTTTTACCGACAATAAATCGATTAGTGAACGGGAAACGGCAAACGACAGCATCATTGATGGGAACTATCACGTGTATTCATCTGACGAACTTAAATTTAGACCCAAAGCATTAACGGATGCCACTTTTATTATTCCGGGAACGATTTATAGTGATAAAGCCAGAATTCAAACCAATCGTTCGTTCAACAAACTACAAACATTTCGTTATCCTAATATCGAGTACGATTATATAGGTGACTCTGATACCGAGCTCGAGGCTAATATTTTCTTGATTCCTAGAAAACGATTTTCTATTCGTCCCAAAATAGAATTTTCACATTCAGATATTCAGGATTTCGGTGTGTCAGGAGGTATTGATTTTACGGCTAGAAATGTATTTAGAGGTGCGGAAACACTGCAGCTTTCCTTGAGTGGCACCTTGGGTTCGACGAATGATCCTGCAAATAATGATAACCGATTTTTTAATATATCAGAAATTGGTGGTGACCTGAAATTGGACTTTCCACGGTTTTTCTTCCCATTTAATACAGAGAAGATTATACCAAAGTACATGCTACCCACGACACAGATTTCATTAGGGGTCAGCCTACAGGAAAACATAGGATTAGATAGACAAAATTTTACCAGTATCCTACGCTATAATTGGGACTCATCTTTAGTCAATTCTCATTCGTTTGATCTTATTAATATTCAATTTGTAAACAATAAAAACATCAATAATTACTTTGAAGTTTATCGCAATTCATACAATGAGTTAAATGGAATTGCCCAAGACAATATTGGTCTGATTAATACTGATTATCTAAACACTGAAGGGAATTTAGCCATCCCGTCAGGGACAGATAATTTTATAGCCGATATACTAGAGGGTCGCATCAACCTATCGAATGCTGAAGAACAGGAGATACGAAACATCGACGAACGCAAAGAGCGGCTAACTCAAAACAACCTGATTTTTGCTACCAGTTATACGTTTACCAAAAACAATCGCCAAGGTTTTTTAGATAATAACTTTTCGCAGTTTAGAACCAAGATAGAGTTTGCCGGCAATCTACTATCTGCATTATCTGGCGCACTAAATTTTGAAAAAGAGGATGATCAATTTAAGGTATTCGACGTTGCTTTTACCCAATATGCTAAAACCGAAATTGACTATATAAAGTATTGGCAATTATCTACTGATGATGCACTAGCATTTAGAACCTTTGCCGGAATCGCAATTCCATACGGTAATTCATCTAACATTCCATTTGCGCGAAGTTATTTCGGTGGTGGTTCAAATGACAACCGCGCATGGCAGGCCTACTCATTAGGACCGGGAAGATCAGGTAGCCCAAACGAATTTAATGAGGCTAACTTCAAACTTGCAGCCAATCTTGAATATCGTTTTAAGATGTTTGGAAAAATAAATGGGGCGCTATTTGCTGATGCAGGTAACATTTGGAATGTTTCTGACGACACTCCTGATGAAGATGCCGTCTTTAATGGTATCGAGTCACTAACAGACATTGCGTTAGGAACGGGGTTTGGTATTCGTTATGATTTTGGTTTTTTGGTACTTCGTTTAGACACTGGCTTTAAAACCTATGATCCTGCCTTACCTGAAAACGAGCGTTGGTTTCGCAACTATAATTTTAGTAATGCGGTATATAATATTGGCATTAACTATCCATTTTAGGTCGATTATTATTACATTTGTCGCTTCATAACAACCACAAAAAAACGTAAATGGGGCACAACATTAAACCCGGAGTTGCTACCGGAGATCAAGTACAAGAAATCTTTAAACTTGCTAAAGAAAAACAATTTGCTTTACCGGCTGTAAACGTAATAGGATCTGACAGTATTAATGGTGTTTTAGAGACTGCAGCAGCATTAAATTCTCCGGTAATAATTCAATTTTCTAACGGAGGTGCTCAATTTAATGCGGGTAAAGGTTTATCCAACGAAGATCAAAAAGCCGCAATAGCGGGATCTGTTGCAGGTGCACATCATGTACACTTATTAGCCAAAGAATATGGGGTGCCAGTAATATTGCACACTGACCATTGCGCTAAGAAACTATTACCTTGGATAGATGGTTTACTTGATGCCAGTGAAGCACACTATAAGCAACATGGTATTCCTTTATATAGTTCGCATATGATCGACCTATCGGAAGAGCCCTTGGAAGAGAATATTGAAATTTGCAAGCGCTATTTAGAGCGAATGAGCAAAATGGATATGACCTTAGAAATAGAACTAGGTATTACTGGTGGAGAAGAAGATGGTGTTGATAACACCGATGTCGATGACTCTAAATTATACACGCAACCTGAGGAAGTAGCGTATGCGTATGAAGAGCTTATGAAGGTAAGTCCACGATTTACCATTGCAGCTGCTTTTGGAAATGTTCATGGAGTATATAAACCAGGAAATGTGAAATTGACACCGAAAATTCTGAAAAATTCGCAAGAATTTATTTCTGAAAAATACGGCGTACCGCATAATTCTATTGATTTTGTTTTTCATGGTGGATCCGGTTCTACTGTAGAAGAAATAAGAGAATCAATTGGATATGGTGTAATTAAAATGAATATTGATACTGATATGCAATATGCATTTATGTCAGGTATTCGTGATTATATGGGTGCAAAAGCCGATTATTTAAAGTCGCAAATTGGCAACCCTGATGGTGACGATATCCCAAATAAGAAATATTACGATCCTCGTGTATGGCTGCGTGAAGGAGAGAAGACATTTGTTGAACGTTTAAAAAAGGCTTTTGAAGACCTTAACAACGTAAACACATTATAATAAAAACCCTCAAAAAAGCTGATGTTGTAACAAACATCGGCTTTTAATTTTATTGATATGGCTTGGTTTAAACGAAAAGAAAAAGGAATACAAACAGCAACTGAGGACAAGAAAGATGTACCTGAAGGACTGTGGTATAAATCACCTACTGGTAAGGTGGTTGATTCAGAAGAACTAGCAAAAAACTTTTATGTAAGTCCGGAAGACGGCTATCATGTACGTATTGGTAGTAAAGAATATTTCGAGATCTTATTTGACGAAAATAAGTTTACAGAATTAGACGAAAAATTATCTTCAAAGGACCCGCTTAAGTTCACTGACACCAAAAAATATACCGATCGTTTGAAGGCAGCACAAGAGAAAACTGAACTTAAAGATGCTGTTCGGTGTGCTGTTGGAAAATCGAAAGGCCGTGAGTTAGTAATTGCCTGCATGGACTTTTCTTTTATCGGCGGATCAATGGGATCTGTAGTTGGTGAGAAAATTGCCCGAGCAGCTGATTATTCTTTAAAAAATAATATTCCCTTACTCATCATTTCAAAATCTGGCGGTGCTAGAATGATGGAGGCCGCATTATCATTAATGCAACTCGCAAAAACTTCGGCAAAACTAGCCCAATTAGCAGAAGCAAAAATACCATACATATCATTATGTACTGACCCAACTACCGGGGGTACTACTGCTTCGTTCGCAATGTTAGGAGACATTAATATTGCTGAACCCGGTGCATTAATAGGTTTTGCTGGACCACGCGTGGTAAAAGATACCACAGGCCAAGATTTACCGGACGGATTTCAAACATCTGAGTTTTTACTAGAACATGGATTTTTAGATTTCATATCGCATAGAAAAGAACTAAAAAACAAAATCAATCAATATATTGATCTGATAGGCAATTTACCGTTACGCGAGTAATAAGATAAGTCATTATCATCTAAACCCTGACCCGAGCGTCGGGGTTTTTTTATAAGTTATAATTAAAATATTATATTAATTAATGTTAATAATTATGTATTTCATCGATTAAATAATGTTTTTAATCTTTTTATCGAATTTAATTAATATTTTAGCTGTGTAATTGATTTTAAGTTAAATCTAAATAGCATCACCACTTCATTCCATACAAAAGCAATAATAGTTTTCCAAGAAGAATTGATAAATGTGGGAGATACTTATGATGTGACCATTACCGGAGAAACCCCGGTTCTTATTAACTTAAAAACAGCGCAATTAACAGCCCCCTAATAAAAGCATTATAGCTTGTTGCTATAGTCATGTTGTTTAGTAGAAAGTCCGCCACCCTATTGGCGGACTTTTTCATTTGATAACAAAGTGAAAAAGCACAAGTAACTAGTTACTTGTGCTTTTACCAACTAAGGGCAACCCCCCTGAAACATATAATCAAACAAGACTAACTAAATATCAAGATTAAATCGTCTTAATCGCACTTCTTCGCTGGTACCATCAGGATAGGTAAGTGTACCAAAAGCATCACAACTACCATCACCAAAATCTAAATTAGCTGATTGGTCTTGTCTGGTAATTTGCAACACTCCACTAACCAGAAACCTACACGACCATTCTCTTCGAAGCGCTGTAAGCACTTCTTTTTTATAGGTAAATCCATTACGATTAGTAAAGGTCCAATTTCCAGTTATTAAAAAAACATTATCTCCCCAAAAACCAGTACCAAAGCCTTCTATCCACTCGCGGGTTTTTGTGCCCCCCAATACTGCAGTTGTACCATCGGGCCACGTTGCAGTAATATCTCTGGTCACAGTTGCTTGTGGATTTCCGTTGTCGTTACTGCGTACTCGCATTGCTGTTTTACCACCTTCAACAGCAACTTCATTGAAGGTAAAGTTTTCAAAAGTTATACTCAATGTCTTCGACGCTGCAGTCATATCTTTAGCATAACTAAGATTAATTATACCAGATAACACATTGCCCCCACGAAGTTCACAACCTGCTCCAAAATCAATGGTTTTTTCAATACTCGTGCTAGTTTCCACTGTAGTTACGGTTACACAATCTGGTAAAAAATCAGAAATATAGCCTTTGCCAGTTACGGATGCCTCATTCGCGGCATAAATGTCATCGACTACATTTAACACTTCTTCTGACATCGCATCGGCTTCATCAGTAAGACTAATTTCATCCAGTGTTAGCTTGGCGGTAACCAATTCGTCAGTTTGCACTTCTTCGTCATTACAACTTGAGAAAAGCAGCATGCCACCTGCGGCTAATAGGCCAGCATACATTTTAAGATTTGATTTCATAATAAAAGTTTTAATGTTAATAATTTTAAGACTTACCTAATTCAAAAAGGTTTAATCTGATTTAAAACATTCAAGATTTTACTGCTTGCGTTAGTGATAGCAACACCACACTTTTCATTACTCATTGCTTGGGTAAAAACAATAAAAAGATATAGCAAATAACACAACTCACCGACTAATACAACGTTTGGAATGCCTGTCAAATTTTACTGAACCATAATTTTTAATTGTTAATTATAATAGTATCTTTGCACGCTGATATGAAAACCATATCAATACATAATAATCATTTACATAAATATTAGCATGTACTTAACTAAAGAAGTAAAAGAAGAGATCTTTGCAAAACACGGAAAATCAGCGACTGATACCGGATCTGCAGAAGGTCAGATTGCATTATTTACACACAGAATTAACCACCTAACGACGCATTTGAAGAAAAATCAGAAAGATTTTAATACAGAGCGTTCGTTGGTAAAACTCGTAGGTAAGCGTAGAGCACTACTAGATTACTTGGCAAAGAAAGATATCATGAGATATCGTGCCATAGTAAAAGAATTAGGATTAAGAAAATAAGAAAAAGAGGCCTTGCTGCCTCTTTTTTATTTTAATAAACTGGCTACATGCCGCACTTAGTGAAAGCTAAGTTTTTAACGAAAAAGCTTTTTTCAAGTTTTTCATTGGTCTCGCGACGAGCTCGCATACAACTACAACACAACCCTGTCCGTCCAGGAAAGGCGGAGACCAAAGTTTAACACAGTCCAAGGTATGGACTGTAATTAATTATTTATGATTCCACAAACTTATAAAGAGGTCATTGACCTTGGTGATGGTAGAGAAATTTCTATTGAAACCGGAAAACTAGCCAAACAGGCACATGGTTCTGTTGTGGTACAATCAGGTAAGTGTATGCTTTTATGTACCGTTGTATCCAATTACAAAAGTGCTGATGTCGACTTTTTACCACTAACTGTAGATTACCGTGAGAAATTTGCGGCTGCAGGACGTTATCCTGGTGGGTTTTTTAAGCGTGAGGCACGCCCAAGTGATGGTGAAGTACTAACTATGCGTCTGGTTGACCGTGTATTACGTCCATTATTTCCAAAAGATTATCACTCTGAAACACAGGTGATGATTCAATTAATGTCGCATGATGAAAATGTAATGCCAGATGCAATGGCAGGATTAGCAGCTTCAGCAGCTATACAATTATCCGATTTTCCATTTGAATGTGCGATTTCTGAAGTTCGTGTAGGACGTGTGAACGGAGAATTTATTGTCAATCCTAGCCGCGCGCAGTTGGCAGAATCTGATATCGACATGGTCATTGGTGCATCTGCCGATTCAGTAATGATGGTTGAGGGTGAAATGGAGGAGATTTCTGAAGAAGAAATGACCGAAGCAATTAAGTTTGCTCATGAAGCTATTAAAGTACAATGTGCTGCTCAGGAAAAATTAGCTGCAGCTGTTGGTAAAAAAGAAGTACGTGAATACGAACCCGAACGTGAAGATGAAGATTTAAAAAAGAAAATTCACGAAATGGCATATGATAAAGTCTATGCCGTTGCCAAGGCCGGTTCTTCTAAAAAAGAACGTGGTATGGCATTTTCTGAAATCAAAGAGGAGATTTTAGCTACTTTTTCAGAGGAAGAATTAGAAGATATTGGAGACTTGGTTTCTAAATATTACGGAAAAGCAGAAAAAGCAGCGGTACGTGATCTCACTTTAAATGAAGGACTGCGTCTAGACGGTCGTCAGACCACAGAGATTCGACCAATTTGGTGTGAAACTGATTATTTGCCATCCGTACATGGTTCGTCTATTTTTACTCGCGGCGAAACCCAAGCATTAGCTACCGTTACTTTAGGTACTTCTAGAGAAGCCAATCAAATTGATATGCCTTCACATGAAGGAGAAGAAACATTTTACCTTCATTATAACTTCCCTCCTTTCTCAACTGGTGAAGCACGTCCAATTCGCGGTACGTCACGTCGGGAGGTAGGACACGGTAACTTGGCACAACGCGCATTAAAAGGTATGGTACCTGAAGATTGCCCATACACTGTTCGTATTGTTTCTGAAGTGTTAGAGTCTAACGGTTCTTCATCTATGGCAACTGTATGCGCAGGTACAATGGCAATGATGGATGCGGGCGTACAAATGAAAAAACCAGTTTCAGGCATTGCAATGGGATTAATATCTGATGAAGAAACAGGAAAGTATGCTGTATTATCAGATATTTTAGGAGATGAAGACCACCTTGGTGATATGGACTTTAAAGTAACTGGTACTGCTGATGGTATCACTGCCTGTCAAATGGATATTAAGGTAAAAGGGCTGTCGTACGAAATTCTTGTAAATGCATTAATGCAAGCAAGAGATGGTCGTTTACACATTCTTGAAAAATTAACTGATACGATTGCCGCACCACGCGAAGATGTTAAGGATTACGCGCCAAAAATGGTCACAACTCGCATTGCAAATGAGTACATCGGTGCACTTATTGGTCCTGGAGGGAAGGTGATTCAAGAGCTTCAAAAGGAAACAAATACTACCATTGTTATCAATGAAGACCCTGAAACGGAAGAAGGAATTGTTGAAATTTTAGGTACCGGTCAAGAGGGCATTGATGCTGTACTCGCAAAAATCGATTCTATTACGTTTAAACCAGAAAGAGGTTCGGTTTACGAGGTGAAAGTGATCAAAATCTTAGAATTCGGAGCTGTCGTAGAGTACGTAGAAGCCCCAGGAAACGAAGTGTTACTTCACATTTCAGAATTAGCCTGGGAACGCACAAATGACGTAAACGATGTGGTAAAAATGGGCGATGTTATGGATGTAAAATACTTTGGCGTTGATCCTAAAACTCGTAAGGAAAAAGTTTCAAGAAAAGCCTTGTTACCAAAACCCGAAGGTTATCAGGATCGCCCGCGTCGCGACAACAATCGTGACAATAACAAACGCCGCGATAACAATAGAGGCGATAGGAAACCGAGAGAAAATTAAGAGTAATCTTTATTCCCTAATAATAGCAGAAAGCCGTTTAACATGTTTAAACGGCTTCTTTATTTAAGCGCTTTGTATTGCCTAAAATTGTTTACCTATGGTGATACCTACTCTTGGCACAAATTCAAATAGATCATTATTGCCAAAATTCCTACCAATACCGCCATAAACTTCTGCAGTGAAACCTTTGCGCGATAAGAACTTACCTCCTACTGAAAAACCGAGAGCAAAACTATCTTGTACCGGAGGTTCCGTCACCATACCTTCAAGCTGAATATCGAAAAAGTCATTATCTTGAAGTCTGTTATACATAGCAAAGCCCTCTACAAAAAAGCCGGCTGTAGGCTTATCTCCAAAATATAATCGATAATAAGGTGTTATCAGCAATCTTAGGAATTCGTCCTCCTCTACCGCAAATGCAAAAGAGACTCCAATTGCAGATTCTTCATTGAGCAATCGCTCATAACTAAGTTCGGCAACACCAGCAATAAGGTAGGCCGCGTTTAACTTAAATTCATTCTTTTTTGTTGGGGAAAACGATTGTTCCTGCTGTCCATACACCATTCCCGTTAAGAACATGATAGACATGCAAATTGTTTTCTTCATTTTAAAAATATTTAAAAGTTAAACTTCTAAATTATAGTAGGCGTCCTATTATATATCCTATTTTCATGTTTTTGGATAATATCGGACACCTTTTAATGCTTGTTTAACACTTACCAAAACAAAAAAGCCTTCTCAAATTAATGAGAAGGCTTATAGTTTGCTAATCCCTATAATGTGACTTTGGCTAATTAGAAAGCTTGGCCCATTAAATGGTTTTTAGATTAACAAACCCCCCAACAATACGCCGCTGTTTTGACCACTATTGGTACTAACCAATAGTGAAACAACAACGGAGTAAATGTAGGATTCGTATTTATTAAAAGTGTCCGATATTATCCAGATTCTTAAAATTCGGACAAATTATTTTTTTGTGTTTCCCTTATAATCAGTGGGGGTTTGGCCTGTAAACTTCTTAAAAGCTGCATAAAAGGTTGATCGCGAGTTAAACCCACATTCCAATCCTATTGAAAGTATGGTATATTGGGAGAATCCCGGGTCGGTTAACAACTTTTTAGCTTGATTTACCCTATAGTTATTAATATAATCTGAAAAATTGAAGTCACTAAACATATTTATATGTAAAGATAATTGGCTTGTGCTGATTTCTAACCTATCAGCTAACACTTCCTGACTCAACTTTGGATCTAAATAACATTGGCTATTTTTTACGAAATCATTAATACGGTTAAATACGTTTTTTTGAGTTTCCGTCGCAGTAGTTATTTTATCATTTACAATACGAAAGCCATTATTTTTTTCAGTTATTACCTTCTCTGTTTCAACGCCTACAATGGCAATTTGTTTACGCAAATCCATGCGGTCTCTAGTCAGTATATATCTGAACATTCCTTGGTAACCTATCCAATATAACAAAATAGAGCTCCCAAGTCGCAACGGATAATATGAATGGGGCGCTTTAATGACACTGCCAGTATTGTTAAGATATATAGCCAATAACCAAGCTATTACTATAACACCTCCAAGCCTTACAAAATTCTTGATCCACTGTATATCATCGTATTCTAAAATGTGCTGATATAAGTTTTGTTTCTTAAAAACTACAGTTAGTGCCTTGAGAAAAATGAAAACACAAAATATTGCATTAATAATCTCCTCAACGTTATTGTACACTTTCATTATAACGGCCGAATTCTGTTCACTAGAAAAATTGTATAAATAGGTAATAACGGCAAATCGAACAATAACCTCACCTGCAAAGAGAGTCATTGTAAATATTAAAAAGGTTTTTAACTTCTTTTCAATATTAAGATAGTTTAACAAAAACACATAAAACATAGGGAACATTGGCATGTACCAAGGCACCAATAAGTAGCTGATAAAAAAGTTAAAAGAGACATAATCACTTTCTATCAGCCAAGCTTGCAGGTTGTTAAGCGAGAGAAAAAAAACGACTAGATTAAGGTATAAAACCGTCTTCCCATTCTTTTTATCAGAAAAGAAAGAAGCGATGTTAAATATAAAGCCCTGAACGGCTCCTGCTATCAATAAAAACTTAAAAAAGGTCGTTCCCACAGTTAGTTTAAGGCACTAAATGTAAGTTTTTTTCTATTTAATATCCAAAATATGTACAACATCTACTGTGATTCTGATTATGATTCTCTGTACTTGTAATAAATGAAGGGTAAAAAATGGCATCTCATCAGATTTAATTTCATATAATAAACCTAGTTACGTAAAGTGTTTTCCACCAACCATTCAATACATCACAGTATTCATAGGCAACCAATCCATCATTATGGTAACAAACTACTCAAATGCAAGGGTTAAATGAATACCTATTTTTTAGAAGTAGCAAATTGTTTAATGAATGAGGTTTAGTAGACTTTTCAGGTCCGTAGTTTGATACGTAGTCATTGAGTTTTAACAACGCCTTGAAAAGTCTCTTTTTCTTGTGATTGCAGGTACTGAGTTGTGCGGCAAGTACAAACCGCAAGCATTACAATAGTTTTTAGATGCATAATTATGTGATGATTAGTTGACAGAAAATGAAAAACATACATTTTCTAAAACTCAGGGTAATCAAAATTTTCGTGAACTGTATCAATAAAAAGATATTGGTTTCATTTTTAGTAAAGAATTAAGGCTCTTTATACCGTAGATCGCATCGTTTTGATAATTAAAAAGTATATGCACGCAACCTTTTTCAAATATGCAGACTACATAGTAAACTACGTAATGCTTTTTACCATGAAAAAAAATCTAAAATTCCTCTTGATACTAACAATCTTATTACTAATCGCATGCAACGAAGACCAACTAGTAGATTCGCCACCTAATAGCGTATATACTGTTGGGAATGTCGGCCCAGCAGGAGGTTATATCATTTACGATGCTGGTAATAATAGTCAAGGTTGGCAATATATTGAAGTAGCAAAAGATGATATTGGTCCATTTATTGAATGGGGCTGTTTTAATACGCCAATTATTAACTCTAGAAATGCAGAAATTGGCTCAGGAATGATCAACACAAATGAGATTGTTGAATTTCATGATAATTTAGAAGATTTTTACGAAAAACCAGAAGTATGTAGTGATGTGAGCAACGGTACCGTGGCAGCCAAAGCTTGTTTAGATCTTGATATAGAAGGTTTTAACGATTGGCAATTACCCGCTATAAATGAACTGTTACTAATATATAACGAGCTACAAGTAAATGGTCTTGGCAATTTTGATGAGACAGCCTTGTATTGGTCTTCTACAGAGCATGATGATAACACAGCCATTGCTGTCGATTTTGGCAACGGTCAATTTGGCTATAACTGCAAGCAGTGTGCCTTTGATATGGTAAAAATAAGACCCATTCGATACTTTTAAAATAGCCTAAAATAGCTGGATATTGTAGAAATCCTTAATTTATTTGTTGCTAATACTTCAACCTTCTTTTTTTGAACACCAACCAACTTATTAAACGTTGTATTAAAAAAAATAATAAGGCTAGAGAAACACTTTACAACACCTATAAAGATGTTCTTTTTATGACCTGTATGAAGTATGCCCGCTCTCAAGAAGAAGCAGAAGACCTATTACATGATGCTTTCATAGCAATATTTGAAAAAATTAAAACCTACAAAGGCGTCGGGTCTTTTGAAGGTTGGATGAAGCGCATTGCAATAAATAAATCTATTAACCGATACAAGAGAAGAACAGTATTTGAATTAGCTATCAATGAACAGGCAGACATTAAAGAAGAAGTATTAATTACTGATGATGCACTGCCAACTTCTCTTGATACCATTTTAAGCTGTATACAATTGCTCCCCGATCAATATCGATTAGTTTTTAGTCTTTATGAATTAGATCAACATACTCATAAAGAGATCTCGCAAATGCTTTCTATTTCCGAAGGCACTTCAAAGTCTAACCTACATAGGGCCAAAGTGCTATTAAAAGAAAAATTAACCTCCCTTAATCAAGGGGTCTCACCTAATAACTAATGAAGGAGCATCAAGACATTGGACGTTTAATTAAAGAAAGGTTTGACCAGAACACTAGCATACCTTCTAAGACATCGTGGCAAAAAATAGCTGCTACGCTCGATGAAAAGAAGCGAAAAAGAAGGGGATTTTTCATCCTTTTATATTCGTTTGCATTAATTGGTATTGGTCTCATTTATTTGTTTATTATCGACCGTACTTTACCACACAACGTCAAAACCACTGATACTTTAAATAAGGATAAACAATTTCAATACCAAAAGGCAGTTGAGCAAAATAACTCAACCAACAATTCTGCGCAACAAAAGGCCACCACAAAAATGAATAATTTAAATAGCTCAAGACACAACAACACTACTACCGAAAGTATAATTTCAGCAAATAATTTTACTCAACAAAAAGTATTTCAAATCAAAAAAACATCTTCTAGTAAGTCAAATACTCACAGCAACAAGAACATAGTAACTAAAACTTTAAAAAATAAGTCACCATCCATTGTTGGCACAACAGATATTAAAACCAACTCCGTTGCTGATGGTGAAGTTCAATATACTTCACCACCCCTGTCAACTCTAGAAAAAGTAGTTGATTCATTGAATATTGATCAAAACAACAGCCCGAACAAGAGAACTAAAAAAACAAAGCCTTCAAAAAAAGATGAAGAAAAAACTAACTTGATAATGTCAACCTTTACCTTCGCAACCTACTTTAACTATCTTTCAAATAAAACAGGTTTTGATACCAGTATTAATGGAGGCGAATTTAGACCGGAAATTTCATTTGGTTATGGTGTTTTATTTAATATCCCAATCAAAGAAAAGATTGATTTTAGAATAGGTCTTAGCATACAAAGTTTTAGATATACGATAGTAAATACCACAAGTACGCTAATGCAAAACAATCGTGAATATATATTTAATTCGTCTGCTATTGACAGGTCAGGTAATACAGCTAGTTCAGAACTATTTAATGCCGTTAACGAAGGAAATCGGTTTAATTTACAGCATGATTTTACGTATTGGCTCGTTCCATTAGAGATCAACAAAACTATTTATAATAAACACTTTGAAATTGATTTAATTGGCGGATTTGATATTGCTATTATAGGTGACAACACCGTTTATATTGAAGCACCTAATCTGCCCAAATTTAACCTTGGCAAAGCTAATTATTTTAGGGATTTTAGTTTAACAACTAATATCGGTCTTGGTTTTAGAAAGCCCATAACTAAACACCTACAATTAGCCCTGGAGCCTATGTTAAAATATCAAATAGGTGCATTTCAAAATCAGTTAGACAATTTAAATCCCTATTTTCTTACTATAAAGGCTGGTGCCACCTATAAGTTTTAATTGCTTGCTCAATACACTAACCCATCATTACATTTTTTGTGATGAATATGCCGTTATGCTGACTAAAAATTAAGTTGGGCTATCGCTTTTTTTAAGTGCTCAACAGATTAATTATATTTTTATTTACGTCTTTTGTAACATTTAGGTAACACTTTACGTATAATAGATTGCTGGCATGAGAATCACGATGATCTTGTCGAGCTTAACCCAAAATAATTAGGAGAAAAAATTCATGAGACAGCTTAAAATTACAAAGCAGGTTACCAACCGTGAAACCGCGTCCTTAGATAAGTACCTACAAGAAATTGGCAAGGTTGACCTTATTACAGCTGATGAAGAAGTAGAGTTAGCACAACGAATAAAAGCCGGTGATCAAATTGCATTAGAAAAATTGACCAAGGCAAATTTACGTTTTGTGGTATCTGTGGCTAAGCAGTACCAAAATCAAGGTTTAACATTACCAGATCTTATTAATGAGGGTAATTTAGGTCTTATTAAGGCTGCACAGCGATTTGATGAAACCCGTGGTTTTAAATTTATCTCATATGCTGTATGGTGGATCCGTCAATCTATTCTACAGGCATTGGCAGAACAATCTCGTATTGTTCGTTTACCATTGAATAAAATTGGATCTATTAATAAGATCAATAAAACCTTTGCTTTTCTTGAGCAATCCCATGAACGTGCACCAAGTGCTGAAGAAATTGCTAAAGAATTAGATATGACTGTAAATGACGTTAAGGAGTCTATGAAAAACTCTGGTCGTCACGTATCAATGGATGCACCTCTTGTTGAAGGCGAGGATTCTAATTTGTATGATGTATTACGTTCTGGTGAATCTCCAAATCCTGATAAGGATTTATTGCATGAATCATTACGTACTGAAATTGAGCGAGCTTTAGAGACTTTAACTCCGCGTGAGGCAGATGTTATTCGTTTGTACTTTGGTCTTGGTGATCAACACCCAATGACTTTAGAAGAGATTGGTGAAACCTTTGATTTAACCCGAGAACGTGTTCGCCAGATCAAAGAAAAGGCAATTCGTCGATTAAAACATACATCTCGCAGTAAAATATTAAAAACATATTTGGGATAAACCAAAAAGTCGGTTATATTTACCTGATTACAATTTAGAAAATTGTTAGGTTCATTTTGCGAAACCGACTATTATAGTAACAACAGTTTACATAACTGTTCGTTTTTTGATTGATGAAAGAAAACCCCGGCTGATTACCGGGGTTTTTGTTTACCCAGCTTTATGAAACAACTACGCTATCAAAGCCTTTCCCTTATTTTATTATTGTTAATAGTTAGCTGTAGCAAACCCATTTTCAAAAACAAATGGGCAAAAACCAAAGCCCCATCCCATTTCAAAGCAGTTTTCAATACTACTAAGGGTGCTTTTGAAATTGAATCGCGTCGTAAATGGTCCCCTCAAGGAGTAGATCGTTTATATCAACTAATAAAATATGGTTATTTCGATTCGGTACCAGTCTATCGAATGATACCAGAATACGTAGCCCAATTTGGAAAACCTGATAGTTTGTTAAACAACAAGTGGGGACAGCAAGCCGTACTTGATGAATCTGTTATCGAAAAAAATGTTTTTGGCACTATGGCATTTGCACGAGATACTGTAAATACAAGAAACTTGCAGCTTTTTATAAATTTAAAAAACAACTCCCCTCGCCTAGATACCATTTATTATTCAGGAGTTACTGGATTTCCAGTAATTGCTAAAGTAACCTCAGGTATGGATCATGTAATTGGCTTTTTCAGTTATGGTAGTGATCCCATCAATGATTATGATTCTATAGCAAAAGACAGTCATTTCATTAAAAGAAAATACCCGAAAATGGACTATATTTTGAAGGCTACATTTTTAAAGAATGAATTATAACCTTAAACACTTCTCAAATAAAACCGAGATAATATGGTCACTGCAATTAATATCAAATTAATAAAGGTAATTACAAACGGATCTCTATGAACTATATGCGCAACAATAGCGGTGACAAAAAAGAATAAGACTGCACCGTATGCCCAATCTTTTGCAACCAGCGGCACCTGCGGTAATATAATTATTAACACCGCGATTATTTTTAAAACAGCAAGTTGAATTCGAAAAAAATTAGGAAAGCCTAGTTCTCTAACGCCATCAATTGTCGCTTTATTCAATAAATAAGTATAGGCACTCCATAATAAAAATAAGCACAAAATGGTGGTTGACACCCAATATGTGATTCTCATATTAATTAATTTCAGGAGTGCTTAATTGTGCCAACGACCGTTCGATTTCTTCTTTAGTAATTTCATGTTTTACGATCTTACCTGCAAAATAGTCTTCATACGCCTTCATATCAAAATTACCATGACCACATAAATTGAATAAAATGGTTTTCGAAACACCTTCTTCCTTACATTTTTTCGCTTCTGCGATAGCAGTGGCAATACCATGAGTGGCCTCAGGAGCTGGAACAACACCTTCAGCCCGAGCAAAGATGACACCCGCCTCAAACACTTCTATATTATCGTGAGCTACAGCTTCAATTAGTTGATCTTTTAGTAATTGACTAACAATAACACCTGCACCGTGATAGCGTAATCCCCCCGCATGAATTGGAGCAGGAACAAAATTATGCCCTAAGGTATACATAGGCAATAGTGGTGTCATGCCAACGGTATCACCAAAATCATACCTAAATACACCGCGCGTAAGTTTCGGACACGAAGTGGGCTCACTGGCGATACAGCGAATGTTGCGTCCCTCTTCAAAATTCAATCGTAAAAAGGGAAATGAAAGTCCTGCAAAATTGGAGCCTCCACCAAAAGGGGCGATTACAATGTCGGGCATGTCACCCGCCTTTTCCATTTGTTTTATTGCCTCTTGCCCAACTATGGTCTGATGTAGTTTTACATGATTTAGTACACTACCTAATGCGTATTTTGTATCGTCATTGGTTGCTGCTCTTTCAATTGCTTCTGATATTGCTATACCCAATGATCCCGTAGTTCCAGGATCAGTAGCTAGTATCTTACGCCCAGCTTCCGTTGCTTCCGATGGTGAAGGAAAAACCTTCGCCCCCCATGTATTCATCATCGTTTTGCGATAGGGTTTATGATCATATGAAAGTCGAACCATATAGACTTCACATTCTAAATTAAAATGATTGCAGGCAAAACTAAGAGCACTGCCCCATTGTCCAGCTCCGGTCTCTGTGGTTATTCGTTTAACACCCTCTTTCATATTATAATAAGCTTGTGGCACCGCTGTATTGGGTTTATGTGAACCCGATGGACTTGTCCCTTCATACTTGTAATAGATTTTTGCCGGGGTATCTAAGACTTTTTCTAAACCATAAGCTCGATATAAGGGCGTTGGTCGCCACATTGAATAGATGCTTCGTACCTCATCAGGTATTTGAACCCATTTATCAGCGGTTACTTCTTGTTTAATTAATTCCATCGGAAATAGCGGAGCCAAAGCATCTGGACCGATTGGTTCTTTTGTCGCCGGGTGTAATGGTGGTAAAGGTTTATTAGGCATATCAGCAATGATATTATACCAATTTTCAGGAATTTCATTTTCTGTGAGAAGAATCTTGCGGTTTTTCATGTGTGGATGGTTTTGTCAATACTATCTTCATAAAGATAGGTATATCTCTTTCAATTTGGAATAACAATAAAAAGCCAAGTTCAGATGAAAGGCTTTATCTTTGTAAAAAACCTAATAAATGAGTTCTACGATAATTGCCCCATCTGTTTTAGCCGCTGATTTCGCAAACCTACAACGTGACATAGAAATGGTAAACAAAAGCAAGGCCGATTGGTTTCATATTGATATTATGGATGGTGTTTTTGTGCCAAATATTTCCTTCGGAATGCCAGTTTTAAAAGCGATTAGTAAGCACGCTAATAAAACTATTGATACCCATTTGATGATTGTAGATCCTGACCGATACATCAAAACATTTGCTGAATTAGGTAGCAATATACTGACAGTTCATTACGAAGCTTGCACCCATTTGCACAGAACACTACAAGCTATTAAAGCAGAAGGTATGAAAGCGGGTGTTGCACTGAATCCACATACCAATGTCAATGTTTTAGAAGATGTAATTGGGGATATTGATATGGTTTGTTTAATGAGTGTCAATCCTGGTTTCGGTGGGCAGAAATTTATCGAACGTACATACGACAAAGTACGTAAACTTCGAAAATTGATTAATGATAACAGTGCTAGCACCATGATAGAAATTGATGGCGGCGTGACCGATGTTAGTGCAAAAAACTTGGTAGATGCAGGTGCCGATGTGTTGGTTGCCGGAAGTTTTGTTTTTAAAAGTGCCGATCCACTTACCACAATCGCCGATCTTAAAACCATATCAAATTTATGATCTACGACCTGATTATTGTTGGTGGTGGCCCAATAGGAATTGCCTGTGGACTAGAGGCTCAAAAACAAGGCCTGAAGTATTTGATCATAGAAAAAGGCTGTATCGTAAATTCATTGTATCATTATCCGGAAGGAATGACCTTTTTTTCGACCTCAGACAAATTAGAAATTGATGACATCCCATTTATTAGCAAAAATGCGAAGCCTTATAAATCCGAAGCGCTTGAATATTACCGTCGTATTGTAACCAACAAATCACTCAACATCAATCTTTTTGAAAAAGTCACACTTCTAAAGAAGACCAATGGACAATTTAGAGTGCAGACTGATATAGCGCAGTATGCTACCAACAATTTAGTGCTTGCGACAGGCTTTTATGACATCCCTAACTTGTTAAATGTCCCTGGAGAAGGTTTAACGAAAGTAAAGCACTATTATGACAATGCTCATTACTACGCCCAGCAAAAAATCATCGTTGTAGGGGCGAACAATAGCGCTGTTGATGCCGCATTAGAAATTTATCGTAAAGGAGGGGATGTCACCATGATCATTCGAGGAGAAGGTATTGGTAAAAGAGTAAAATATTGGGCAAAACCTGATATCGAGAACCGAATTAAAGAAGGAAGCATCAAGGCATATTATAACAGTACTATTGAAGAAATAAAAGATAAGGAAGTGATAATCTCAACCCGTGATGGTAAAATCAAGCTTGACAATGACTATGTACTGGCTTTAACGGGTTATCAGCCTAATTTTTCATTTTTGGAGGCAATAGGAGTTGAACTTTCAACTGACGGAAAGAAGATTCCTAATTATGATCCCAATACCATGGAAACCAACGTAAATGGCCTTTTTCTTGCTGGTGTTGTCTGTGGCGGGATGGAAACGCACAAATGGTTTATTGAAAATTCTCGCGTTCATCCTGAGATGATCATGAATACCATCCTAAAAAAAAAGAAGCAGTTAGTTTAGGTGACAAAAGTTGAAGTATATTCCATTCCTTATCAAACTTTTCGATTATAAATAGCAGCAACGTCTAAATTCAACATCAATTTTACGCGGTCATATAATTCGGGTAGCTTTTCTTTAAAAGCTTGTGGGGTTTCAAAAAAACATTCAAATACTACTGATAAAAACTCATATTGGTTTTCAAAACCATAATCCCTAAAATAACCAAGCTTTAACACCCGTTCTTTTACCTCCGGTTGTGCTAGGGTTTGAAGTAAATTGGTGAATTGCCTTGCAAAAAGCTGACAACTTGCAGTAGGATTTATTTTACAACTAAAAAAAAGCGCATGGGTAAACTCATGAATTCCCAAATTAAAATTATCATCAGTTATTTCAATTCCACGTTTAAAGTCCTTCCATGAAAGCACAACCACTCGAGCAGCAGGATTATGTTCGCCTTTGTGGTACTTCTGCGTGATATTAGATAGATATTCATCCGGATTAACAATAATAGTATCAACACTATCATATAAATATCCCCGCATGCCAAAAGTGAGCATTACAGGAATAGTCCCTATCAGGACTTTTTTGTCATGAGTAAGCTCTAGATCATTGCCAATAAAACGATGATTCTTTATAAATTGTTTTAGCCGATAATCAAAAAATCGTTTTTCATTGACGGTCAGTTTGGAATAAAAGATATTATTTTTTGCAATAAAAACTTTCCATTGTTTTGGAAGTACCTCTGGTGTAAACGGAAAATGAACAAAAAAAGGTTTGTTGAAAATACGAATGTAAATTCGCTCCAAATAAATAGGAGATATTAAAATAACTGAAGCGCCAATTAACCAAGAAATAGTAGATATTTCCATACGTATGGAAAGATAGAAAAAATGAAATACTATTGGCTATATTTAGTAATCTTTAAAACTAGACTGATGAATCTTACAATGAGTATCCCTGCGCTGCTATTTCCTGCTATCTCGCTTACTATGCTTGCATATAATGCACGTTATTTAGCAATTGCGGCATTAATAAGACAACTACATAACGAATATCAACAAAAACTATCGGCTAATGTGGAATTACAAATAAAGAATTTACGCAAACGATTACGACTCATTAAAAATATGCAAGCAGTAGCAATCATCAGTTTTTTAACCAGTGTTATAACAATGTTCTTGCTATATATTGAGCGTTTTGATCTTGCTAACATAGTATTTGGAATTAGCCTAGTATGTTTAATGATTTCATTATTTTTATCACTGGTTGAAGTGCAGATATCTACCAAAGCTTTATCCATACGGTTGGATAGTATTGAAGAGGGAAAATAAAAACTGCTTTCTACCATAAATACACCTCATCGACAAATAGCCAGGAGGGATTGCCTGCGCCAGGGTGCCATGACGGCAGCTTACCATAGTTTTTCACAACAACCTTAAAGTAGCGTGCTTCGGTTTCTGGCATTGCGAGGGTAACCTTTTTTAATTCGGCTACACCACCTTCTCCCTTACGAGAAATTGGCACTGATCCTACTTTCTTAAAGTTTGCATTCTCATTATTAGAAGCGTAGACAATTAACTCCTTCGGAAAGAAAATCCAACTTCCTACATCCTCTAAAGAACTTATTGAAATATTGTCTACTGATTTTATTTCTCCTAAGTCAATGATACAATTCAGATCAACCCCATTATATCCTGTCCATTTTCCATCAGAAAATGTAGTTGTGGCCTCTTCAAGATCAAAAAGCTTACTTGCATCAGGATATTTCTTATCTGGTTGGTTTCTAATGGAAAAAGATGATACCTCATACTTTACTTTGGCATATTCTTTTGTGAGAATATCACTCGATTTCCAACCATTCTTAATTGCAATAATTTTAAATGTTTTAGAGTGATCTAAAACAATTGTTTCATCTAAAACTTCAGACATTTCATTAGGTAAGGATCCGTCTAGCGTATAATGAAGTTTCACGCCTTTTAATCGGCTTTTGGCAGACACGTGTATCGTATCTTTAAACAGTGTTTTTATTGGCGTTACTAAAGGTACTTCAAGTTGACTTGCTTCTACAAATCCAGCAGGCAATTCGTTTTGAATTTCAACCTGATATTCTTTTTCAAGAGCATTGGCTTTAGCTTGGTCCAAATTCGTTTTCCACGTATACAATCGATCAACATTTGCTGAAGCTAATAAATCCTTTATTCCAAGTTCGCTTACTTCCGTATGGTATACATTAAGCACCTTTAAGCGTTCTAACTTTTGTAATTTTTTGAGAGTTTTATTCCCAATAGCATTGCCATTAAGTCGCAAGGACTCCAGGTTCTTTAAATTAGCGAGCACAGCAGTCATCGTATCGTCAAGAGAAGCATTACTGAGATCGAGCTCGACTATTTGATCTTTGATATACACCAACTTTTTCATGGATGCCGCAGAAGCTTTGCCACCAAGATACTTCACACTTAAACCAGCTTCTCCAGGTACAATTTCTACTACGCGATAACCTGACTCCCGCACCTCTTTTATGTCTGCAACTGAAGCTTTTCTAATTTCAACCTTATCAAAAACAAGGTACTTATTCAGCTTTGTGCTCAACTTTTCATTTTCTTTAGTTTCTGTAACATAGCCTTCAAAATCAACGCCCTTTTCTATCCAATGTTTTATCAACCAAATTTCATCTTTAGTTAATTGTTCTTTTCCTTCTGGTGGCATATGCTTCTCATTTGCCAAGGGTAATAATAATCTTGAGTACAATAAGCTTTCCCCAGCTTTATTCGGCACTACAGTTACCCCAGTCTTCCCTCCTTTTAAAATACCATCTTTTGATAATAATGACAATTCTCCTTTTTGTTTGGTCGCATTATGACATTGTACGCATTTTTTATCTAAAATTTTGCCCACCACATCTTGATACATTCTCAAGCTATCAATTACTTCAATCGTACGCTCTTTTTTCGGAGCAGTAGCATATTCAGTAAGGAAATTATCTCCATGAGTCAAGACACTCCCAAAGTGACCCGCAAAACCCACCAAAACTAAGGTAGTAACGAAAAATGGAAGAAAAATTTTGTTTTTCTGAAAGGCTTTTGAAATACTTATATAAAAAAGAACAGAGGCAAGCACCGCTGTCGCAATTCCTGTATACAAATGAATATCCAGTACGTTCTTTTCATAACCCCCCTCTAATGACAGAAAATATCCAAGAAAACAAGTCATTATTGCGAAAAACGAGCTTAGCCCGAGTAGGTTTCTAATTGTTACTTCTGGGTAATTTTTTTGAATTCTCCCTAATATGTCAATAATAAAAGTGATTATTAATCCACCTATTGGTAGATGCAATAATAGCGGATGAAATCGGCCGAAAAAGAGAATAAATCTAGGAGTATCTTCGGTGTTAGTTGCATAAACAGTAAGCAAGCTAAAGAGTATTGGCATTCCAAAAAAAAGTATCCTATATGCTTGATTGCTATTTCTCATTAATTAAAAATCCATTCGTCCATAAATAACCAGGCATTTAATCCTTTTCCAGGATGCCAATTAGGAATCTTAGTCTGGTTTTTAACCAAGATGTCAATATTATTTACTTCTTTACCTATATTAACCACTACATCGGCAAGTTGCAATGACGACTCGTTTACTAGCTGATGTATATCCGTTGTGATGGTATCTCTTTTATTTACTATTACCCTTACACTTTCAGGTGGGAAAATCCATGCGCTCACATCTATCAAATAGCCAACAGTGAGTTTTTCAATAAACTGTTTGTCTTTAAAGCTAATCCTAGTATTTGCAATAGTATCATACCCCATCCATTGTCGGTCAATATATTTTATGGTGGCCTTTTCACCATTTATCAAGGTATTCGTTCCTAGACCGGGATACTTAGGATTAGGCATTGTGATTGGATTTATCGTCCTCGGCTCAATACCCTTTTTATATAATTTGAGTTCCACAACTGCACTTGGCTTCCAATCCTTATGAAACGCTTTAAATCTATACACTCCTTCATTTTTTATAACCAAGGTATCGAGATACTTAGCAGATTTTTTTGTCGGATCTGAGCTATCATTGGTATAAAAAACTTCGACGTCTTTGGGCTCTAATGATGCTATTACCCTTACAGAAGAATCGATAATCGCATTGGAAATACGCACTCTAGGACTAGCTAAAGCTATCTCATTCTGTTGCAAGAAGTTATTTTTATTCGATTCTTTGCAACTGGATAA
Source organism: Spongiivirga sp. MCCC 1A20706 (assembly GCF_046524175.1). Lineage (NCBI taxonomy): Bacteria > Pseudomonadati > Bacteroidota > Flavobacteriia > Flavobacteriales > Flavobacteriaceae > Spongiivirga > Spongiivirga sp. MCCC 1A20706. The sequence continues at coordinate 37,015 of NZ_JBEFZF010000007.1, forward strand.
CAGCAAAAACCCAAAACAAATAAGAACATATCTCATACACGAGTTAATTTTATGGGATATGTTTTTCCTGAATTCCATTGTGCAACATACATATTCTCATCATCATCAATACAAACATCATGCGGATGTTGAAATAGTCTGATGGTTTGGTACAATTCCTGTAAATCTCCATTTTTGTAGCAAGGAGCCGTAGCTCCGGGACATGATACTACTTCATTCTTGTCATTGATAATTAATACGAAACCAGAATCTGCCTGATGCGCGTTTTTAGATTGTAGTACGGCAAAATAAACGTCTTTTTTATGAATAACTGGCCTACAAATTAATGCGCCGGGAACATTGATTGTTTCGATATAATCTCCTTGCAAACTGAATCTTTTTAGCTGATTCATTTCTCGAGCTGTTATCAAAAGTGATGGATTCGTTCTATCCCTATTATCGTAGCAAATACCATGGGCATTCAAAAACTGTTCGTTTGATGTACCTTTTCCTCCAAAAATATTCAATAATTCTCCTTTATAGTTATAGTGAATTATATGTTGTTTCCCATAGCCGTCAGCCACATAAATATCCCCATTTTCTACAACAGTAGTTTCTGTTGGATTAAACTCGTCCTTACTTTCATATTTTCCACTTTCTAGAGGAAAATCAATTTCAAAAACTACCTTACCGTCAATGGTTGTTTTAATGATTTGATGGCGTTCATAGTCGGTTATCAACAAAAAATCTGTGCCATTTTCTTTTACCAAAGTCAAACCATGTGCACCAGGATAGTTTGTACCCCAGGTTTCGATAAGTTTACCTGATTTGTCATATACAATCAGGTTGTTTTTGACATGATTCGTTAATAATAAGATTCGACCTTTAGAGTCTTGCACCATTTCGTGACAGTCGTTCACTGGAGTTATAAAAGGATCTAAGTTTCCCCAATTTAGGTCTACCTTATATTGATGTGAATTGTGACCAATAATCACATCTTTTGAATTATTTATTGAAAACGCCTTGGCATAACTTGGGCATGTAAGGAATCCCAAAGTAGCGAGAGAAGATTGTTTTAAGAATTTTCTGCGGCTCATGTAGTATTAAGTAAGTAGGTCGTGTATTACATGTCCTGAAACATCCGTTAATCGGAATCTACGACCTTGATGCTTATAGGTGAATTTGGTGTGATCGACTCCCATTAAATGCATCATTGTAGCTTGCAAATCATGAACATGAACCGGGTCTTTTGCAATATTATAACCAAAATCGTCAGTCTCTCCATAAGTAAACCCCGGTTTTACACCACCACCGGCCATAAACATAGTAAAGCATTTTGGGTGATGATCTCTTCCGTAATTAGTTTCAGTAAGAGTGCCTTGACTATAATTAGTACGACCAAACTCACCACCCCAAATCACTAAAGTATCTTCCAGCAAGCCACGTTGCTTAAGGTCTAATATTAAAGCAGCGGTAGCCTGATCAATATCTTTAGCCTGTTTTTCAATTTGAGTTGGTAGATTTTCGTGCTGGTCCCATCCCATATGGTACAATTGTACAAACCGAACATCTTTTTCAACAAGTCTGCGCGCTAATAAACAATTAGCAGCATACGTTCCAGGTGTTGTCGCATTCGCTCCATACATTTGAATAATGTGATCGGGTTCATTTTCAATATTCATTGTTTCAGGCACTGAGGTTTGCATACGGTAAGCCATTTCGTATTGAGCAATACGACTGTTGATCTCAGGATCACCGAATTCCTTCTCCTGTTTTTCGTTGAGTTCACTAATATGATCGAGCATTTTTCTTCTTTCGGCACGAGTCATCCCTTCTGGATCTTTTAAATAAAGAACCGGATCTTTACCTGACCTAAACTGAACTCCTTGATGAAGCGAACTTAAAAACCCATTTCCCCATAATCTAGAATACAATGGTTGCGATAAAGGTCTTCCTGTTCCTCGAGAAAGCAGCACAGTAAAAGTTGGTAAGTTTTCATTTAAACTGCCTAGTCCATAACTAAGCCACGAACCTATACTCGGCCTGCCTGCTTGTTGTGATCCCGTTTGAAAAAAAGTGATAGCCGGATCGTGATTAATTGCCTCAGTATGCATTGATTTCACAAAACATAACTCATCAACAATTTTGGCGGTATATGGCATTAAATCACTAACCCATGCTCTTGACTCTCCATACTGCTTAAAATTGAAATTGCTTCCCACTAGTGGAAAACTGTCCTGCCCAGAGGTCATACCCGTAAGTCGTTGTCCTTGTCTAACCGAATCAGGTAAGTCTTGCCCCCTTAATTTGTTAAGCAGTGGTTTGTAATCAAAAAGTTCCAATTGAGATGGCCCTCCACTTTGAAAAAGATATATAACACGTTTCGCTTTTGGAGCAAAATGCGGCAAATTCATTCCCGCTAAAGGAGCATCAGCCACCTCAGCTACTGAAGAAAACGGATCTAACAAAGAGGCAGTAGCTAGCCCACCAATTCCCAAACCTAACTTCTTCAGGAAATGCCTTCGATTGTTATTTAAAAAGTGTTTTGCAATCTCATCCATTATACTATCCTTTTACAATAGCTTCGTCCAAATTAAATATCAAACTTGTCAACATACTAAAAGCATATATATCATCTTTAGAAAGATTACTGCTTTCTTCAAAGCTAATTACTACTTCTGCCTTCTTTTCGTTATTATAGTTAGACTTGGCATCGTTTAAAAATGATTGCAAATTCTCTATCTCCAATTCATTAGGGAAGCGAGTGGTAATTTTTCTAAAAACGTATTTGATCTTGTCTTCCTCCGAAAGCAATGCATCGTTTAAAACTTGGATAGCCAAAGCTTGAGAAGCCTCCATTAATTGTGGGTCATTAAGCATAACCAATGCCTGCAAAGGGGTACTTGTTTTTTGACGTTCAACAGAGCAAAAATCTCTTGTCGCAGCATCAAAGGTAAGCATTGATGGCGGCGGTACCGTTCGTTTCCAAAAGGTATATAAGCTTCTACGATACAGGTTTTCACCAGAATCCATAATATACTCAGTTAATCCTTGACCGGAAGTTGTTTCTGCCCAAAGCCCCGGAGGCTGATAAGGTTTTACGCTTGGCCCGCCCACTTTCTTGACCAATAAACCGCTTACGGCAAGTGCATTATCTCGAATCATTTCAGCGGTTAATTTTTGGCGAGAACTTCTCGCCAACCATTTATTATAAGGATCAGCTTTCAAAAGATCTTTACTGGCTTTTGATGTTTGTTGATAGGTATTTGACATGACCATTCGCTTCAACATTTTTTTAATATCCCAGCCTTCCTCTCTAAATGTTATTGCCAACCAATCTAACAGCTCAGGATGAGATGGCAGCGCTCCTTGATTTCCAAAATCCGAACTAGAAGCAACAATTCCTGTCCCGAAAATTTGCTGCCACAATCTATTCACTGCAACCCTAGCAGTAAGTGGATTATTCTCGTCAAATAACCAGTTAGATAGTCCTAGTCTATTCTTTTCAAACCCTTCAAAATTGAGTACCGCTTCAGGTGTATTAACTTGTACTTCTTCTCCTGGAGCATCATAAGACCCTCGTTTTAAAACAAATGTCTTACGCAAAGGGGCATCATCTTTCATTACCATTAGTTTAATTTCTGGAATAGTATCCGGCATATTGATGAATGATAGTAATTCATCCACCTTCTTTTGAGTAATCTTGACATTAGGTTCTGGAATTTCGCCATATTCAATTCGGCCTTTCTCATTTACTTTATTGAAGAATCCGTAAAACCCAAAATATTCTTTCTGTGAAATTGGGTCGTATTTATGATCATGACATTGCGCACACTCCATGGTCAGTCCTAATAATGACTTCGAAACTGTATTAGTTCTATCTAAAACATATTCTACCCGATATTCCTCATCAATAACTCCTCCTTCTTGAGTAATCTTATGATTTCTGTTGAACCCAGTTGCAATAATTTGTTCTAAGCTTGCATCGGGAAGCAAATCGCCGGCTAATTGCCATTGTACAAATTCATCGTAGGGAAGGTTTCTATTAAAAGCACTAATCACCCAGTCACGCCAAGGCCACATAACACGCTCTAGGTCATCTTGATAACCATGTGTATCGGAGTAACGTGCAACATCTAGCCAGCTTACGGCCATATGTTCGCCGTAATCTGTTGAAGCAAGCAAGCTATCTACAACAGTTTCGAAGGCATTTGGACTTTTATTATTCAAGAATCTATCAATAGCTTTGATAGTAGGTGGCAAGCCAGTTAAATCAAAATGAACGCGTCGCAAAAGCTTCTCCTTACTAGCTTTTTCTGATTGAACTAAACCTTGTTGTTCTAGTTTATTAATAATGAAATGATCAATTTCGTTGGATACGGCTGCTGCATCAGAAACTATTGGTATTTCACTTTTTTGCGGTGGAACAAATGCCCAATGCTCTTTCCAAACTGCACCTTGTTCAATCCAACGAGTTAAAATCTCTTTTTCATAACCATTTAAAGAAAGATTAGATTCTTCCGGCGGCATTTTCATTTCAGAATCAGATGTATGAATGCGTTTTACCAACAAGCTATTCACTGTATCACCAGGAACTATGGCATATTTATCAAGTTGTTTCCCTATAGCAGCGTAGGCACCTTCTTTAGTATCTAATCGTAGATTTGCTTCGCGTGTTCCTTCGTCAGGACCATGGCATAGATAACATCGATCTGATAGAATAGGTTTTACATCAAAAATATAATCGATTGTTTCGGGAATAGATGCTTCCTTTTTGTCATTTTCTTGAGTAGTAGCCGATACTACCACATATTCTTCACCTTGATCATTCCTTAAATACTTAAAGAACATTACAAGTAAAAAAGGTACTGCAAAATATAGTAGCCAATTAAATGATTTATTTCGTTTTCTCTCTTTCAAAGGAACAATCTATTTGACTTTTAAAACAACTTAATCTACCCTTACAAGATAGTAATTAAGTTAAAAATAGTAGTTCGTACTTTGGTATCTATTAAAGTTTTAACAAGTATGATTAAGCTGGCACAAAAAATCAAAATAGCTAGTGTAGTTGAAACTTATATATATGCAGCTAATGGAGTTTTAAATAAAATAACTCATAATGTTGAATTGATATGAATACGCCCGTAAACGATTATCGACGTTCATGGATTTTTTCTTTTAACAAAGCCATTTTTTTTAAATATTTATGGCAGTTATGCTTAAAACAGGAAAATACTTGTATTGGAAATTGCAATTACTTGGTTGGGGATTATCCTCCTGTTATTGGGCATACCAAGCATACAGTCGTTTTGATTACGGTGTATTATATACCAGTATCAATTTTATATTGGACATAATCGTCGGTGTCGTTCTTACACATTCTTACCATTTAGCCATTAAAAGCAAGTATCAACAATTTTCCATTATTAAAAAGCCTATTTCTTTAGGGTTGCATATTCTAGCATTAGCGGTATTGTTTATGCTACTTAATAACCTAAAATGGCATTACTACTGGACATTGGTGAGAGAGAAGGATTTCATACTTTCTGTTTCACTTTTTGGATGGGATCCGGTATTTATTACCGGATTACGACTAATGTCTATTTGGGTATTAGCATACCACCTATACAGTCAATATCGTAAGGAAATTCTATCCACAAAACAAAAGGCAGCGCTTGAGGTATTGGAAAAAGAAGCAAAGCTTAATTATTTACATACACAATTAAACCCTCATTTTTTGTTTAACTCAATGAACTCGATTAAATCGTTGATTGTTGAAAATCCTAAACAATCAAGAAGAGCAATAGACCTTTTATCTGAACTTTTGCGAAACTCGTTAGACACCAAACAACAGCAATTAACCACTATTAAAAATGAACTTTCCTTAGTTAAGGATTACATCGAACTAGAAAAACTACGTTACGAAGACAGGCTATCGGTAGACATTAATTATGCGGAAGAGATTCTAGAAAGTCAGGTACCTATCTTTAGCATCCAGCTTTTAGTTGAAAATGCCATTAAACATGGTGTTGACAAAACAAATAAGAATGGTAAGATTACTATTACCATTTCTTTAAATGATGATTTGGTACAAGTTGATATAACAAATCCTGGTATCCTGGAAAAAACATCAAGAGGATTAGGACTCAAAAACCTACAAGAGCGTTTGTCGATTTTTTACCAAGGCAATGCATCTTTTAAATTAACTCAAGCTAGCCCTAATATAGTTCAGGCGAGATTGATGATACCCCATAAAAAATGAAGCATATCCATATACTTATAGTAGATGATGAACGCCTTGCGCGTAAGGAGTTAAAGCGTACATTGGCAGGGTTTACTTATTTAAACATAGTTGGTGAAGCGGATAGCGCAGACAGTGCAAAGACACTATTGTCTAGGACAAAAGTAGATTGCATATTTCTCGATATTCAAATGCCGGACAAATCGGGTTTTGATTTATTAGAGGAATTAGCAATAACGCCACAAATCATTTTCACCACAGCATATAATGAATATGCCGTAAGAGCATTTGAGGTAAATGCCTTGGATTATCTAGTAAAACCCATACGGGAAGAACGATTGGAAGCAGCTGTTCTTAAGCTCAAAAACCAAATTGCAACTAAAGATATTGCAAATAAGAAGTTGAGTATTCATCAAAAAATATTCGTAAATGATGGAAAGAGGTATCACTTCATCCCGCTAGCAGACATTTTTTATATCAAATCTATTGAGAACTATGCTCAACTTCATTTCAAAAATGAAAGGCTATTAATCAAACGCTCCCTGAATAGTTTAGAAGAAATTTTACCCGATGACACTTTTTTCAGAATTAATAGAAGTGAGATTGTCAACCTAGATTTTATTAAAGTCGTTGTTCCCTTCGAGAATAATAAACTTAAGATAACACTTAAAACAAAAAACGAACTGGAAATTTCTACCAGGCGCTCTGTGCTCTTCAAAAAACGGACTAGGATTTGATCAAAAACGAATACAAAATGAATATGTTAAAACCACATTTGTTGATAGTGGCAACAATGGCTATTGTCCTTCTTTCTTGTAACAAGACTACAAAGAGTGTTCAAGGAAAGTTGTTAATTCAGGATGAAAAAGAGTATTTCCTGCAAGATAGTATTGTAGTACAAACCGCAGACGGTGCTGAAGTAGCTCTTTTAATAGTAAGAAATAAGCAAGTAAAAACACCAGCACCTACCATTTTGCATCACACCATTTATACACGAGACAATGATTATGAAAGAGCTTTAAAAGCAGCAAGTCATGGATATGTTGGCGTAGTAAGTTATACAAGAGGTAAAGCCTGGAGCTCAAGTGAAATTGTTCCTTACGAATTTGAAGGAGGTGATATCAATACTGTAATAGAGTGGATTACGCAACAACACTGGAGCAATGGAGAAGTGGGTATGCAGGGAGGTAGCTATACCGGTTTCACACAATGGGCAGCTACTAAAAAATTACATCCAGCTTTAAAAACGATAATCCCGGCCGCATCATCATCACCGGGAATTGGAGAGCCTTCGGAAAATGGGGTGTATATGTCGTTTTTGTATTCTTGGTTTCCGTATGTTACAAACAATAAAAAACTCGATACGGAAAATTACAATGACCATGGGCGCTGGAATAAATTAAAACTGGAGTACTATCAAAATGGAATTGCATACAATAAGCTCGATAGCATTGATGGAGCGCCCAATCCTTTCTTCAAAAAGCAGCTGCAACATCCTACTTATGACAAGTACTGGCAATCTATGATGCCTTATAAAGAAGATTTCAAGAATATTGATATCCCTGTATTAACCACAACAGGATATTATGACGGTGGGCAAATAGGAGCGCTTCATTATTTAAAAGAACATTATAAATATTTCGAAAATCCAGAGCACTATTTAGTAATAGGGCCTTTTGGGCATTTAGGCTCGCAATACATCCCTGAAAAGACAATTAGCAACTATTCTATTGATTCAGTGGCACAAATTAGTATTACGGATTTGAGTTTCCAATGGTTTGATTATATCTTCAAAAGTAAACCAAAACCTGACTTGTTAAAGGACAAAATTAACTTTCAGGTTATGGGTGCCAACAAATGGAGACACGTACAAGAACTCTCTAAAATGAGTAGTGACACCTTACGTTTCTATCTCAATAATACATTGTCAAACGTACCATTTCGATCTAAATATGGGACTGGAAATAATGGCAATCCATTTCACTATGCGCTATCAAAAAATAGACCTTTACAAACCGGCTATATTGAACAAAGTGTCGATTTTAAGGATAGAACTCTTTCAGGTGAGAATAATTATTACAACCCGATTATTGTTAATGATTCTCTCCCCTTGAGCAATGGATTTTCTTTTATCACCAAGCCCTTTGATAACGATATGGAATTCAATGGCTCCTATTCTGGATCATTGAAACTAATGATTAACAAAAAAGACATGGATTGCTCAATAGTGCTATATGAGCAAACGCCAGAAGGAAAGTATTTTAAACTAACACAACAGTTTATTGGAAGGGCAAGTATGGCTAAAAACAGAGAAAAAAGACAGTTACTTTCACCAAATAAATTAGAGGAATTTCCTTTTAATAATGTAAGAGTAACAAGTAAAAAAATGAATAAGGGCAGTAGACTCGTTTTAGTGCTTAATGTAAACAAACATCCACATGAGCAAGTAAACTATGGTACAGGTAAAGATGTAAGCAAAGAAACAATTAAGGATGCCAATGAACCATTAATTGTCAAATGGTTCAATAATAGTTATGTAGATATCCCTGTATACAAAGAGTAAAAGGGCTTCCTATATTAAACAATTTTAAAATAGCATATAGATTAGTTTTGCATGTATTAGCTTCATTTGATGGCGCCTACAAAGCTTCACGTTGAGAATTGAAAAAATGAAACGCTATATCATAAAATTCAATAGGAGGAATACCTGTGCTAACACTTGATGATCCTTACAAAGTTCCGCTTTGAGAATAAAAACCCGGACTACCATATTCAAAAATCATATACAACTATTAAAGGTATTAAGGATTAACTGCGCTGCGCTTGTTGATCCTCGCAAAGCTCCGCTTTGAGAATCGAAAAAACAATCTCTTTGCTTTTCTTCAAAAAAGAAGCGAGCTTCATTTTTGAAACTCGCTTGACATTGAATCTTTTTTCGATTCATTCGTGACCCAGGGAGGATTCGAACCCCCAACCCTCAGAGCCGAAATCTGATATTCTATCCAGTTGAACTACTGGGCCTTTATTAGTCTTCAGTATACAGTTGCAGTAAACAGTAATATTACTGCGCAAAGCAAATTACCTACATTAACTTCTGTTTTACGATGGTGGATATGGTTTTTCCGTCAGCTTGTCCAGCTAACGCTTTTGATACAATACCCATAACCTTTCCCATATCTTTCATGCCACTTGCACCTATATCATCAATTGTTGCTACCACTACACTCTCAATCTCTTCTTCTGATAATTGTTCTGGTAAAAACTGCTCAATAATAACTGCTTGGTCAATCTCTGGCTGTGCTAAATCATCCCTGCCTTGTTCGGTAAAAATGGAGGCACTATCCTTACGTTGCTTCACCAGTTTTTGAAGCAACTTGATCTCATCTTCTTCAGATAGCATTTCTTTTGCCCCACTTTCCGTTTGCGCCAACAAAATAGCCGACTTTACAGCGCGAAGAGCAGCTAAAGCAGTCTGATCTTTCGCCTTCATCGCCTCCTTCATTTTGGTCATGATATCTTGTTGTAAACTCATTTCATTTAAAATTTAATGAGTGCGAAGATAGCACTTTGAATGAGAAAGTTCAAGAGAAAGAACTAGGATTTAAATCGATTAAGAAAGAGTCTTGAAACAAGGATAATTAAACATCACCCATTAAAAAACCCGGAACACTAATGTGGCTTGTTCCGGGTTTTACATCAATAAACTAACTACTAACTAATCTACATTGTCATGCAAGAACGAGTTGTTTGAACGCAATTGAATGTCATCATTATCATCGGTTCCCAAAGTTGTTCTTGATGGACTAGGATCTTCATCAGATGGAACTGTATCATCTAAATCGACCCCCATACGTTTATATGCCGGAATTTTCTCTATATCATCAATTTTTGATGCATTGGTCCGGAATTTATAATTGAAATCTTTCATCGTTTTTTTGCGCTCATTTGCGCGCTCCTTCATCAAATCAGAAATCGAACTGTTAAAAGGGTCCACCTCGTCAGTTACAGCTTCCTCTTCTATTTCTTGAGCTACCACTTTTTTCTGGATCGCTAATTCCTGATCTACTTCTTCTTCTGTAACCTCTGATGAGGATGCGTTATTTAAAGTAGACTCAACCTCCATATAATCTTCAAGGCTGTATCTTGTTTCATCTCCTACTTGAATGGGTTGTACCGTTACTTCTTCTGCATCTACAACATCCATATCTTTAACCTCTTCGGTTAAATCAAAACGAAGTACTTCTTCTTCCGCATCATTATTTTGCACAGTATCAGATAATGGTAAATCAAAAGTTAATGTAAACTGTTCTTCATCACCAATTACTGTTGGCTCGTTTACCTCAATCTCATTCACAACCGGTGTGATGATAAAATCATCTTCAGCAGTTTCTGTACTTTCAGGACTTTCCTCTAACGGCAATACCGCTTCTTCTTTTACTTCATTTGTATCTAAAACCTCATATACAACATTAATGTTCTTTATCAAATCAGTGGTAGGGATCAAATCCATTTTTGGCTTAACAGGCTCGGGCTCTTCATCTTCTTCCAACAAAACATGGCGTACAATTTTCTCCGGAGCATCTTTATCATTTGATACTTCTGCATTACCCGTTAACGGTTTAGGGTCAAAGGTTTTTTTCGGGCTTAAATCCTGAATTGCACGTTGCTCATCCCCAAGTGTATGAATGATCTTCTTAGACTCAGTATTGACAATTTCATCTTGTTGCTCTGCGTTAAAACCTGTTGCAATAATGGTAACCGAAATAGCATTATCTAACTCAACATCTTCACCGACACCCATAATGATATTGGCACTATGACCAGCTTCGTTTTGAATATGGTCGTTTATCTCACCAATTTCATCAATCGTAATTTCTTCCGTACCAGAAACAATTAATAGCAATACGTTTTTAGCGCCTTTAATTTTATTATCATTTAATAAAGGAGAATCCAAAGCCTTCATGATCGCTTCATTCGCCCGATTGGAACCAGAGGCACTAGCTGATCCCATAATGGCAGTACCACTATTAGAAAGAACTGTTTTGGCATCACGTAAATCAATATTTTGTGTGTAGTGATGAGTAATTACCTCAGCGATACCTCTAGATGCAGTTGCTAATACTTCGTCAGCCTTAGCAAACCCTGCTTTAAAGCCAAGGTTACCATAGACTTCTCTTAGCTTATTATTATTAATTACGATTAAAGAATCTACATGCTGGCGCAAATTCTCAACCCCTAATTGCGCTTGCTCATTACGCATTTTTCCTTCAAACTGAAACGGAATGGTGACAATACCAACAGTAAGGATATCCATTTCTTTTGCCATTTTCGCAATAATTGGCGCAGCACCTGTTCCGGTACCCCCACCCATACCAGCCGTGATAAAAATCATCTTGGTATTGGTACTTAGCATGGCTTTTATATCTTCATAGCTTTCTACAGCTGAACGCTCTCCTATTTCCGGATTTGCCCCTGCACCAAGACCCTCGGTTAGGGAAACGCCAAGTTGAATTTTATTTGGGATTGAGCTATTTTCTAATGCCTGCGCGTCAGTATTACAGATCACAAAATCGACCCCCTTAATACCAAGTTGAAACATATAGTTAATAGCATTGCTACCACCTCCGCCAACTCCAATCACTTTAATGACGTTAGACTGGTTCTTAGGGAGATCGAAATCGATGTTATTTTCGAATTCTGTAGTGCTCATATTGTTGCTTTACTGGTTCTTGTTGTTTTATATTAATCTTTTGTCACTTCGAATGATTCTATTTTAACCTTTAGGAACAATAGAATTATATCTAGAAGCTTTAGTCAGGACACCATTCTCATTCTTCAAATCACTCGACCTGAAATAAATCTCATTGGTCTGCGAACCTCCTGGCTCCTCGCTGCGAATCATCCACAGGATAATTTACGATCGCTATTGGCCCTCACACCTCCTGGCTCCTCGCTGCAAATCATCCACAGGATAATTTACGATCGCTCGGTCCCCTACTCCGCATTGTCTAAAAAGTCTTTCAACTTCTCAGACCATTTATCTAAAATTGATTTGCGTTCTTTTTTTAATCGTGTTGCCGGTGGCACTTCTTTTCCTTCTTCACCTTCGGAAACATCATCTGATATTACAGATGAACTATCAAATACTGTATCCTCTTCAAAAATCCTTGCCTTTTTCTCCAAAGCGTTCATTAATAATCCTACAGCTGTTGCATACATAGGACTAGCAGTATCCGTGTCAGAATCTCCAGCTAAATGCTCATTAGGATATCCAATTCGGGTATCCATTCCGGTAATATACTCAACCAATTGCTTCAAATGTTTTAATTGAGAACCCCCTCCGGTTAAAACAATACCCGCGATTAACTTCTTTTTCTGTTCTTCGTGACCATAATTTTTGATCTCTAAAAAAACCTGCTCAACGATTTCTACCACGCGAGCATGAATGATCTTCGAAAGATTCTTTAGGGTAATTTCTTTCGGTTCTCTACCTCTTAAACCCGGAATAGAAACGATTTCATTATCCTTATTTTCGCCCGGCCATGCAGATCCGAATTTTATCTTTAAAAGCTCCGCTTGTTTTTCAATAATCGAACATCCTTCCTTAATATCTTCTGTCACTACATTCCCTCCAAATGGAATTACCGCCGTGTGACGAATAATACCGTCTTTAAAAATGGCAAGGTCGGTTGTACCACCACCTATATCGATCAAAGCAACACCCGCTTCCTTTTCTTCTTGACTCAACACAGCATCTGCAGACGCCAATGGCTCTAATGTGATACCTCCTAATTCGAGTCCGGCACTTTTTATACATCGTCCAATATTTCTAATCGAAGACACTTGACCCACAACCACGTGAAAGTTGGCTTCTAACCTGCCTCCATACATCCCTATTGGCTCTGATATCTCCGCCTGACCATCAACCTTATACTCTTGTGGTAATACATGAATAATCTCTTCACCTGGAAGCATTACCAATTTGTAAACCTGATTAATAAGCTTCTCAATATCATCTTCACCAATAACCTCATCAGCATTTGGTCGGGTAATGTAATCGCTATGCTGTAGACTTCGTATATGCTGCCCTGCAATACCTACCACTGCTTCATCGATACTAAAGTCAGAAACACTTTCCGCCTCTTGAACTGCTTGTTGAATAGACTGTATAGTTTGTGTTATATTATTGACCACCCCTCGATGCACACCTAAACTTTTCGATTTGCCAATACCAAGTACTTCTACCTTGCCGTACTCATTTTTACGACCAATCATCGCCACAATTTTGGTGGTTCCAATATCTAATCCAACCGCAACGTTTGTTTTTTCCATGTACTACTTTTTGGTACAGACTACCTGATTACTAAATCTAAGATCTACTTTGTTATATGTAACCAGTGTACTATCTTCTGTTGCTTTTTTATAAAAAGCTTTTAAATTCTTGATTTTTCGCTCCAGTTGATCATCATCTCCAAAAACAACTCTTAAATCGTTTGTTCTAAATCGAAATTCGAATCCACTGAACTTATTTTTATGAATAGCAACTACTTCTTTCTTCAAAAAATCATCTTCTCTAACTTTCATTGCCACTTCGTGTAAAATAGAAATATCATCTTCAATGATTTCTCCACTTACTAAAGGCACTCTTGCCGAATGCTCTGATGACAAAGGCATTTTTTTACCTTCGGTGTCAATGTAATAAGATCCATTTTCTACCACTCGAGCAATTGGAATTTTTTGCTCTACTTTTGCCTTAAGTGTACCATTTACTGACACATAGACTTCGGCATTTTGGATCATTCCATTGGAGTTCAAAACTGCCTCCATTTTATCCAAAACTAATCGTTCTTTAAACATACTCGTAACCCCTTGTTCATTTTGTATCAACAATTTATTAACTGCTGTTTCTGATATAAAAAGATTGTCATTTTCTGCCGTAAACTCCACCTTCACATCGTTTATTTTTTGAGTTTCATGCCTAAACGAAGTAAAGACATAAAGACTCGAAATGACCATAATCATAAGGATTACCCGTATCTTAATCCACTTTAATTTCATTTAATAACGCTTCTTTTATTTTTGAAACTTCAACTCCTATATCACCAGCACCTAACGTAATTACAATACGCGCGCTACTGCTAACCACTTCATTTAACAACCAACTTTTTGGTATTAATTGTTTATGTTCATTATTTATTTTTGATAACAGCCAAGTTGACGTTATACCAGGAATTGGCTCCTCTCTTGCCGGGTAAATATCCAATAACAACAACTCATCAAAATTGGATAAACTTTTCGCAAAATCATCTGCAAAATCCCGTGTGCGACTAAATAAATGTGGTTGAAAAATTGCCAGCACCTTCTCTCCAGGATACATTTCTCTAACTGCCTGATGCACCGCATTAATTTCTGTAGGATGATGAGCATAATCATCGATATAAACTCTTTTTTGATGATTTATTTGATATGAGAATCTACGCTGTATCCCCTTAAAAGATTTTAATCCCTTTTTCAAAAACTCAACATCCACCCCATAACAATGTGCCATTGAAAATGCGACCAGGGCATTCATTAAATTATGTCGGCCAGGAAGTTGTAAGTTGATATTTGTAAAAGTGCCATTTGGTGTTTTAATATCAAAAACATAGGCTCCATCTTTAATCTGCACATTGACAACCTGATAATCTGATTCATCTTCCCACCCATATGAAAAGGTTTTCACATTTTCAGGCAATCCTGATTTCAATTGTAAACCTGTTCGTAAAAACAATACTCCTCCTCCTTCAATTTTATTAGCAAATTCTTGAAAAGAGTCTTTCAAGCTATCCGAATCACCATAAATATCAAGATGATCGGCATCCATCGATGTAATACATGCACTGTTAGGAAATAACCTTAAAAAAGACCGATCAAACTCATCAGCTTCAACCACCGATAGCTTGCTTCCCTTTAAAATTAAATTGGAATCATAATTTTCAGCAATACCACCCAAAAAAGCAGTCATCGGCAAGTTTGCCTCAGCAAGTAAATGCCCTAAAATAGTACTAGTAGTTGTTTTACCATGTGTACCGGCGACCGCCATACAGTAGGTATCCTTAGTAATAAAACCAAGCACTTCAGATCGCTTATATACGCTGAACTGGTTTTCTTGAAAATATGTTAACTCAGTGTGCAATTTAGGAACTGCTGGTGTGTATACCACCAAAGTATTTTCAATATTCAAAAAAGGTTCAGGAACTTGCTGAATACTATCTTCAAAATGAATAGCTATTCCTAAATCTACAAGGCGTTTTGTAATAACTGAAGGTGTTTTATCATAACCCCCTACATACTTACCTAGCATATTAAAATATCGCGCAAGAGCGCTCATACCGATACCACCGATCCCTATGAAATAAACGTTATGTATCTTATTAAGGTTCAATTTTCAACAACTTCTCTACTTCGTCCACAATATCACTGGTGGCATTTACTAATGCTAACTTTTTGATATTTACACTTAAATTTTCTTGTTTTTCTTTCGATGAAATCAACAGTTTAAATTCGTCTTCAAAAGTATTTTCCAATTCACTTTCCTTAATCAAAATGGCAGCATGTTCCTTTACAATTGCTTCCGCATTTTTTGTTTGATGATCTTCTGCCACATTAGGACTAGGAATAAAAATCACAGGCTTTCCTACTACACATAATTCTGAAACTGAACTCGCTCCCGATCTCGAAATGATAACATCAGCCGCTGCATAGGCTAAATCCATTCTATCTAAAAATGTATGAACCTGAACGTCTTCCTTTTCATTATGCCTACTGTATTCTTCGGTGTACAACTTTCCACATTGCCAAACAAGTTGCACATTGTTTGCTTGAAAAAAATCTAACATAGATTCAACAAATCGGTTAATCGCTCTTGCACCAAGACTGCCACCGAGCACTAGAATCGTTTTCTTACTTTCATCTAACTCAAAAAATGCACTAGCCTCAGCTCTTTTTTCATCAATACTGAGCAAATCTTGTCGTATCGGGTTACCGGTTTTTATTAATTTTTCTTTTGGAAAAAAGCGCTCTAAACCATCATAAGCCACACATATTTTTTGCACCTTTTTACTTAATAATTTATTCGTAATACCGGGATACGAATTTTGTTCTTGAATCAAACTAGGCACTTTTTTACGTACCGCCATCTGCAATAGAGGTCCGCTTGCGAAGCCGCCAGTTCCGATGGCCACATCAGGCTTGAATTTTCTTATAATACCCCTAGATTTCCATAAACTAGATAAGAGTTTTAAGGGAAACATCAAGTTTTTGAGCGTAAGTTTTCGCTGCAGACCTGCAATCCAAAGGCCTTCAATTTTATAACCCGCTTTTGGCACTTTTTCCATCTCCATGCGATCGCTGGCTCCTACAAATAAAAATTCAGCCGACGGGTGTCTAGACTTTAACTCATTCGCAATCGCTATTGCCGGATAAATATGCCCGCCTGTTCCACCCCCTGATATGACAATTTTATACTGCTTCACTTAATATTGCCAATGGGTTTTCTTCACCGTCTTCGTCATGCAACTCAAGCTCTTTAATTTGTTCACGTTTAGCACTTACGCTTAACACAATCCCTAACGCGAGGCAAGTCATCCAAATCGAACTACCTCCCGAACTAATTAACGGTAATGTTTGACCGGTAACTGGAAATAATTCGACCGCAACGGCCATATTAATTAATGCTTGAAATACTATAGGAAGACCCACGCCTATTACTAGTAATTTTCCAAAAATTGTTGGGGCTTTTAATGCTGCAATGACCAACCTAAACAGCAAAAGCATATACAAAAACATAATAGTAAATGCCCCCATTAAACCCCATTCTTCTACAATAATTGCAAAAATAAAGTCAGATATTGATTGTGGTAAAAAGTTCTTCTGTACACTTTTCCCAGGTCCTTTTCCTATAGGACCGCCAGTGGCAATTGCGATTTTCGCTTTCTCTATTTGATAGTCTGCCTCCGTATCTTCGCCGTCAACAAAGTTTTCTATTCTACTTATCCAGGTATCTACTCGATTTGGAAACAGATCGGGAAATGCTTTAGCAGTTAACAAAAAAAGACTGAGCGACAGGATGCCGGCACCTAAAATAATCCCTAGATATTTTATTGGATATCCTCCTAAAAAAGTCAACATTAATATCATTGCAAAAATGATTGCTGTTGTCGAAAAGTTAGCGGGAAGAATTAGCGCTAACACCACAAACACCGGCAACCATAAAGGCACCAAGGTTTCTTTAAATGTTACCACCTTGTCTTTTATTTTAGATAAATATCGGGCTACGTAAATCATCAGCACTACCGAAGCCAATGAGGATGTTTGAAAAGTCATACCAACAAAAGGAACCCGTATCCATCTACTTGCATTTGCACCGCCTACGGTATTGCCCTGAGCTAGTGTGTAAACTAAAAGCAAAATAATAACCGGTAGCATTAGAACTGATAAACCGGAAAAATAATGGTATGGTACCTTATGAATAGCATAAATTACGATGAAACCTAATAAAAGTAATATACCGTGCTTAACCAAGTGCCCCATTGTGGTCCCGTTGCCAACTACGTAAACCAGATTGGTACTTGCGCTATAAACTGGCATAAATGATATTACAGCAAGTAGCCCAACCACTGCCCAGATCACTTTGTCTCCTTTTATATTTTTAAAAATGCTATTCACTTTCCATCCTATAAGTTTCGAACCGCTTCTTTAAACTGATCACCGCGGTCTTCATAATTATCAAACAAATCAAAACTTGCACAAGCAGGAGAAAGTAGTACATTATCTCCTTTCTCGGCAAACTCATAGGCAGCGCGAACTGCTTCACGCATCGTTTGAGTCTCCACCATAATATCGACCACTCTCCCAAAGTTTTCTATAATCTTATCGTTATCAACACCAAGACAGATAATCGCTTTTACCTTTTCATGTACCAGCGGGAATAACGGGGTATAATCATTACCCTTATCAACCCCACCTATAATCCACACTGTAGGAGCAGTCATACTTTCCAAGGCATAAAAAGCAGCATTGACATTGGTTGCTTTTGAGTCGTTGATGTACGTTACATTTTGAATTTTCAACACCTTTTCCATACGATGCGGTACTGCTTGAAAATTAGAAAGACTCTCTCTAATAGTCTCCTTTCTAATTCTGGTAAGCTCTGCTACGGTAGCGGATGCCATCGCGTTTTTGATGTTGTGCTTTCCGTCTAATGAAATAATGTCTGTTGGCATTGTTATTTGTTGTTTGTTGATTGTTATAATTAAATTTTCATTTTCTATGTATGCTCCTTGATCGACTTTTTTTACGAGTGAAAAAGGAAGTAATTGAGATTTTACCGGGTGCTTCCGAAGCCAGTCTTCAATAATGGGGTCATCTGCATCGTAAATGAGATAATCCTCCTCAGTTTGATTCATAGTGATGCGAAACTTAGAGGCTACATAGTTCTCTAACTTATACTCATACCGATCTAAATGATCCGGGGTGATATTGGTTAAAACAGCGATATGTGGTTTAAAATCAACGATACCATCTAATTGAAAACTGCTGATTTCTAACACATAGTGATCATGGTTTTTTTCCGCTACCATTTTTGCAAAGCTGTCACCAATATTACCTGCCATTCCAACATTCAAACCTCCTGTATGTAGGATATGATGTGTTAACTTTGTGGTAGTAGTTTTACCATTACTTCCCGTAATACCCACAATCATTGCATCGGTATATTTTGATGCAAACTCAATCTCCGATATTACTGGGATTCTTTTCGCAACTAACTGTTGTACCAAAGGAACTTTATCCGGAATACCGGGACTTTTCATCACTACATCTGCCGCTAAAATTTTAGCTTCAGTGTGAGTTCCCTCCTCCCATAAAATCTCAAAATGTTCAAGAACGTCTTTATACTTTTTTGCTATTTGTCCTTTGTCAGAAACAAAAACATCATAGCCTTTTTGCTTTCCTAAAATGGCCGTCCCTACCCCACTTTCTCCGCCTCCTAAAACAACAAGCCTATTCATTTTTTAAGAGCTATCTTAGTTTCAATGTTACCACAGCCAGAATCGCTAACATGATCCCAATAATCCAGAAGCGGGCTACTATTTTACTTTCGTGGTAGCCTTTTTTCTGGTAATGGTGGTGTAGCGGCGACATCAAAAAAATGCGCCTTCCTTCTCCATATTTCCTTTTGGTATATTTAAACCAGCTCACTTGCATTATTACCGAAACATTCTCCGCTAAAAAGATTCCACATAAAATGGGAATCAACCATTCTTTTCTCACAACTATTGCGAGTACAGCAATTATCCCTCCTATTGTCAAACTTCCAGTATCACCCATAAATACCTGAGCCGGATAAGTGTTATACCATAAAAACCCGATTAGAGCTCCTGTAAATGCTGCTATATAAATTGTAATTTCACCTACATTAGGGATGTACATGATGTTGAGATAATCAGAGAAAATGATGTTACCTGAAACAAAAGCAAAAATGCCAAGTGTGAGTACGGATATTGCGGATGTTCCTGCTGCCAAACCATCAATACCGTCAGTAAGATTGGCTCCGTTTGACACAGCCGTAATGATAATAATGACTATTGGAATAAAAATGAGCCATGCATAATCTCTATATCCATCTCCTGCCCAAGAAATCAAATCAGCATAATCAAACTCATTATTTTTGGTGAAGGGGATGGTTGTTTTTGTAGATTTTTCATCAGACTGAAATTCGTTGCTTGCAGGGCCGTTAACGACGATCTCCTGTCCTTCTATTGGGCTTTTAATCTCTTCTCTAATAGTAATGTCAGGATGAAAAAACATCGTAGCCCCAACAAGAATTCCTAACCCTATTTGCCCAAGTACCTTAAAGCGCCCCTTAAGACCCTCTTTGTCTTTTTTAAATACCTTTATATAATCATCTACAAAACCTATAATACCCATCCATACAGTGGAAGCCAACAACATGATGATATAAATATTTTCAAGTTTGGCGAAGAGTAATACCGGGACCAATGTTGCCAAAATGATGATGACACCCCCCATGGTTGGAGTTCCAGCTTTTTCTTTTTGGCCTTGAAGTCCAAGATCACGAACGGTCTCACCAACCTGTTTTAATTGAAGGTAATTAATGATACGACGACCATAGATCATTGATATCAACAAAGAGAATAATACCGCCATTGCCGCACGAAACGTGATGAACTGAAAAAGTCCAGCTCCTGGGAACTGATATTGTTGCTCTAAGTATTCAAATAAGTAGTATAACATAGCCTCTCTCTGCTTCCTGCTTTCGCAGAAATGACAGATTTACTTTTTTAGTTTTTCTATTAATTCTTTGGCGATCTTTAAATCATCAAAATCAGTACGCTCTCCATTAATCTCCTGATAGGTTTCATGCCCCTTACCTGCAATAAGGATAATGTCATTAGCTCGCGCCAGCTGGATAGCAGTTTTAATCGCCTGCTTTCTATCGGTTATTGAAATGGTCTTTTTATAATTTTGTGGTTCTACACCTGACTCCATTTCAGAAATAATGGTATCGGGGTCTTCGCTTCTAGGGTTATCACTCGTGAAAATTGCCTTTGTACTAAGTGCAGAAGCGATATGCCCCATTTTAGGCCGCTTTGATTTATCACGATCCCCACCGCAACCAACAACCGTAATCAGTTCCTCATTTTTGGTGCGGATATCATTAATCGTTTGAAGCACATTCTGCAATGCATCAGGTGTGTGCGAATAATCAACTATCGTTGTAATTTTATCTTCAACGAAGTACTGAAAACGTCCAGATACGCTCTCTAACTCACTAATGATCTGTAAAATCTCAATAGGCTCTAAACCAAGCAGCTCTGCAGTAGCATAGATAGCAACCAAGTTGTAGGCATTAAAACTTCCTATGAGCCTTGACCACAACTCCTGATCATTTAACTTTAACAATAAACCACTAAATTGGTTCTCTAATACTTGCCCCTTATAATCAGCGTAGGTTTTAAGCGCATACGTGTATTTTTTTGCTACCGTATTTTGCAACATAAAAAGTCCGTTTTTATCATCGATATTCGATAAGGCAAATGCTGACTTGGGTAGCTCATCAAAAAAGACTTTTTTCACATCTCTATATTCAGAAAAGGTGTTGTGATAATCTAAATGATCATGTGATAAATTGGTGAAAATTCCACCTGTAAAAGTTAAACCAGCAGTCCTTTTTTGATGGATGCCGTGTGAACTTACTTCCATGAAACAGAACTCAACCCCTTCTTCATTCATCGCTTTCAAATACCGGTTGATAGTTAATGAATCAGGGGTGGTATGCGTTGCCTTATACACTTTATCATTGACTAAAATGTGAACCGTTGAAAGCAAACCAACCTTATATCCCGCTTTCTTGAAAAGCTGAAAAAGTAAGGATGCAATGGTCGTTTTACCGTTAGTTCCGGTAACACCAATTAGCTTTAAATTTTCTGAAGGAACTTCATAATAATTAGAAGCCATCAATGCCAACGCCTGATTGCAATCTTCGACCTTTACATAGGTGACGCCATTAACTAGGTTTTTTGGAAGCTCTTCACAAATTATCGCCAAAGCTCCTTGTGCAACTGCTTTTTCTATAAAATCATGCCCATCAACTTGAGTACCTCTAATAGCTACAAAAGCATCGTTTAAAGAAACATTTCTTGAGTCAAAACAAATATTATTTATAACAATAGTTGTGCTACCCACTATTGAGTTCAAAGAAACCTTATACAATATGTCCTTTAGTTGAAGCACCTAACTTTTTATTGTTACTTTTTTAATTCCTTTAATTTCAACCCCTGGCTTAATCGATTGTTCTTTAATCTTCCCAGTACCGCTAAAGCTTACTTGTAAGCCCATATTTTCAAGTAGTGCCACCGCATCCATTACCACCATACCTTTTACATTAGGCATTATCGCTTGATCGTTTTGTGCTTTTGTAAAATAGGTTTGGTAATCAGGGTCGGCTAACACATTTTCTACAACTAGATTCTCAACCTCATTAATAAAGGGAGTGTCCGTATAAATTTTCATGGCAATTTCCTTGAAAACAGGAGCAGCAACATCAGCACCATAATACCCTATTTCCTTATCCGGTTGATGAATTACTACAATACAAGAATACTTAGGATTATCAGCTGGAAAATAACCTGCAAATGAGGATATATATCTTCCGGACTCTATCCAATAATTATATTGACAGGTTCCTGTTTTGCCAGCCATCGAAAAATCTGGAGAATAGATGTTTTTTGCAGTACCGCGTCGCACTACATTTTTCATCATCTCTTTTGCTTTCAATGCAGTTTCTTTGCTACAAATTGAAGCATCTATTACTTCTGTCTTGTACGATTTGTACGATTTGTTCCAAGCACGAATCTCTTTAACAAATCGAGGCTTCACCATTTTTCCATCGTTGGCAATTGCATTATAAAACGTAAGTGTTTGTAAAGCTGTCATTGACACACCATAACCATGGGTCATCCATGGTAGCGAAGTACCGGACCAATATTTATCAGTAGGATGCGGGATACTTGGGTTTCCTTCACCAAGAATAGGTAACCCTAATTTATCATTAAGCCCCATATTATATAAACGATTCACAAAACGCTCTGGTTTTTGCTTGTACTTCTCATCTATAATTCGTGCGAATGCAACATTGGAAGACAACTCAAACGCTTGTGCCATAGACACTTTTCCGAAACCACCCCATTTAGAATCTCGTACCGTTCGGTCATAAAATTTATAACGACCATTCCCAGTATCAACAACATCACTGGTATCAATAACTCGATCTTCTAATGCTGCAATCATGGTCATTAACTTAAAGGTAGATCCTGGCTCATGAGACTCGCCAATTGCATAGTTCAAACGTTCATAATATCCGCCCTTTTTTGCCTTACCCAAATTGGATATGGCTTTCACCTCACCTGTTTCGGTTTCCATAACCACGACGGTACCATGATCTGCTTTGTAATGCTCAAGCTGTCTTAGTAATGATTGATGCGCTATGTCTTGCATATTCACATCTATGGTGGTCACTACATCATACCCGTCTTTTGGCTCAACTTCATTAGCATTATCAATTGGCTTCCATTGTCCTTTTGCTATTTTTTGCTTTAACTGATACCCTTCACTACCCCTCAAAAACTCTCTAAATGCCCCTTCAATACCAACCCTACTGTAATACCCCTCTTCATCTTTACGGTCATGCCCAATGGTTCTTGCCGCCATTTTCCCAATAGGATGTTCACGAATAGTACGCTGTTCAACGATCAGTCCGCCTTTATACGCACCTAATTTGAATAGCGGAAAACTTTTTATACGCATATAATCTGCATAGCCAAGCCCCCTTGTTATAAGCAGATACCTATTTTTAGTTTGTCTTGCTATGCGTAATTTTTTTAGATAAAAATCAGATGGTTCTCCTAACATTGTGGAGAGTGAATCTGCCAGCCCCTTAACGTGTTTGCTAAAGTTTTTTTGAGAAATAGTCATGACATCAATCCTGATATCATATTTGGGCATTGAGGTTGCCAAAAGACTACCATCAGCTGCATAGATATTACCTCGGTTAGCAGTAATTGTATCATTTTTGAAATTGCTAATTTGAGCAAGCTCTTTGTACTTACCCCCTTCTACTAGTTGAATGTTGACCAACTTCACGGCGACCGCAATAGCAAAGAGAAACATACACGTTGCTACAAAATACAATCGGTTTAATATGTTCTTTTCTTTAACTGCCAACTTATTTTGCTATTCTTTTTTGACCTTTATTTTCTTCGGTGGAGTCTTTGAAGGAAACACCTCTCGGTACACCATGTGTTTCGCTATTTGAGATTCCATTTTTAATACCATCAAGGTTTTATGCAAATCGATATACTCAGATCTCAGCTCCTTCACTTCAGCACTTAAGCGTGCTATTTCATGTACTTTTTTCTCAGCGCTATGTGAACTAGCAATCATTACTAATGCCAGAAGCGCTGCAAAAAGGATAAAACGCCAATTCTTAAAGGCATCCTCATTAATCAAGAACTTACCTTTGAGTATATCGTATATTCCTTTTTTAATCATTATAACTTTTCTGCTACGCGAAGCTTTGCACTTCGCGCCCTGTTGTTTTCTGCTATTTCTACCGCTGTAGGCACGATGAGCCCACCTACTTTTTTCAAAGGCACATCCACCCTTCCAAACATGTCTTTTTCAGGCTCACCTTCAAACATTCCATTCCTAATAAACCGCTTCACTAATCGATCTTCAAGAGAGTGATAAGAGATTACTGACAACCTCCCCCCTTTAATCAAAACCTCCGGTACTTGCATCAAAAACTCTTTAAGAGCCTCGATCTCTTGATTCACTTCTATGCGTATCGCTTGATATATTTGAGCCAACAATTTATTTTTCTTGTGCTGCGGCAGATGCTTTCTCAAAACCTCTTTTAGCTGCTCACTTGTTTTTATAGCTTCATTTGCTCTTGCATTCACAATCGTTGACGCTAGCTGATATGCATTTCGCAACTCTCCATATTGAAAGAACATCTCTCGCAGTGACTCTTCATCATAATCATTAATCACATGATATGCACTAAGCGCTCCCGTTTGATCCATCCGCATATCAAGCAATCCTTCAAATCGAGTTGAAAATCCTCGACTACCCTCATCAAACTGATGAGATGACACTCCAAAATCCCCTAAAATACCATCAACCTCCTTCACCCCATAAAACTTTAAGTATCGCTTTAAAAACCTAAAGTTTTGATTTATCAAAGTGAATCTAGAATCATCAATCGCGTTTTCCAGCGCATCTTTATCTTGATCAAACGCAAATAACTTTCCTTCATCTCCTAGTCTGCTTAGTATTTCCTTTGAATGACCTCCCCCACCAAATGTTACATCTACATAAATCCCATCTTCCTTTATAGCGAGCCCATCTACCGTTTCTTTCAGCAATACCGGATTATGATACATCTTCATCATCGTTACCCATTACCTCTTCTGCCAGCTCAGCAAAGTCGACTGTAGCATCATTAATTGCTTTTTCGTAGCGATCTTTATCCCATATTTCGATAATGTTCACCGCCGAAGACAGCACCAAATTCTTATTAATACCAGCAAACGCAACTAAGTCTTTTGGTATTTGCAATCGACCAGTACTATCTAATTCAACAGGTTTAACACCTGCCGAAAATCGTCGTATGAAATCGTTGTTCTTTGGCTTAAACCGATTCAGTTTCCCAACCTTTTGCATCATTTTTTCCCATTCATCAATCGGGTACAACTCCAAACAGGGCTGAAATACTGCGCGTTTTATAACAAAGCCTTTTTCAATGATCGGATTGAGTTGTTTTTTCATTGCAACTGGCAACATGACGCGACCCTTCGCATCAACCTTACACTCGTATGTTCCTATCAATGAGTTCATCACCAAATGACTTGGGGCATTTGTTTAAAAATCAAATATATTGAAAAATATACCACATTTTACCACTTTATACCACTTTGTTAATAAATAATACCATCTTGAGATAAAATAGCTTCCTCTCAACACATTAGAAGTGAAGTTGAACCTGATTAAACCCAGTTGAATTCTATCTGATTAAACTGACATATAATTTCTCTTAACCTGTTTAATATTGCCAAGTTTCATAATTACTAAATGCCTATATTTGCGGTTGATATTTGCGAACCCGGCTAATGAAAAACCACATAAAGAAGGAAGGAAAATTCAGTTATTTAGAAATAGGTGAAGGCACGCCAATTATCATTCTGCATGGTTTGATGGGAGGACTTAGTAACTTTGATGGCGTTACAGAACATTTCTCCCCTAAAGGCTATAAAATTGTCATTCCAGAACTTCCTATTTACGATATGTCTTTAATAAAGACTACCGTAAAAAGCTTTGCTACTTATCTTGAGGAGTTTATTGAGCACAAAGAATTTGATCAGGTTATCCTTTTAGGAAATTCGCTTGGGGGGCATATTGGTCTACTTCACACTAAACTATTTCCAGAAAAAGTTAAGGGGCTGGTAATCACTGGTAGCTCGGGATTATATGAAAGTGCCATGGGTGATAGTTACCCAAGAAGAAGTGACTATGAGTTTGTAAAAAAGAAAGCACAAGATGTTTTTTACAATCCAGAAGTGGCATCAAAGGAAATAGTAGATGAAGTATTCGCGACTATCAATGATCGAAATAAGCTGGTTAAAACACTTGCTATTTCTAAAAGCGCCATCCGCCATAACATGTCTAAAGATTTACCACATATGAATACGCCTACCTGTATAATTTGGGGTAAAAACGATACAGTAACGCCACCAGAAGTAGCAACTGAATTTGAAAGCCTGCTTCCTGACGCTGAGCTATTTTGGATAGATGAATGTGGTCACGCTCCTATGATGGAACATCCTGACACCTTTAATGAACATTTAGCAACCTGGCTTGATAAAAGAGGGTTTTAAGAAGGATTAAATAGCTACCGATTAAAATTTAAGAAGTCAAACCTATCTTAAAAACTAATGCTAAAAATGAAAATCACTTCAGCCAATTTTGTTATTAGCAATAGCGATGTCAGCAAATGCCCGTCAAACAACTTGCCTGAATATGCTTTCATAGGTCGGTCGAATGTTGGTAAATCTTCACTAATCAATATGCTTACTAACCGAAAAAATCTTGCTAAAACTTCAGGCCGACCAGGAAAAACACAGTTAATTAATCACTTTATTATTAACAATAACTGGTACTTGGTTGATTTACCCGGTTATGGGTATGCTAGAGTATCAAAATCTGCTAAAAAGGTCTTTCAAAAGTTTATAACTCAGTACTTTAAAAAACGAACTCAACTTGTCTCTGCTTTTGTACTTGTAGATATTAGGCATGAACCGCAAAAAATTGATATGGAATTCATGCAATGGTTAGGAGAAAATCAAATTCCCTTCTCCATTATTTTTACAAAAGCTGATAAATTAAAGCCCGCTGCGATTGAGAGAAATATTGCCACCTATCGGGCAAAATTATTAGAAGATGTCTGGGAAGAAATGCCCAATTACTTTACGACCTCATCGTCATCAAGAATGGGTAAGGATGAATTGCTTAATTATATTGGGAATATCAATGCTGAGATTCATAAAACTAGTTAGCCTATATAAGTTCTATTTAAAAGATACGTACTATTGATAGCCAAATGTATTCAACTTAATCATCCAGCAATAAAATAGTTTTCATTCATTTTCTTTGCTCGTCCAAAGAAAACGAATCAAAAGAAAAGACGCTTTTTCCAAGGTATTTTTTCCCTTAACGCGAAAAACCGCTATGTTTTTCCTAAATTTTCTCCAAGGCTTCAAAAATTCTTGAAGAAAAACCCTAGCTATACTTCGGAAAAAGACGAAAATGATTACTTAAAAAATCTTTAAAATTATCTAAGTGTATTTCTCAACAGCCTTTATCAAATCTTCCACATTGTTTAGTGACCTAAGACGATCATCATCTAAAATAACGACTAGCTTTCCTTTTGATTCGACTAAAACCACGGGATAGGAGAAATCATTTTCGCGAAACTCATATTGCTCCTGAAATTCATCAATATGCAAAAAAGCTAATTGAATTTGTGTATTTTCCCTGAACTGCTTCCATTTGGTTCGCTCTTTAAACGCTCCATGGGTTAAGCTACATAATGAACATTGATATGTTTGAGGACTTAACAGCTTATGTCCTGCATCAAAAAGTCCGTTTACAAAGCCGGACTTTGCATTATAGACAAATAGAATTTTCTGAATCTCTTTTATCACCTTTATAAAGTCGATCAATCCTTGCCAACTTACAAGTTTGTGGCAATAATAATTATCTTGCGCTTCTTAAATTTCGAGTACACAATGATTGATAGCATAAAAAAGGTCATTTTTAAGCTTTTTCAAAACCAACTTTTTCCAGGTTCTAAGAATTATTGGGAGAAACGCTATTCTAAAAAAGGAAATTCAGGACCGGGGTCTTACAATCGCTTAGCCATATTTAAAGCTGAGATACTAAATGATTTCGTTGCCAAAAATGATATTAAGTCGGTGATGGAATTTGGATGTGGTGATGGCAATCAACTAAAATTGGCTCAGTACCCGGATTACACTGGTATTGATGTCTCAACAACTGCAATTTCACTATGCAGAAATTTGTTTGAAGGTGATAATGACAAAACCTTTTATGAGTATCATGACGACACTTTTAGATCAACAAAAGTTGATCTTACACTTTCCTTAGACGTTATCTATCACCTAATAGAAGATACTGTTTTTGCCATGCATATGAATGACCTCTTTAAGCATAGCAATCGATATGTGGTAATTTATTCAAGCAATTTTCATAGTAAACAAACCTTCCATGAACGCGATAGAAAGTTCACAGACTGGATAGAAAAGCATCAAGCTGACTGGAAATTAATCGATACCATTAAGAACAAATTTCCATTCGACCCGAATGATCCTGACAATACTTCAAAAGCCGATTTTTTCATTTATAAAAAAGAAAGCCGCTAAAAAGCGACTTTCCTTTCCTAACAAACAAGGCATTTTAATTAATCACAACCTTCTTTTTAATTGCCATTCCGCTTTTGGGCTCATCAATAGTGATGATATAAATTCCAGCAGGAATGTTACGCACATCTAGATCTGTAGAATTCCCTTTCTGTACTTCTTTGCTCATAACTACATTACCTGTGATATCATACAAACGAACACTCGCCGTACTTGGTATTTGTCTATCAAACTTCACATTTAATGTAGTAGATGCCGGGATCGGGAACATTTTTGCGGTCATACGTCCCGAAGGTTCAACACGTTCTACGGTTATCGCATTAGAAAGATCGAAACAACCTTGAAGATCATTCGCGTTCGCATCGACTTCCAATCCGCTGATCTCGCCATAATAGCGAATATACCAGATTAAACATGTCCCTGGACCTGCTGCATCGAAGTTCACTCCGCGTGCATCGTCTAAGGTCGGTGGTAAGCCTAATATTTTACCATCTAAATCGGTAATGATATAGCTGAAGTTATCTCCACGGCGCTCACCTGTAATATCTAAACCTGAAGCAAAATCAGCTGTACCATCAACGGTAAATGTATATGGTCCGCCGGTTAATGTTCCAGCTAACGGTTCATTTCTATAGACTCGAACACTGTTAGAAAGATCAAAATCTCCTTGTAGATCATTCGCATTTTGTCCTGCTTCTAATCCAGTGATATCACCATTATAGCTTAAATGCCAGATTAAGCAGATACCAGGGCCAGCTACGTCAAAGTTAACCGCTTCAGGTGTTGGCGGTAAACCAAGAATGTTACCTTGCTCGTCTGTGACTATCCACTGACTATTTACACCGGTATTACCAGCTAGGGTTACACCAGAAACATTATCTGCCTGACCATCTCCAACACAAAAAGTGTATGGGCCTCCAGTTAAAGTTCCCCCTTCGGCAACAGCAGGTGTTCTTTCAATTAAAATGGAATTCGAAAGATCGAAACAACCATCAAGATCATTCGCATTTTGACCAACTTCTAAGCCCGAAATCTCACCATAATAGCGTACGTACCAGATTAGGCAATTGCCACCACCAGCTCCATCAAAATCGACACCTCTCGCCGCCTCCAACGTTGGCGGTAAGCCTAGAATATTATTATCTGCATCGGTCACGATATAGCTAAAGCCATCTCCGCGACGCTCACCTGTAATATCAAGACCAGTGGCCATATCAGCAATACCATCGCCTACAGTAAACCAGTATGGTCCACCCGTAAGCGTACCCGCTTCCGGTTGTTCGCGATATACCCGAATAGCGTTGGAAAGACTGAGGTCTCCTTGAAGATCATTTGCATTTTGTCCAGCTTCCAATCCGGTGATATCACCATTATAACTTAAATGCCAGATTAAACAAACACCGGGACCAGCATCATCAAAATTAACGGCTTCAGGTGTTGGTGGTAAACCAAGAATGTTACCCTGTTCATCTGTTACAATATACTGGCTATTTTCACCCATATTTCCTTCAAGTGTGATACCAGAAACATTATCGGCCTGACCATCTCCTACACAAAAACGGAACGGACCACCTGTAAGGGTACCTCCCTTAGCAAGAACAGGAGTTCTTTCAATCAAAACAGCATTCGAAAGATCGAAACAACCATCAAGATCATTCGCGTTTTGACCAACTTCTAAACCTGAAATCTCACCATAATAGCGTACATACCAGATTAGGCAATTACCGCCACCAGCACCATCAAAATCAACACCCCTGGCAGCTTCTAATGTTGGTGGTAAGCCTAGAATGTTATTATCTGCATCAGTCACGATATAGCTAAAGCCATCCCCTCGACGCTCACCTGTAATATCAAGACCAGCAGCCATATCAGCAATACCGTCACCTACCATAAACCAGTATGGTCCGCCTGTAAGTGTTCCCGCCTCAGGATCATTTCTGTACACACGAACACTGTTTGACAGTTCGAAATCCCCCTGAAGATCATTCGCATTTTGTCCTGCTTCTAATCCAATGATATCACCATTGTAACTCAAATGCCAAATCAAACAAACACCGGGTCCAGCTCCATCAAAATCAACGGCCTCCGGTGTTGGTGGTAAACCTAGGATGTTACCTTGTTCATCTGTTACTACATATTGACTGTTTTGTCCAGAATTGCCACTTACAGCAACCCCTGAAACATTATCTACCTCGCCATCGCCAGCACAGAACATGAAAGGCCCTCCTGACAAAGTTCCACCCACAACAGGCGGTAAGTTTCTGGTAACAGTAATGGAATTAGAAAGATCAAAACAACCTTCGATATCAGCTGCATTGGCTCCAGCTTCTAAACCGCTAATTTCACCATAGTAACGAATGTACCAAATTAAGCACACCCCTTCACCAGCTGCATCAAAATCAACACCTCTAGCTGCTTCTAATGTTGGTGGCAAACCAAGAATATTTAATTCGTTATCAGTGATGATATATCGGAAGCCGTCGCCTCTTCGCTCTCCTTCAATATTTAAACCAGATGCGAAGTCCGGAGTACCATCTACGATAAATGTATATGGACCTCCTGTTAAGGTTCCCGCCTCAGGATCATTTCTGTACACACGAACACTGTTTGACAGCTCAAAATCTCCCTGAAGATCATTCGCATTTTGTCCTGCTTCTAATCCAGTGATATCGCCATTGTAACTCAAATGCCAGATCAAACAAACACCAGGTCCTGCTCCATCAAAATCAACGGCCTCCGGTGTTGGTGGTAAACCTAGGATGTTACCTTGTTCATCTGTTACCACATATTGACTGTTTTGTCCTGAATTGCCACTTACAGCAACACCCGATACGTTATCTGCCTCGCCATCGCCAGCACAGAACATGAAAGGCCCTCCTGACAAAGTCCCACCCACAACAGGTGGTAAGTTTCTGGTAACAGTAATCGAATTAGAAAGATCGAAACAACCTTCTATGTCAGCTGCATTGGCTCCAGCTTCTAAACCGCTAATTTCACCATAGTAACGAATGTACCAAATTAAGCACACCCCTTCACCAGCTGCATCAAAGTCAACACCTCTCGCTGCTTCTAATGTTGGTGGCAAGCCGAGGATATTTAATTCGTTATCAGTGATGATATATCGGAAGCCGTCGCCTCTTCGCTCTCCTTCGATATTTAAACCAGATGCGAAGTCCGGAGTACCATCTACGATAAATGTATATGGACCTCCTGTTAAGGTTCCCGCCTCAGGATCATTTCTGTACACACGAACACTGTTTGACAGTTCAAAATCTCCCTGAAGATCATTCGCATTTTGTCCTGCTTCTAATCCAGTGATATCGCCATTGTAACTCAAATTCCAAATCAAACAAACACCAGGTCCTGCTCCATCAAAATCAACGGCTTCTGGAGTTGGTGGTAAACCTAGGATGTTACCCTGTTCATCTGTTACTACATATTGACTGTTTTGTCCAGAATTGCCACTTACAGCAACCCCCGATACATTATCTGCCTCGCCATCGCCAGCACAGAACATGAAAGGTCCTCCTGACAAAGTTCCACCCACAACAGGTGGCAAGTTTCTAGTAACTGAAATAGGATTTGAAAGATCATAACAACCATTAAAATCATGTGTGTTCTCGCCAGCAGCTAATCCAGTTAAACCATCTTCATAACGCAAATACCAGATCAGGCAAACGCCAGCTCCTGCGGCATCGAAATCAACTCCCTCGACAGCTTCAATTGTTGGCGGTAAGCCCAGGATATTTCCTTTATCATCTGTAATAACAAATGTCGCATTTGCACCACTACGGTCGCCACTAAGCGATATTCCTGAAACAAAATCAGGCGTACCATCTACCGTAAATGTAAAAGGTCCGCCACTCAATAATCCCGCATCGGGTTGGTTACGATAAACTCTTATCTCGTTTGATAAGTCAAAAGTTCCGAAAAGATCGGTAAGTGCATTGTTACCAACTTCAAGCCCGATACAATCATCTTCAAAACTCAAATGCCAAATAAGGCATATGCCCGGACCAGCTTCATCAAAATTCACAGCCTCTGGTGTAGGTGGCAGTCCAAGTATTTTTCCTGTTTCATCAGTCACTATCCATTGCGAAAGACTACCGCTTTCGCCAGTAAGTGTAATACCTGATACATGATCAGCTTCACCATCTACGCAAAACATAAATGGTCCTCCTGAAATGGTTCCTCCATCAACCGCAACATCCGGATCGTTGGTTTTTGGTTCTATGGCATAAAGATTTACTGCCATAAGCATCAGCAATAACTTCAACACATGCATGCTAAGGTTACGCCAGTAATACGATGATGCATTCGCAGATCGTAAAATTGTTTTCATTTTAATGGAATTTAGTTAATAATCAACTCAAGACCGTAAAACTAAATTCAAGGCACAAAAAAAAGTGTTAGCTGGCTAACACTTTCCATATATATAATTAGGTATCTTTAGTCTTTTAACTTATTTCAACTCTAATTTCTCTGCGAAGTACTCACAAAAATCCTTCATGGTTTCAGTCATTTTTTCATCTTGCGTAGCACGATTAAAAGTATCGGCCATAGAAACCATCGTCTGATAGAAAAACATTTTCATGTCGTCAACCGGCATATCTTTTGTCCACAGATCAATCCTTAAACTTTCTTTTTCCTTAGGATCCCAAACGGACAACATCATTGCTTTCGCTTCTTCCTGAGAAATCCCTCCATCTTCTGCAGACCAATAAAGTGTTTCGGGCACGCGGTTTTCGTCAAGACCTACTTTAATTCTAATTTCACTTTCTTTTACTTTTGTCATTGCTATTTTTTCGGTTTGTAATTTGATTTTTTAAAAATTTCATCTGCAGGTGTGATCAGCAATTCTTGCAAAGAAATATCGTTCGTATTCATATAAGATCTCACAATTTGCCACCCAAACCATTGCCCAATTCTGCCAGGTGATTCTTGATCGATTTCTTTATAAAATTTGGAATAAGGAGCGTTCAGTAAAAACCGCTCGGCTAATTCCTTCTTGGTGCTAAATAGCATTTCATTTTCAATGAAATATCGCCAAGCTTCCTCTTCATTGTTCGCACACCATGCAATAGCATTTTGATCATATCCTATTTTTATATGATCTTCAACACAAGGCATTAGCAAATCTTTAAGGTATAATCGTTTGCCATAATAAAGCATTTGAGACAAAAAGGTTCTGTTACGTGGAGAACTTACATATGATTTAGAAAATTCAACAATCACATCAGGAATCAGTTGTTCTTTCGTTAAATTTTTCCGCTCAAAGTTCGAAATGCCCTGATACAACTTGTTTTCCGCCCCTAAATAAGTATCAACAGCTACCACCAATAGGGTATCAGAATAGAACACCTTATTATTTCGGTCTACATCAGAAATTCCCGTCACAATATCAGGAACTTTAGCTCTTGGAAAGTAATATTTGATGTGCTTAAATAAATTAGTAAGCCTTTCTTTCTCATCTTCAAAATCAGGGAAGACCTGATTTACTTCGTTCATGATCTCTTGTTGAAGCGTATCAGACATTCTTGCTACCCAAATACTATCAGGAAACTGACTTGGAAACATATAAGGGTATTTTGTTTTCAAATAGGGAAGATCATTTGGCTTTGCCTTGTCAAATTCTTGATCGAATCTATCGATCTTTAAGGACACCTTTATCTCTGCTATCTCTGGGGCTAACTTCTCACATTTTTTTTCCTCTTCACAGCCAAATAAACCGACCATTAACAAGGAAAAAATTAGCGTTTTTCTAATCATATACGGTCTTAAGTACAAGCTTGTCTCTTTTTTTTAACTTCATAAGATGAAAGCTTATCTTTACAGCAAAGATACATTTTACATATCAATTTTTTCAAATTATGCAAACTGAAAAAGTAATCGATCATATTGTTAATTGGCTAAGCGATTATGCTAAAAAAGCTCATGTAAATGGCTTCGTTGTTGGGGTTTCAGGAGGAATTGACTCCGCGGTCACTTCAACTTTATGTGCTAAAACCGGATTGTCAACGCTATGTATTGAAATGCCCATACATCAAGCAGCAAGCCATGTTAGTAGGGCGCAGGAACATATTGCACAACTGAAGGGTCGATTTGAAAATGTATCGGACACAAGAGTCGACTTGACACCAGTTTTTGATGAAATGGCACGTCAGGTATCTATGAGTGGAGATGCCGATCGCGAGGAATTGGCTTGGGCAAATACCCGAGCACGTTTACGCATGAGTACCTTGTACTACCATGCGGGGCTATTAAATAGGTTAGTTGCCGGTACTGGAAACAAAGTGGAAGATTTTGGTGTAGGGTTTTATACCAAATATGGTGATGGTGGAGTTGATTTGAGTCCAATTGCCGACCTAATGAAAACCGAAGTATATGCCATTGGAAAAATCTTAAAAGTGCCTGAATCGATCATGGTTGCTGCACCTTCTGATGGGCTTTGGGGAGACACCCGTAGTGATGAGGACCAAATAGGAGCATCATACCCAGAGTTAGAATGGGCAATGAATATGGATGATGAAGGTAAAAAAGCCTCAGATTTTCAAGGAAGAGAGCAAGAAGTTTTTCAAATATACAAACGATTTAATACTGCAAACAAGCACAAAATGGTGCCAATACCTGTTTGCGAAATACCAGAACAGTTAAAATAAAAAGGTTGATTCTACTGGAGCCATAGCAACGATATCACTTTTTTCAGTTTTTTTTGTTTAACTTTACTTTTACGCTAACTACTTGTTTTTAAGTGAAGTTAAAGCGCTTAACCCCAAATAACCATTTATAAGATGAGTTGTCTTGAAGACTTCTCATTTTTAAAAAATCGTGCTATGATAAAAGTTGTAATTGCCGATAGCCACCCGATTATTCAATTTGGAATAGAACACCTTTTTAGAGCATCTTCTGAAATAAACATTGTTGCTAAAGTAAGTTCTACTGGTGACTTATTTGATTTTCTTGATAAACAAACTGCCCATTTAGTCCTTTTAGAAATGGATATTCCCGAAATAAACGGGATCACCGCTTTGCGTAAAATGAAAAAGGAATATCCCGATGTAAAAACTATTATTTTTAGTGGGCAGCCAGAAGATGTATATGCCATAAGTGCTTTAAAAGCAGGGGCCGCAGGCTACCTATCAAAAAATGTAGAACCCAAGATTATTGAGGAAGCCATTTTAAAAATTGCCAAAGGGGGCATATATATAAGTAATGAGCTTGCACAACGTCTTGCTTTTGATGAAAGCACCAATCGTCCACGTCGTTTTTTTAGACGCCTTTCAACGCGGGAAGTTGAAGTGTTAAAACTCATGGCTTCCGGAAAACGAAATAAGCATATTGCCGAAGAACTTGGCCTTAATGAAAAAACAGTGAGTACATACAAAGCGAGATTGATGCGTAAACTTAATGTTGACAATCTAGTAGATTTGTTGCAACAAGCGAAGGCCTTGGAGTTGTACTAAAGAAGAATATTCCGCTTAAAAAACAGTTTCCATCTCAATTCAAATTTTCAGAAAGGCTGTTTTTTGTAAGCTACCTAACACTTTCAGTATTTTTCGAAATAGCCATTATTTCCCGACTTTAGTTTTTTAACATTTTGTTTTTTTAGCATATACCGAAAACCTCAAAACGTTTCTTTCAGGGGCTTTTGCGTAATATTTTCTTCTCGAAAAAAAGACCCAAAGGGTTAGTGAAGATTTTTCCCTTTTGTAACCAGCGTAAAAAAAATGAAGAAAGTAAACGGTTTTACTGGGGTCTAATTATGTGAAAGAATTTTGAAGCGCTTCTCTCTCTCAAATCAGCAAAAAAAACTTAATTAAAAAATAGATATGAAAAAAACTATGTATACCATGATAGCTGCAAGTGCATTATTATTTGCAAGTTGTCTTCAAGATGATTTTACAGGAGATAATCCAGTTGATAATCCCTCAGAGCCAGAACCAAGTGCTGCACGCCTTTTACTAAATAGTATAGAAGCCGATGGCGGAACACCCTTTGATTCAGATAGACCTGCACTTACTTTTACAGACGCACAAAACGTATTTTTACCTAGTATTTTAGGTATTGATTTTAGAGTGGACAGAAGTGTAGTACCTGCAGGACCAACCGCTCGATTCCCTTTGTTTCAAGGCTGGGAGACCCTGCCAAACGGTGAACGTAGAGAAGGATATTATATTATTACTGAAGCATCTGACGAAGATATTGCTGAAGAACTTGGTGTAATTTTCGCTCCACGTATGGCCGATGCAATCGGGTCTGGTGGTGAGCAAAATTCACAATGGACGGAAGATGGCCGTCTAATTTTTGAAGGTTCTGTAGATTTTTCGCCAAAACGTTCTTTAACAGCAGGAGCACCAGATGGTTTATTATTCGGATTTCCTCCAGCAGCTGTTACTCCTGGTGCAGTTGCCGATAATAATTGGTCTTCTTATGTAGTACTACCTGATAGCGATATCGTAATTAATGCACAACTAGTAGCTAATGAAACTGGTATTCACGATCGCATTCCGAATCCGGAAGGAAATGGTCCGGAACAAGAAGATGATTTGAACAATCCAAACTTAGCGATCGATCAAGCATCAGTAGTATTGCAGTTGCTAGACGGATGGCATGATGACAGACAGTACTACTTTCACATTGTAACGGATACTTCAGATCCAGGACCAGCCACTATTGAATTAGGTGTTTATGCTCCAAGATTAAACAACCTTCCAGCCTTTGGATTGTTCCCTGGAGGTTCTATGCTACCTTTTAGTCCAACTGCAAATGGTAGAACCTTTGACAACGGTGATGGTTTTGGTGTACAGGGTTTAAACGCCGCTTCACTTAGTGATCGCCAGGTACAAGACCCAACAAATACATTCCCAATTGATCCACGTGACACCCAATATGCGCCAATGTGGGATGCGCACGTAACTGAATTTACAGTACCTGAAGAAGATCGCCCTATTCTAAGAAGCTTTAACCAGATTAATAGTTTATTAGCGGACGGCATATTAATTCCGTTTAGAGGTAACAGAAATGAATTTCCTTTAAACAACTCATTATCTGATTTGTTAACTGCTACCGGAGCTATTATAAACTGCCCAGTAATCACACAACCAGACGCAAGTGTTATCGGCACACAAATAGGATTACCTAGAAATCAATAAAACATCATGTGGAATTATTGTTTTGAAAAAGAAAGATAATTGTTGATGTTTAAAGCTGCTCGAAAGGGCAGCTTTTTTTATATACAGCACTCATTTATAAATTAACTACGTACTCGAATACCCGATAAAATGTTGAAAGGATGAACTTAAATGACTTGAAGTAATACTAACAATTTCTAACTACACAACCCTATTCAATTTCTTGGCCAACAGAATTTTTAAGCTATGGTAGTTCATTACTTCTTCTAAAACCTCTTTGTTATGATCTTGCTTTTCGGCAGTTTCTTGTTGTAATTCTGTTACTTTTTGCTGAATTAAGAAACACCGTAAACTCAGGATCGTTTCACTAACCAGTTGACTAATGGTCTGGTGTTTTTCTTTTACAAAAATGTCTTTCTCTTCCCACTTAGCAAGTTGATATTTTTCATCATCCATCAAAATACCAGTTACTATAGAAGATAGATTCGGTGGTAAAATATTCACAAACTGGTCAATCTTAAATGATTCATGTTCATTTAAGGTTTCTATTAATGAGTAGTATATGTCTTTGAATTGATCATTGGCCAACTCTATTTCATCTTGCTGTAAATCGAGATAAATTTTTTCAAAAACCTTGGCCTTATGCACTTCTGGCTCTAGAATTAACTCATTTTCATCATTCTCTTTTAATACAAGATCTTCGAAATCTTCTTCTTGATTTCCATATAACAACAATATTTGAATAATCTTTCGCTCTAACTCGAACAACGCATCTATTTTCTTAACTGACTCAGGGTTCTTGACTACACTAAATGCCTGTTCTTTTTGCTGCTGTTTGTATTTTTTGTTTGCATCAGCTAGCTCTTTTTTACCCATTTGGGCAAGCGTGCTATATAATACCTCTTCAGAAATATCCATAATTCGAGAGCACTCTCTTATATATATTTCAGTTTGAATACGGTCGGGTATTTTAGAAATACTTGTAACCATATCACGAACCAATTCAGCTTTTTTAATCGGATCGGACTTGGCTTCATTCATTAGTAATGAAGCTTTGAACTGGATAAAATCCTTGGCATTATCATTAAGATATGCCGTAAGTTCTTCGAGTGTATTATTTTTCGCAAAACTATCAGGATCTTCACCATCAGGAAATGCGCAAACTTTTACATTCATTCCCTGTTCCAAAATAAGATCAATTCCTCGCAAAGATGCACGCAACCCAGCAGCATCTCCATCAAACAAAACGGTAATATTTTTTGTAAGACGGTTAACCAACCTAATTTGTTCGGGTGTCAAGGCGGTGCCCGACGAGGATACGACATTCTTAATTCCGGTTTGATGAAACTGGATTACATCGGTATACCCTTCAACTAAATAGCAAACATCTTCTTTGGCTATACTTTGCTTAGCATAATAAATACCATATAATACTTTGCTTTTGTGGTAAATATCACTTTCTGGTGAGTTCAGGTATTTTGCTGCCTTCTTGTCGTTGGTCAAAATACGACCACCAAAACCGAGCACTCTTCCTGACATGCTATGAATCGGGAACATTACCCGACCTTTAAAACGATCAAACTTTCGCTCTTCCTTGACAATAGTTAGTCCTGTTTTCTCGAGAAACTCAAGTTGATACCCCTTCTTAACCGCAGCATCTGTAAAGGCAGACCATTCGTCAGGAGAATACCCTAATCCGAATTTTTTGATGGTCTCTTCAGTGAAACCACGTTCTTTAAAATAACTAAGTCCTATGGCCTTTCCAAGATCTGTTTTTACAAGTTGATTTTGAAAATATTCCTTCGCAAATTCGGAAACCAAATACATACTTTCTCTGGCGGAAGCCTGCTCTTTTTGCTCATCTGTCTGCTCTGTTTCCTCAACTTCAATATTGTATTTTTTGGCTAGGTATTTTATGGCTTCTGGATAGCTAAAATGCTCATGTTCCATTAAAAACGCAACAACATTCCCTCCTTTTCCGCTGCTAAAATCTTTCCAAATTTGTTTCACCGGCGACACCATAAAACTTGGTGTTCGTTCATCAGTAAAAGGACTCAAGCCCTTGAAATTACTACCTGACTTTTTCAACTGTACAAAATCACCAATCACCTCTTCAAGACGTGCCGCTTCATAAACCTGATCAATAGTAGTTTTGTGTATCAACGTTATTCAAAAATCTGTAGTGGGTAAAGATAATGGAAAAAGTATTTAATTTACAGGGACAGTACGCAGTTGGCTCTAAAGAATTTTACAACAACAATGTTATTTTAAAATTTCATTTTCGACTACTTTTGCATCTCATTTTTTTAAACAATGATATATACTGAATTACAACCATTAGTGTTGGATATTTTAAATAAAGACGAGCGATCATTAAACGAACGTCTATATGAAGTTTGCAACCTACTTCGTGAAGAAGTAGCACATTATGATTGGGTTGGATTCTATTTTAGAAACGGAAATAAAGAAGAACTTATTTTAGGCCCTTACGTAGGTGCACCTACCGACCATACTGTTATTCCTTTCGGAAGAGGGATTTGCGGTCAAGTAGCAGTTTCAAATGAGAATTTTGTGGTGCCCGACGTTCATGCACAAGACAATTATATTGCCTGTAGTATTACCGTAAAATCAGAAATTGTAATCCCATTATTTGTAAATGGTGAAAATATAGGCCAGATCGATATTGATTCCAATACCATTGATGCATTTGGTGAAAAAGATGAGCAATTTCTTGAGTTTGTGAATACAGAAATTGCCAACCGCTGGAAAGGTTAATAACCAGTTAACTACTTCACTATTTTTTACATACTTTTTTTATTCAAAAAAATTACATTTGCGCTACATGCCAGTAGGCATTAACAAAAAACAACAACACAACGCAAATGAGTTCTGAAAAAACGGCCAAGTCGGCTTTAATTTCCGTTTTTAGCAAAGACGGATTAGCGCCTATTGTAAAAAAGTTAGATGCACTAGGAGTCACTATTTATTCTACGGGCGGTACCGAAAAATTTATCAAAGAACAAGGTATCAATGTTATACCTGTGGAAGATGTCACATCATATCCTTCTATTTTAGGTGGTAGGGTAAAAACACTTCATCCTAAAGTTTTCGGTGGTATATTAAATAGACAAAATGTTGAAAGTGATGTAGCTGAGCTTGAGCAATATGAAATTCCGCAATTAGATATTGTAATAGTCGACTTATATCCTTTTGAAAAAACGGTATCAAGTGGCGCTTCAGAACAAGATGTGATTGAAAAAATAGACATTGGTGGCATTTCGTTAATTCGTGCAGCAGCAAAGAATTTTGCTGATGTTCTTTGCGTGTCTTCGGTGACTGATTATGCTGATTTTCTTTCCCTTTTAGAAGAAAAAAATGGCACCTCATCATTAGAAGACAGAAAGAAATTTGCGGCCAGAGCATTTAACATATCAAGTCATTACGACACCGCTATCTTCAACTATTTTAATGAAGAAGAACAAGTGTATAAGGCTAGTATTACTGAAGGAAAAAAATTACGTTACGGTGAAAATCCCCATCAGGAAGGTTTTTTCTATGGAAAGTTTGATGAAATGTTTGACAAATTACATGGCAAAGAACTTTCATACAATAATTTACTAGATGTTGATGCTGCCGTAAACTTGATGAGTGAGTTTGTAAATGACGATCCTACTTTTGCCATCTTAAAACATAATAACGCTTGCGGAATTGCAACAAGAACAACTATAAAACAAGCATATTTAGATGCTCTTGCCGGGGATCCGGTATCTGCCTTTGGTGGCATCCTTATTTCAAATACAACGATTGATGCTGCTACAGCAGAAGAGATTCACAAATTGTTCTGCGAAGTGGTCATTGCACCATCATTTGATGCTGATGCTTTGGAAATTCTAAAAGGAAAGAAAAACAGAATTATGTTGGTTCAAAAAGAAACACATCTACCAACACAATCTGTACGTACTTGTTTAAACGGTGTTTTAGTACAGGATAAAGATTCAAAAACTGATACCGTTGAAGGATTAGAATATCGTACCAATAACAAACCATCAACTCAAGAATTGGAAGATCTCATATTTGCGTCGAAAATTTGCAAGCACACAAAGTCCAATACAATTGTATTAGCTAAAAACAAGCAACTTTGTGCTTCTGGAACAGGACAAACCAGTCGAGTAGATGCCCTAAGACAAGCCATTGAAAAAGCGAATTCATTTAAGTTCGATTTGGACGGTGCTGTAATGGCAAGTGATGCCTTTTTCCCCTTTCCTGACTGTGTTGAAATTGCAGATAAAGCGGGTATCAAATCTGTTATTCAACCAGGTGGATCAATAAAAGACGAATTATCAATTGATTATTGCAATAATAATGGTGTTTCTATGGTATTTACAGGTACTCGACATTTTAAACATTAATTTTAGTACATTTACCAGAATATAGTACAAATAGCACCCTAACATCTATTAAAATTTAGCAAAATAAATGGGATTTTTTGATTTCCTGACAGAAGAGATTGCAATTGATCTTGGAACAGCAAACACCCTTATCATTCATAACGACAAAGTAGTAGTCGATAGTCCTTCGATTGTAGCACGCGACCGTACCTCTGGCAAGATCATTGCCGTTGGAAAAGAGGCCAACATGATGCAAGGCAAGACACACGAAAATATTAAAACCATTAGACCACTTAAGGATGGTGTAATTGCTGATTTTGATGCTTCAGAGCAAATGATCAGTAAGTTTATTAAAAACATTCCTTCCTTAAAGAAAAAGATTTTCACTCCGTCACTTCGCATGGTTATCTGTATTCCTTCTGGAATTACAGAAGTAGAAATGCGCGCGGTTCGGGAATCTGCAGAACGTGTAAACGGTAAAGAAGTTTACCTAATACACGAACCAATGGCTGCCGCTATTGGTATTGGTGTTGATATCATGCAACCTAAAGGAAATATGGTTGTTGATATTGGTGGTGGTACTACCGAAATTGCCGTTATCGCATTGGGAGGAATTGTTTGTGACAAATCGGTCAAAGTAGCGGGTGATGTATTTACCAATGATATAGTGTATTACATGCGAACGCAGCATAACTTATATGTTGGAGAACGCACGGCTGAAACCATTAAAATTCAAATTGGTGCGGCAACGGAGGATCTAGAAACTCCCCCAGACGATATGTCTGTTCAAGGGCGTGATCTTTTAACCGGTAAGCCAAAACAGGTACAAATATCGTTTAGAGAAGTTGCTAAAGCGCTTGACAAATCAATTCTTCGAATTGAAGATGCGGTGATGGAAACGTTGTCGCAAACTCCACCGGAATTAGCGGCTGATATTTATAATACCGGTATTTATCTTGCTGGAGGAGGATCGATGCTTCGTGGGCTTGACAAACGACTATCTCAAAAAACTGATTTGCCGGTTTACATTGCCGAAGATCCATTGAGAGCCGTTGTTCGCGGAACCGGAATTGCCCTAAAAAACCTTAGCCGTTATAAAAGCGTACTAATCAAATAAACAGATTAGGCCATGCAACAGATTTTCAATTTTATTTTTCGAAATAAAAACTTCTTGTTGTTTCTGGTACTTTTTGTTCTTTCCCTCATTTTTACAATACAGTCGCACTCGTATCACAGGAGCAAGTTTGTAAACTCTGCTAACTTTTTATCTGGTGGTATTTATGGCACTTTTAGCAATATCAGCGAGTACTTTTCTCTCAAATCTACCAACGATGAATTAGTCGAAGAGAATTTGAAATTACGCAAAATGCTTTTGATCGGTCAAGATTCTCTGGAAAATGAAATTGTTGTTGATTCTATCTCGTTTGACAAACAATACGTTCTAGTAACAACAAAGGTGATACAAAATGATTATAATCGAAGAGATAATTTTTTAACGATAAAGAAAGGGCAATCACATGGGATTGAACCTGATATGGGTGTATTTAATTCGAAGGGAATTGTTGGTATTGTCGACAAAACTTCTAACGGTTATAGCACGGTTATTTCGATATTAAATTCAAACTCTCAAATAAATGCTGAAATTAAGCGAACACAGGATTTTGGCTCATTAAAATGGGATGGAAAGTCACCGTATACTGTTCAACTAACTGATGTACCTAAACGGGCACGTATTGCTATTGGGGATTCAATTATAACCGGTGGGCAATCGACTATTTTTCCGAAGGGGATAAATATTGGGTCAATTAAAGACTTTAAACTAGATGGCTCAGAAAACTACTATGAAATTGAGGTAGCCCTTTTTAATGATATGACCAATTTGGGTAACGTTTATGTCATTAAAAATCAAGATCGGGAGGAAATAGAAACATTACAAAATAACACTAATGAGTAATGTAGCTTTTAAATATACCGGGCTTTTTATTTTGCTCGCACTTGCGCAAGTATTGGTGTTTAATAATATTGATTTTGCAGGATATATTGACCCGTATATTTATGTCATCTTTATATTGCTATATCCTATTAATAGTAATCAAACACTATTCATTTTCGTTAGCTTCTTATTGGG
Source organism: Spongiivirga sp. MCCC 1A20706 (assembly GCF_046524175.1). Lineage (NCBI taxonomy): Bacteria > Pseudomonadati > Bacteroidota > Flavobacteriia > Flavobacteriales > Flavobacteriaceae > Spongiivirga > Spongiivirga sp. MCCC 1A20706. The sequence continues at coordinate 81,438 of NZ_JBEFZF010000007.1, forward strand.
TTTGACGGTTGACATGTTCTTAAACTCAGGAGGCATTAATGCGGCAGCGTGTTTGTTTATTGCTTATATAAGGCCGATTGTTTTAAAATTATCTTTTGGAACGAGCTACGAATATCATGCGATTAAAATAGAAAGCACATTCTTTTCTGAACGATTTAAGTACTTTTTAATAATGATTGGCATTCATCATTTTACTCTTTTCGCGTTCGAAATTTTTAACATCGCACAGATACTTTCCATATTAAAAAAAACGTTGTTTAGTGGTATCTTTACCTTACTACTTAGTTTGCTATTGGTTTCACTGTTTAGTAGAAAGAAAGAATCATGAGAAAACTATTACTGTACTTTTCGATAGTTTTTATAGGAGTTGTCTTTGTTGGCAGACTTTCTTACCTGCAATTATTTGATAATTCGTTTGAAGCATTGTCTAATAAAAATGCAATCAAAACCATTTATGACTATCCTGAACGAGGATATATCTATGACCGAAACGGCAAGCTGTTGGTTTCTAATCAACCGGCTTATGACGTAATGGTAATTCCGAGGGACGTAAAAAAATTTGACACTCTTGAATTCTGTTCGCTCCTTAAAATAACGAGAGAAAAGTTTGATAAAGCTTTAGGCAAAGCAAAACGGTATTCGCCCCGTCTTCCATCGGTAATTGTCGCCCAACTTTCAAAAAACGATTACGCTTTTCTTCAGGAAAAAATGCGGAAATATCCTGGTTTTTATATTCAAAAACGATCACTTAGAGATTATCAAACCAATATTGGGGCTAATGTCTTGGGATACATTGCTGAAGTAAATCCCGACAATATCAAAGAAGATTCTTACTACCAGTCAGGCGAATTACTAGGCAAAACAGGTATCGAAAAATCATATGAAGAATTACTTCGAGGAATAAAGGGTAAAAAATATATTCAAAAAGATCGTTTCAATCGAGATATTGGTCCATACAAAGAAGGCGTTTTTGACACCCTGCCTGAAAAAGGGAAAGACATTACAGTTACTATTGATGCTGACTTACAAGCCTATGGTGAATTATTAATGCAAAATAAACGAGGTGGTATTGTTGCGATTGAACCCGCTACTGGAGAAATTCTTGCTATGGTTTCTGCACCAAACTACAACCCGGATTTATTAGTAGGCAGGCCAAGATCTGCTAATTATATGAAATTAGCCAACGATACCATTGCCAAGCCGTTATATGACAGAGCAATATTAGCACAATACGCCCCTGGGTCGCCATTCAAAATATTAAATGCGCTAGTAGGATTGCAAGAAGATGTCATTACCCCAGAGACAAAATTCACTTGTTATGGAGGCTATTCGTATGCTCGTAATACAAAACCTTTAGGATGTCATTGCTATCCCGGGTCGAGAAACGATATGAATCGCGGTATTTACGAATCGTGTAATGCCTATTTCGGACAAACCTATAGAAAGATCGTAGAGAAGTTTGATGACCATCGCCAAGGTATTGATAACTGGGCAAGTCATATCAGAAGCTTCGGATTAGGCAATTATTTAGGGTATGATCTAAGTACAGGGCGACCAGGACGCATTCCTGACAGTAAATATTATGATCGAGAATACCCTAATGGAGGCTGGCGTGGTGTAACTACTATAAGTAATTCGATTGGACAAGGTGAAGTTGAAGCTACACCCATACAGCTAGCAAACATGACAGCAGCTGTTGCTAACAGAGGTTTTTTCTATACACCACATATTATCAAAAAAGTAAATGGAGAGCCAATCGACATCAAAAAGTACACAGTACCAAAACAAACCACCATTGATGCAGAAAACTTCGAACCTGTCATTCAAGGTATGTTTGACGTATACCGAAGACCCGGTGGAACCGCTTATTATTCTCAAATAAAAGGCATTGATATCGCCGGAAAAACGGGAACAGTAGAGAATTTCATGGTCATTGATAGTGTCCTAACACAACTTGACGACCATTCAGTTTTCATTGCATTCGCGCCCAAGGATAAACCCAAAATTGCGATGGCAGTATTTATTGAAAATGGATATTGGGGCGGACGTTGGGCAGCCCCAATTGCTAGTTTAATGGTGGAAAAATATATTAGAAAAGAAATCACTCGAACCGACCTCGAATATCGCATGCTCAATGGATCGCTAGAAGATGTGTACGCTAAACCTTACAGTGGAAAACCATTCAGGATAAATGAGTAGAAGTACGACAGCAAAACTAGACTGGTTAAGTATAATATTATATTTTTTGTTGGTTGGTATTGGGTGGATCAATATTTACTCAGCTTCTCTTTCTAAAACATCTACCTCTCTTTTAGATTTTAGTCAGCCCTATGGACGACAGCTATTTTTTATTATATGCAGTGTCATTTTAATAATTCTTGTCCTATCAATTGAGGCAAAGTTTTATGAGCGTTTTGCCAGTATAATTTACATTGCATCCTTGATATCATTATTAGGATTATTCCTGTTCGGTAAAAATATATCTGGGGCAACTTCCTGGTATTCATTCGGCATTTTTGGTTTACAACCATCAGAGTTTGCTAAAGCAGCAACGGCCCTGGCCTTGGCCAAATATATAAGTGATATTCAAACCAATATGAAACTATTTGAAAGTCAATTTCGGGCTTTCTTAATAATTTTTTTACCGGCCTTATTTATTGTTCCACAACCAGATCCGGGAAGTGCATTGGTATTTGCTTCATTCTTTTTTGTTTTGCATCGAGAAGGTATTTCTGCCAACTACCTTTGGTTCGGTTTAATAACAACTTCCCTATTCATAGGAACCCTGTTAATAGGAAGTTTAGCTGTAAGTATCGTTGCTACAGTGGTCCTAATAATTGCATTTATTATCTCTAAAAGAAAAAATAGACGTAGGAAGTTAACACCTTATTTAGTCGCAATTATTTTCACAACAGTTTTTGCTTATGCGTCTAACTATATATTTAATGATGTATTTGAGCAGCGTCATCGTGATCGATTTAATATCGTACTAGGCAAGACAGTCGATGCAAAGGGAATTGGTTATAACACGAACCAATCTCAAATTGCAATTGGTTCTGGAGGGTTTAGTGGAAAAGGTTTTTTAGAAGGTACCCAAACAAAGGGCGGGTTCGTACCAGAGCAACATACCGACTACATTTTTAGCACAGTAGGAGAAGAATGGGGCTTTTTAGGAAGCACCATTGTCGTAGCCTTATTCGTTATATTGTTACTACGGCTTATCGCTCTTGCCGAGCGCCAAAAATCCCAATTTAGTCGTGTGTACGGCTATGGAGTCGTCTCTGTTTTATTTATACATTTTGCCATCAATATTGGAATGGTAATTGGTCTGCTACCCACCATTGGAATCCCCCTTCCTTTTTTTAGTTATGGCGGTTCAGCGCTTTGGGGTTTTACCATTTTACTATTTATTTTTCTCAAGCTTGATTCTAACAGAATCAACGAATGGTAATTCTAGATAAAGGTGGCCATTCTCCAAACCACTAAAAATTAGCAGTAAATTAACAGTAGTTTACATTGCGCAAAAGACTGTATTTTGGTAGTTTAGGGCAAAATTAACTAACCAATGAAATACCTTTTTCTATCACTTATAGCGACCTTCACTACACTAATATCTGCACAAGAAAACCCTAAATGGCTTCGCTATTCGTCAATTTCTCCTGACGGTACACAAATAGCATTTACCTATAAGGGAGACCTCTACAAAGTAAGCAGTGCCGGTGGTAATGCAACACAACTTACTTTTCATGAGGCCCATGATTATATGCCAGTTTGGAGTAAAGATGGAAAACATATAGCATTTGCTTCCAACCGATATGGGAATTTTGACGTTTATGTAATGAATGCATTAGGTGGAACTGCAACTAGACTTACTTTCCATTCCAATAATGAATATCCATATAGCTTTAATCATGATAACGAGAGTATTCACTTTGGTACAGTTAGACAGGATGATGCGAAGCACCGCCAATTTCCTACCGGATCTATGACCGAATTATACTCAGTTCCCACAACCGGAGGTCGAGTAAACCAAATATTAACCATTCCGGCTGAAAATGTTCAAGTTTCAGCAGATGGAAAAATAATGCTATACCAAGACAAAAAAGGTGGCGAAAATTTATGGAGAAAACACCATACCTCATCAATCACCCGCGATATTTGGACGTACAACACTGAAACCAAAAAACACGAACAAATTACATCATTTGATGGTGAAGACAGACGTCCTTTTTTTAGTATTGATGAACAAAGCATGTACTATTTAAGTGAAGAAAGCGGTTCATTTAATATTCATAAAAAAGGGGTTGCTCCTGGTGGAAAATCAGAACAATTAACCAATTTTAAACTACACCCTGTTCGTTTTTTAAGTGTTGGTAATGGCACCCTTTCATTTAGTTACGACGGCGAACTATATACCATGAAAGAAGGAGAGCAAGCTAAAAAGCTTTCCATAATGATACGCACTCAAAATATTAGCAATGCAGATAAATTCATCTCAATAAATGGTGGTGTCAATGAAATGGCTATTTCTCCCAATGGAAAGGAAATAGCATTTATCGCCCGAGGGGAAGTTTTTGTAACATCGGTAGAAGAGTCATTTACTAAACGCCTTACGAACACACCGGAACGAGAGCGTTTTGTAAGTTGGGGACCAGAAGGCAAGTCGGTGGTATATAGTAGCGAGCGTAATGGTAAGTGGGGAATTTACAAAACAGAGAAAACAAGAAAAGAAGAACCCTTTTTCTTCGCATCGACACTTTTAAAAGAAAGCCCAATTATTGCTAATAACAAGGACAACTACCTTGCTAAGTTTTCTCCCGACGGTAAAAAAATGGCATTTATAGAAGACCGTCGAACCTTGAAAATAATGGATGTCGCCTCAAAAAATGAAGTAACCTTACTTACACCAAAAGAGTTGTTCCATATGAGTGATGGTGATAAGTACTTTACTTGGAGTCCTGACAGTAAATGGTTATTAATAGACTGGAGCCTATCATTAAGCAATAGCGAGGTATTACTAATGGCCGCCGATGGCTCTAAAAAAGTCAATCTTAATGAAAGTGGCTACTATGACTCGTATCCAAAATGGGTAAATGAAGGTAAGCAGATGATTTGGTTTAGCAACCGCAACGGACTAAAGTCATATGCCACTAGTGGTAGATCAGAAAATGATGTATATAGCATGTTCTTTACGCAAGAAGCCTGGGATAAATTCAACTTGAGTGAGGAAGACTTTAAACTTGAAAAAGCACTAGAAGAAGCAAACAAAAAAGATGAAGGCGATAAGGATGATAACAAGAAAGACAAAAAGAAGAAAAAGAAAAAAGGCGACACTGATAAACCTAAAAAGTCCAAGCTATTAACGTTTGATTGGGATAATATGAAAGATCGCACTAAGCGATTGACTATCCATTCTTCAAGATTAAGTGATGCTGTTTTATCAAAAGATGGAAATACACTTTATTATCTGGCTCGTTTTGAAGGGAAATTAAATCTTTGGAGTACCAATCTTCGTACTAAAGAAACCAAAATGGCGATGAAATTAGGCGCTAATTCTGGTAGCTTGTATTGGGATAAAGAACGAAAAAATCTGTTCTTGTTAAGTTCCGGGCGTATTTCAAAAATCGATCCAGCGAAGAGTTCTAATAAACCAGTGAAGATTAATGGTGAAATGGAATTTGATAAAAATGCCGAGCGCGTTGCTATTTTCGACCATGTATGGCTGCGTACAAATGCCATTTTTTATCATCCTGATTTTCACGGTATCGATTGGGATTTAATGCGAAAAGAGTATGAGAAATACTTACCCTACATCGGCAATTCGTATGAAATGACTGAGATGCTTTCGGAGATGTTAGGTGAGTTAAATGTCTCTCATGCAGGTGCAGGTTATCGCGGATCGAATGTATCAAATGCCGATCAAACAGCTTCGTTGGGTATTTTGATGAGCTACAATCATCAAGGAGATGGTATTTTAATTGATGAAATATTAAAAGGGGGGCCGCTTGACAAGGCAAAATTCAAATTAAAACCTGGAATGATCATTGAAAAAATTGATGGTGAAACGGTATCAAAGGACAAAGACGTAGCCCGTTATTTAAATAGAAAGTCAGGAAAATTCATGCTGCTAGAGCTATTCGACCCTTCTACAAAGAAGCGACAAACTATTACGGTAAAACCTATTTCTTTAGGTCAAGAAAACAGATTACTATATAAACGTTGGGTTAAGAAAAACGAGGAAGAAGTTAGTAAACGCAGTAATGGTCAGCTAGGGTACGTTCACATTCCTGGTATGAGCGATGGCCCTTACAGAAGTATTTATCAAGATATGATGGGTAAATATTTTGACCGAAAAGGAATGATCATTGATACCCGCTTCAATGGAGGTGGTGATCTTGTTGGTGACCTCGCCATGTTCTTTACAGGAGAACCTTTTATTAGTTATGAAACCGAAGCAAAGAAAGTAGGTGGTGAACCTGTAGCCAGATATACCAAACCCACTTTAGCAATGATTAATGAAGCGCAATATTCTGACGGACATTGTTTTGCATGCGGATATAGCGATCTAAAAATTGGAAAAACCGTTGGTATGCCTGTACCGGGAACCTGTAGTTTTGCTGGTTGGGAAGGGTTGCCTGATGGCTCATATTGGGGCGTAGTACCGGTTAGTGCCAAAGACAAGCAAGGCAATTGGATGGAGAATAATCAAACCGAACCTATGATTAAGGTTAAAAATATGCCTGGTGTGATCGACCAAGGCCGAGATGAGCAGCTAGAGCGCTCAGTGGATGAGTTATTAAAAGAAGTGAAGTAGGTACATGTATCATGCTTCAGATTTGTACCTTCTAACTGTAAGAATATATACTACTTGAACCTAGTGGAAGTTAAAGAGCCCCCTCTTTATGATAAAGAGGGGTATTATATCTCATAAGCTTGTGCAATAATCGATTTTCACTCTACTATAGGAGCCACCAGACCAAAGAAGGTTAGAATTTCCATTGCGAATCTTGGCTTCTTGCTTCCAACCGGTTCTCTATCTTATCTTCCAGTTTTGGGAAAAAGTCAATTCCTGTTTGTTGTTCAATTTGATCAATGGGGACTACAAATTCTCTTAGCGATCGATTAGTGTCCTGATGCGGAATAATAAAACCGATCATTCTAGGGTTACCTTTACCTGCATCGTATACCACTTTATAAAATGAATTAGGAACAGACACCTTTTCGTCTCCTATAGTATTCATGTTCCCATTTAACACGCCCCCTGTGACCACGAACACCCCATCATACCGTTTTGCCCAGTACCTAACTTTTTGCTCAAGCGCATTCCAAATGCCAGAATTAAAACCATGTTCTTGAGGACTGATATTAGATGTTAAGAAAGTTTCATTAAATGCTTCATAGGTATACCGCCTATCACCAGCCGGACATAAGTGTCCACGATCATATCCTGATTTTTTATAATTGCGCCAGTGCGCAGCGCCGCTACTAACCGCAGGATCTATTTCGAAATAAGGGCGCTTAAATTCATTTTGTAAGAGATGAGACTTTTTAAGTTCATACGCTACCCATTCGGCTTGTTCATGTTGTTCGCTATATGATAATGAATACCCTTGATGATGCACAATTTGACCTGTCGTTGAAGTCGGCAAATAGTTTGTGTTTGTGTTCTCTTTTATTGCCCCGCCTTTATTTACAATAGTCTTTTTTTCTTCATCTTTTTGGTAGGCTTCAAAAAAATAAACCACAATTGCAATTGCCAAGGCAAATATTGTATAGACCGTTTTTCTATTCATATTAGGTTTTTACATCTAACGCATCTCGCAACGCATTTCCTACCAACATAAATGCCATTACTAAACTCATGATTGCTAGCCCAGGAATAACCGCTAAATAAGGTTTTCCTAAAATAATATAATTATAGTGATCTTTTATCATCCCACCCCAGCTGGGTGTCGGTGGTTGCGCACCAATTCCTAAAAAACTCAACCCACTTTCTATTAAAATTGCACCGGCAAAATTAGCAGCTGCAATAACAATAACTGGTGCTATCACGTTTGGCAAAATATGCTTGGTGATAATCCTAAAGTTAGTATACCCTAAGGCCCTAGCAGCAGTTACATATTGCAATTGTTTAGCACTTATTATTTGACCCCGCACTACCCTAGCCACTTCAACCCACATAGTAAGACCTACAGCAATAAATACTTGCCAAAAACCCTTACCTATAGCCAAGGTAATCGCTATAACCAACAATAAAGTGGGAATAGACCAAGCAACATTGATAATAAACATAATAGCCGTATCTACCTTTCCTCCAAAATATCCGGCCAACGAGCCCAATGTAATACCAATTACCAATGAAATAAAAACAGCTATAAATCCTATAAAAAATGAAATTCGCGCACCAATAAACATCCTACTCAATAAGTCTCGTCCGTACTTATCAGTACCAAGTAAAAACCTTTTTTGATTAATAAAAGTGGTTTCTATTTCTTGTTGGGTCGTTTTATCAAATTTAGCAAACGGGATCGCTTTTTTAATTCCTTTCAGTCCGTCAGCTGCATATTCCGTAATATTTAGGGTATCATTGGAAAATGAAAAAGATGAGATCGGAATTTCAGTGAAGGAGATGGGTTTACCGAACAAAAGATCTGAAAAAAATGAGGATGAACTTGCCTTGGTTTCTGGTATTCTTAACATGTTAACTTCAAAACCTGGTTTTTTAGAATGAATACTCAAATGCATCTGGTTAGCATTAGCCGTATTATCAGGAGCTATTAAATAAGCAAAAATAGCAATGAGCCCTACTAACACGATATACCAAAAACTCAAAACGCCCCAAAAGTTTTTTTTAAACTTTTGGAGCGCTAAAGATGTTAACGACTGCGATTTTTGCGCCATATTAGCCTTTATTCAAATCAGCCAGTTTTCTGTTTTTTCGATTCAGATAATCAATTTTCAGATCTTCTAATACATTAATCGCTTCTTCAATATATGCATCACGACCTAAATTCTCATGCCAACGCTTTCTTTTATCTTTAAGCACGCTGTCCTTCTTCATTGCCGCTATTTCGTAAGGCAATGAAGCGAAACGAAGATTGTTATTATATTTAGACAAGGATTCAAAGCGTTTTGCATACTCCTTATCTTTATTCAACTCATTTTTATACTGTCTATAGTTGAGTGGAAAGCTGGTGTCCTTTCGTTGTTCGCTAATCCATTTTGCTTGTTCGTCAATCAGCTTAAAGTGTTCGCTTTTTGCCATTCGTTCTATACTATTACCCACCACACTCTCAAGATCGATATAATCGTTCCATGGTCTGTAAGAAGCAGGATCAATTTTATCCCAAGGCAATGGGTTATCTTGATCTTTTTCGCCAATATCGATATACGTGTAACGATCTGGAACTACCACATCACTTTTTACTCCCTCAAGCTGAGTAGAACCGCCGTTAATTCTATAGAATTTTTGAGTAGTCACCTTCATAGCACCTACATCACCGTAGCTGTTACCGCGAACAAGCGGATTCAAATCTACCACATTCTGCACTGTACCCTTACCATAGGTTTGTTTGCTTCCTATAATTACCGCACGTTTATAGTCTTGCATCGCGGCTGCCAGTATTTCTGAAGCCGAAGCTGATAATTCATTTACCAAAATAACCAATGGACCATCCCATTGAATACGGGAATCTTCATCTTTTAAAACTTCTTTTCGTTCTCCAGTAGATTTTACTTGTACTACTGGACCTTTCTTAATAAAAAGCCCGGCCATATCGACGACGGTTTTTAGTGACCCTCCTCCGTTTCCGCGAAGGTCTAATACAAGTCCGTCCATACCCTGATTTTTCAAGCGTTCTATTTCTTTAGCAACATCAGTTGCTGCATTACGCTCTCCATAATCTTTAAAATCAATATAAAACTTCGGCAAGTTAATCAAGCCATACTTTCTATTTCCTTTTTCAACCAAACTAGTTTTGGCGTACGCTTCCTCTAGCTCAACCACATCCCTAGTAATAGCAACTTGTTTAATACTGCCATCAAGCTTCTTTTTAATGGTAAGCTCTACCTCTGTCCCTTTAGGACCTTTTATTAGTTTAACTGCATCATCTAAGCGCATTCCCACCACATCCACAGCTTCTTCTCCTGTTTGTTTCACTTTTAAAATAACATCACCTGCTTCTACTTCATTTCCTTTCCAGGCCGGCCCTCCTGAAATGACCTCTACGATGTTAATATTGCTATTTCTTTTTTGTAATCGCGCACCGATACCTTCTAGTTTACCTGAGATACTAATATCAAATCGGTCTTTATCCTCTAAGGTGAAATAAAAAGTATGCGGATCGAATTCTAATACGATAGCATTCAAATAAATTGCAAACCAATCTTTTCGCTCTAGATCATCAAGGTTATCAAAATTATCAGCAATGCTTTTCTCAACAGATTCACGCGCAGCTTTTTCCAACTCTTTATTTGATCTCAGCTCAAAGGAACTATCGTTTTCTTTTTTGGCTTTATCAGTACTTAATTCCGAGTCAAATACATTTAAAGCCGAAAATTTTAATTGTTTTCTCCAACGATCTAGTAACTCTCTCTTGTTTTTAGCATACGCTAACTTTTCTGTATCAGAATTATAGGTTTCATCTTTTGAAAAATCAAACGACTTATTTAGCACTTTTGGATACAATTCTTGTGCTTCTTTTATACGTTGTTCTAAACGTTCATGCGTAAGATTAAAGAACGTGATTTCAGATTTTTTTAGCTGATCATCCAACTCATACTTAAACTTTTCAAACTCTTCAATATCTGATTTTCTGAAATAGCGTTTGTACGGATCAAGGCCCTGAATGTAATTCATATACACATTTTCAGAGAACTCGTCATTGACATCTCCTGGACTAAAATGCAATTGATCAATCACATATGTAATAAGTTCAATAAGAAGTTTATCTTTATCAGAATTCTCGAAGCTTTTAGAGTTTCCGAACAACGTACAACCACAAAAGAGTGTAGCTGCAATAACCATAGTGGTTAGCACCTTATAATTCCTTTTCATAAATCCGACGATATATTTCACCTTTATTTTCGACTAATTTAACGAAAAAACCATGCCAAATGGTATATAGAGATACTAATTTTTTGTTAAGCAGTTATTTGCAAAAAACCACATTTCTAAATTATGTAATTTAGCCTCTTACCAATTGACCTTTAATGAAGAAAAAACCACTCATATTAGTCACCAACGATGATGGTATAACTGCCCCTGGAATACGAACCTTAATAAGTGTAATGAGTGAAATAGGCGATGTCGTTGTAGTTGCTCCTGATAGCCCTCAATCTGCTATGGGCCATGCCATAACTATTAATTCCACCCTACATGTCGAAGAAATCAAAGTCGAGGATGATAATCGATCAGAATTTGCTTGTTCAGGTACTCCGGCAGATTGTGTTAAACTAGCAGTAAACGAATTATTAAAGCGAAAACCCGACTTATGTGTATCAGGAATTAACCACGGTTCCAATTCATCAATCAATGTTATTTATTCGGGAACCATGAGCGCAGCCTTGGAAGCTGGAATTGAAGGAGTTCCGGCAATAGGATTTTCATTATTAGATTATAAATGGGGTGCAAACTTTGAACCTACCAAAAGTTATGTCAAGAAAATTGCTTTAAATGTTTTAGAAAATGGGCTGCCCAACGGAGTGGTGTTAAATGTGAACTTTCCCAGATTGAACAAAAAAGAAATAAAAGGTATCAAAGTATGTAGACAAGCAAAAGCCTATTGGAAAGAAGAGTTTGATAAACGAACCAACCCAATGGGAAAAGATTACTATTGGTTAACCGGAAAATTTGTAAATGAAGATCACGGCGAAGACACCGATGAATGGGCACTTGCAAATAATTATATTTCAATTGTACCTGTTCAATTTGATTTGACTGCACATCATGCAATACAACAACTAAACACCTGGACACTCAATGAGGAATCGTAAAAAAGAGATAGGTATTGGTATTATTGTCGGAATCATAGCCACATTAATTGGCATGTTTTTTTACTCATTATATTCGGCAAGCACCTCTAACCTCACTCAAGAAACGGCTGTAAAGGTATTTCTTGAGCAAGGGAAATTAGGGTACTTAATCTCTATAGGAGCCATTTTAAACTTATTGGCATTTTTTGTTTTTTTAAGAAGAAAACAAGACTTGCGCGCTCGTGGTGTACTCATTGCGACTATGTTTACTGCGATCATCGTTTTAATCTTGCAATTTATATAAGGTGAAATACTACTTAATTGCCGGCGAAGCTTCAGGTGACCTTCATGGGGCTAACTTGATGAAAGCCCTTAAAAAAAAGGATGACACCGCAGAATTTCGGTTTTGGGGTGGTGATTTAATGGAAGCTGAAGGTGGTAGCCAAGTTATTCATTATAAAGAGCGTTCTTTTATGGGCTTTTGGGAGGTTATCACTAATGTCAGAAAAGCACTAAAAAACATTCGTTACTGTAAAGAAGATATTGAAAACTTTAATCCCGATGCACTTATCTTTATAGACTATTCCGGTTTTAACCTGCGCATTGCGAAATGGGCAAAACCAAAAGGGTTTATAACCCATTATTACATTACTCCCCAAGTTTGGGCATCGCGAGAAGGTCGGGTTCAGGATATAAAAAGAGATATCGACCACTTATATGTTATTTTACCATTTGTAAAAGACTTTTATCAGGAAAAACATCAAATCGAGGTCGATTTCGTCGGACATCCACTATTAGATGCAATTTCTAATCGCTACAGCTTTGATGCGACAATGTTCAAAAAGCAGCACCAACTTGATGAACGACCTGTTATAGCGCTATTACCAGGAAGCAGAAAGCAAGAAATAAAAAAAATGCTTTCGATTATGCTGTCGATGATCCCAAAGTATCAGAATTACCAATTTATTATTGGAGGGGCGCCAAGTCAAGAAGAGGCTTTTTACAGGAACATAATCAAAAATGCTGATGTAAGATTAATTCAGAATAGAACATACGATCTTTTAAGTATTGCCCATGCAGCTTTGGTTACGTCTGGCACCGCTACTTTGGAAACTGCTTTATTTAAGGTACCCCAAGTAGTTTGTTATAAGGGAAGTTGGCTCTCATATCAAATTGCGAAACGTATTATTACACTTAAATACATTTCGTTAGTGAATTTGATCGTCGATAAACCATTGGTTACCGAATTAATACAAGCTGATCTTAATACCAAGCGTTTAGAAAAAGAACTTGGCAACATTCTTGAAGGAGCTACAAGAGAAACCATACTAAATGAATACGATTTATTAATCAAAAAACTTGGTAGCGGCGGTGCAAGTGAAAGGGCTGCTAGTTTAATTATTAAAAACAGCAAGAAGGCGGTATGAAGCAATTTTTAGTTATTATCTTACTCTGTATAGTAAGCACCTCCTGTAGTACCAGAAGGGCAATTGGCGATGCTGGCAGACAGGCAAAAACCAATAAACCTGCTAAAAAAGAGACGATAACGACTAAGCCAAATCCCGTCGTTACTACCGCTCTTGGTTATCGCGGAACACCTTATAAATATGCCGGCACCACACCAAATGGTATGGACTGTTCAGGCCTAGTTTATATATCGTTCAAAGCCAATGAAATTGAATTACCACGTACGTCATTTCTAATGGCAGAACAGGGCGTTCGCATAAAAGATCGGGATATACGACCAGGTGACCTTGTTTTTTTTAGAACGAAGAAGAACTTTAGGCGTATAAACCACGTAGGACTGGTTGTTGAAATGGTCAATGACGATATACGGTTTATTCATGCAACCACCTCAAGAGGTGTACTTGTTTCCTCGCTTGACGAGCCCTATTGGAAAAATGCCTATGCGGAAGCAAGACGTTTACATTAGCACCAGAATATCTTATGTTCAATTTCCGAATTGAGTTGTCCAATAAACCTTCCTTTTTCTAAAGAAATAACCTGCTGTTCCACTCACAATTCCCGCTGAAACGCCTATTAGCATATAAAAAATGCCATAACCACTTTTTATTCCAAGAAGATCAGGCAAGCGGGTTAATATTTCGGCTACAAATGCGCAATACAAACCAATTACTGACCAATACATCCACGAAAGGTGAGCCACTAAACGATTCTTATAACCTTTTATATACATAGGTAACATTCCTAACAAAAGGGTTATTGAACTAACAATTGCAAAAAAATGAAGGACTCCAAAGCTAGGATGCACTCTATAAATCATGAAGGATGTAGCACAAACTACTAACATTGCCGTACCATAGATTCTTCCCACCTGACGGTGTAATTTAGTACCTTTTTCTTGCCATAAAATCATACTTCCTGTTATTAAAGCAAGAACCGCTGCCAATGTATGAATCCATCCTATAGTATCATGTATCATAGACATCTTTTTTACAAAAATGAAACGATTAATGACCAACAAAAATTAAATATAACTGAATTGTCGATTTTAACTGACCAACTGTAAAAGGTATCAAAATGAAATTACTCATCTTGAAATACCTCGATGTCTATTTATATATAACCTTCGTCCATATATAATTTATTACTATATTAATCTCAACTATTTACTACCTAAAGCATGCGTCTTTTCGATTTTACAATCGTAAAACTCACATTATGTCTAATTTTAGGCATTATCATATCGAGGTATATTGAACTGAGTATAACATGGTTGTTGGTAACCGGAGGCGTTCTTCTTTCCCTGATATTTGTGAGCTTTATTAGCACAAAAAATCAGTTATTTCAACACCCTTGGTTTGCTATTAGTAGTTATACATTTTTCGTTTTTATAGGAGTTTCAAGCTCTTTTATAAGCAACCCCATAAACAAAGAAAGTCATTACACGCATTTCGAATTTAAAGATACTATAACGACCAGTCTACAAATTGAAAAAGTTTTAAAGTCCACTTCTTCCAATCATAGATATGAAGCACAAATACATCAAATAAACAATCAAAAAGTAACAGGAAAAGTGCTATTAATCGTTACAAAAGATTCAACCTTCAGTCCCTTTCAAATTGATGATCAGCTGCTTGTTAAATCTTATTTACAACCTATTTCTAAACCTAAAAACCCACACCAATTTGATTATGCTGCCTATTTAGAAAACCAATATATCTATCATCAGCTGTATATTAAAAGTGGATATTATATACCGCTAAATAACAAAAATAGCTTATCTGGTATAGCAGCTAAAACCCGAAATCATATCATCAACAGACTAAAGCAGCACGGTTTTAAAAATGATGTATTAGCTGTGATTTCCACCTTATTATTGGGAGAGCGATTATTACTTCCTGATGAAATAAGGCAAGATTATATTAACGCTGGTGCTATCCATATTCTAGCTATTTCAGGACTGCATGTGGGAATTATTTACTTTTTGTTACAATTACTTTTCGGTGGATTTAATAAACAACATTACCGTATTCCCAGGACTTTAATGATCATTGCTTGTCTATGGTGCTTTGCATTTATAGCAGGAATGAGTGCATCAGTCGTTCGCGCAGTAACAATGTTTACAGCTGTCGCTATTGCTGTTAACCTTAAAAGAACAAGTAATACATCGAACATTCTATTTATTTCTATGTTCTTTTTATTACTATTTAAGCCAAGTTTTCTGTTTGAAGTGGGCTTCCAGCTGAGTTATGCGGCTGTCTTTGCAATTATATGGATGCAACCTTTAATTAGTAAACTATGGAACCCAAAACAATGGTTTGTCAAAAGATTCTGGGATTTAACCACGGTCACCATTAGTGCGCAATTAGGTGTTTTGCCTTTGAGTTTGTTTTATTTTCATCAATTTCCGAGCCTATTCTTCTTATCAAACCTGTTGATTATTCCAGTACTCGGCTTCATTATCGGATGCGGAGTACTCATCTGCCTGCTAGCTGTTTTAGATATTTTACCCGAATTTCTTTCTACATTTTATTCTACCATCATTAGCACATTAAATAATTATGTTGGCTGGATAGCCGATAAAGAAGCATTTATTTTTAAAGATGTATCCTTTGGCTGGCTACAATTGATTGGTTGCTATCTGGTAATCATCTTAGTATACCACTTTACAATAAGACCAAATAGCAGAACATTGATTTCGGCTTTATTGGGTATCATCCTATTACAAAGTAGTTCATTAGTAGAAAGAAAAGTTACGGCAGATGCAAATGAATTTATCGTCTTCGATAATTACAACAATCATTTAATTGGTATAAAAAATGGTAAAACGCTAGTAGTTCATTCAAAAGTAGATTCGCTTATCACCCCTCTAAAAAGCTATAAAATTGGTGAGCGAATCGAAAAGATTCAGTTTCGCAAGACTAGACATTTATATGAGATTAATGATCAAAAAATTTTAGTCTTAACTAAAGAAACTAAGCAGTTGCCTGAAGGTCTCAATCCGAATATTATCGTTCTAGATAATTCGCCAAAGCATAATATCGATCAAATAATTGTAACTCTTCAACCCAGTATTGTTATCGCTACTGCAAATAACTATCCTAGTTTTATAAACCGCTGGAAGGAAAGTGCCCGTAAAAAACAGGTTTATTTTCATTCAACCAACGAACAAGGAGCTTTTAGGCTGAAGTTTTAAAAACTATTTTGTTTTGAAAGTGGGTTTGAAATTACGTTGATACTCATCCCAAGCTGCTTTATCATTACCCATTTTTAAATAATCGTCATTGACAAAAAGCTTGAGATACAACTCCATACCATTGGGTTTTATAAAACCACGAATTGGTGCGATAAGTCCACCCTTTTCATCAAAAAACACCACCGTTGGGTAAGCATTTACACGTAGATATTGAGTAAGTTGGTGGGGATAATTTCTTGTGTTTTTCTTCGCAGGATCGTACTTTGGATTGGTGAAGGTTTTATCCATGTAATTGACCGTACTATTTCCTTCGCCATTAAATTTTACCGCGTAATAATTTTCGTTTATATAGGCGGCGACATCTTTATTTTGAAATGTTTGCTTGTCTAGCATTTTACAAGGACCACACCAATTGGTATACACATCCATAATGATCTTCTTCGGATTGTCTTTTTGCGCCGATAGGGCCTCATCTAGGGTGATCCATTTAACCTGCGCAAAACTGGTAAATGCACTCATTAAGCATACAATTAATAATAGCGGCTTTTTCATATTGTCTAAATTTGGGTTATTTCACTAACGCTTTTACAGTCGCAACTAGTATCCCGTAAATTACAAAAAAGCCCCAATATTGGAGCTTTTTTGATTTATTTTAACGGGTATTCATCTCTTTTAGTGAACCTTACCCATTAATCTCTTAATAAGTGGGGACGCTATTAGCACAATGGCTGCCGCACCAATAGAATACTTGGCGATAAGATCAAAACCACCTATATATGTGTCTAAAGTTTCGAGACCTCTTACGTTATCATTATCACTTTCTATGGCCAACTTCTCTCCGATAAAGCCAACTATTTGAAATGCAAAGGCAGAAGACAGAAACCAAACTCCCATCATAAATGCTACAATGCGTTTGGGAGATAAATCTGTAATTTTTGATAATCCGACCGGCGACATAAACAACTCCCCAACCGATAACAAGAAATACATAATTAAAAGATATGAGAATGGAACCATACCGTTTTCATCAGCGCTACCACCACTTAGTGCCAACACATAGAAACTAATTCCTGCAAAAAGCAAACCTAAACCAAACTTATAAGGAGTTCTAGGATTCTTATTTTTCTTAGTAAGATATATCCAAAACATCGAAATAGGAATTGAAAGAATAATGATAAACATAGAGTTTAGAGCATTAGTTTGCGATGCGTTGATAAATGATAAGTTAACATTTCGATCAGCAAACAAGGTTATAACACTTCCTGAAAGTTCATGAAAACCCCAAAAAACAGTCATAAAAAGCGTAATTAACACAGCTACAACTAATTTTTTGCGTTCATCGAGTGTTGCTTTAGCCATTATATAACCCAAGTAAACAAGCACTGCAATACCAATAACTTTAAATAAGATGTTTACTATATTTTGTCCTTCAAAAAAAGAACCTTCAGTTCCGATTGATTTATAAGAATACAATAAATAAGCGATTAGCGGTGCAGACAAAACAGCTAATATTGGAACCAAATACTTTTGGCTAACTCCCGCCACAGCTTTTTCGTAAACTTCCTTGCTAGGAGGTAATCCTCTTTCGCCAAAAACATTCCTCTTAATTCCATTCCAAAAGAAAATAAGTCCTATTAGCATTCCTATACCAGCCAAGCCAAAACCATAATGCCAGCCATACGACTTACCAAGCCAACCGCATAGAAGGGGTGCTACAAAACCCCCAATATTGATACCCATATAAAAAATGGTAAATCCAGAATCTTTTCTTCGATCTCCATCTTTATATAGTGTTCCAACAAAAGTGGAAATATTCGGTTTAAAAAAACCATTCCCAACCACAATAAAAGCAAGTGCTAGAAAAAATGCAATATCATTTTCTATTGCCAATACAAAATGTCCAACTGCCATTAAAATCCCACCAAGAAATATAGAAGCACGCATTCCTAATATTTTATCAGAAATACGCCCCCCGACTACCGTAGAAGCATATACCAAAGAACCGTAAGAAGCGTAAACTGCAGCCGCAGCTGCATCTTTATCAACTAATGCCTTAAAAATTTCATTAACCATATAAAGGGTCAACAACGCTCTCATTCCGTAGAACGAGAATCGCTCCCATAATTCCGCAAAAAACAGGTAGAACAACCCCTGTGGGTGTCCGAAGAGTTGTTTTTCTTCTACGGCATTCGCATTTGTATCCATATAATCTTATTTAGTTAGGTTGTTGTTTATCCTTTGATTTTATCCAACTTCACTTCCTTTTCAACAGGCAGCGTTCGCTTGATAAAGTTGGTCATTTTAGTATATAACTGAAGTCGTGTTGCGCCACCGTAAATACCGTGATTTTTATCAGGATACAGTGCCCAATCAAACTGCTTATTAGCTTGCACCAATGCCTCTACCATACGCATGGTGTTTTGTACATGAACATTGTCATCACCTGTACCGTGAATGAGTAAATAATCACCTTTCAATTTATCAACATGGTTAATTGGCGAATTTTCATCATAACCACTAGGGTTTTCCTGTGGAGTTTGCATATAGCGCTCTGTATATATCGTATCATAAAAACGCCAGCTTGTAACCGGAGCCACGGCTATTGCCATTTTAAATACATCGTTGCCTTTTAAAATGGCATTACTACTCATAAATCCTCCATAACTCCATCCCCAAATACCTATTCTATCAGCATCAATATATGAGCGTTTTCCTAGTTCGATAGCGGCATCTATTTGATCTTCCACCTCGTATTTTCCCAATTCCTTATAAGTCACCTTTTTAAACTCGGCACCTTTAAAACCGGTTCCCCTTCCATCAACACATGCTACGATGTAACCCTGTTGCGCCAACATATAATACCAGTAATCATTACTTGAATTCCATCGGTTTGCCACCTGCTGAGATCCAGGACCACTGTATTGGAACATAAATAACGGATATTCCTTGTTAGCATCGAAATCTTTCGGTTTAATGATCCAGGCATTTAATTCATGCCCTTTTTGCGTTGTTAGTGTGAAAAATTCTTTGACTGGAAGGTCGTAAGAAGCTACCTTTTGCTTTAAGTTGCTGTTTGTTACTATTGGTTTAACGAGTTTTCCATTTTTAGCTTCGTTAAGGGTATAGGTCGGTGGTGTGGTCACATCAGAATATGTATTGATAAAATAATCAAAACTTGTACTAAACGATGCGCTGTTTTGCCCCGCTTTTGTTGCCAAAGCCTTTTTCCCTTTTCCGTTAATTCCGATAGTGTAAACACCCCGATTGGTAGAGCCTGTTTCCGTAGATTGGTAATAAATACGTCCGTTCTTTTTATTAAAGCCGTAGTATCTAGTAACTTCCCATTCTCCTTTGGTAACTTGCTTTAACAGCTTACCGGTTTTATCGTAATGATAAATATGATTAAAACCATCATTTTCGCTTGTCCAAATAAAGCTATTATTAGGCAAGAACGTTAAATTATCGGTTACATCAACATAGGCTTTATCTGTTTCAGTGAGTACTACCCTACTTTCAGCGGTATTAGCATCAATAAATAGTAAATCCAATTTATTTTGATGGCGATTTAGCAGCTGCGCGCTTAGTGTGTTAACATCTTCGGTGAATTTTATTCTAGCAATATAGAAATCATTATATGTCGATAAATCTACTTTCTTCAATGAACTTGAATTCACATTGAAAATATGTAAGGAAACATCAGCATTTTTTTCACCCGCTTTCGGGTATTTAAACACCTGCTGATCTGGATATAAAGCCTGTCCATACATATCCATTGAAAACTCGGGTACCGTACTTTCATCAAAGCGAATGAATGCTATTTTATCTCCGTTTTTATTCCAATCAAAAGCGCGAACAAAAGCAAATTCTTCCTCATAAACCCAATCAGTTACACCATTAATTATTTTATTCTTTTTACCATCAGTAGTAATTTGTACGATCTCGTCGTTTTCTAAATTCTTGTAGTACAAGTTGTTTTCAAAAACGAAACCTACTTTTTTTCCATCAGGTGAAAAAGTAGGCTCTTGAATTTTTTCGTTAAATATAAGCTTCGTCGTTCCTTTTTTAGTGTCATGTACAAAGTACATTCCTAAACGTGATCTTCTATATACCTGTTCAACTTCTGTAGCTAAAATGAGCTTCGTCTCGTCATCACTAAATGTATAATTAGTAAAAGAACTAATCTCATTAATGGTTGCACTACTTAACAAATTAGCTACTTTTTGCTGGGTTTTATAATCGTATTTATCTATGGTGCTTACCCCTGTAGTTCGATCAAAATTAAGTACCGTATATTCTTTACCATTATTCATTGAATGCAGGGATTGCATTCTTTCCGTTCTAAAGGCGCCTCCCCAAATTTCTTCTAGTGTAAGTTGTTTGTTTTGGGCTGCAATTGTATAAGTGAAGAAGGAAACTATTAAGACTCCCCAAATCCGTATTTTCATAGGCTGTTTTTAAAGTGTGCCAATTTTACTAATAATCTGGCACTTTTTTATGCATTTCTTGTTAAAGCTGGCAATATATTGAATTATCTTAAACGACCCAATATATACCAATGCTTCTTTGTCCCTTATAGGTTATGATCAAAATCAAAAAAAATATGGTTTAGTTTCCCGGTGTTATGCCGAAAAACAATAGAATAACAAGAAAAGTGAAGATGGTAATACCGCAACCAATAATCACTCCACATACAAAGTAGGGATTTCGTAATATGTCTTTCGTGATATCGGTCATTTGTTGTATATATCAGATTAAATACACTATTAAAACAACCAAAAGTCATTAAACCCTACTTATTGACAAGGAAGAACACCATATATATTATAGAACACCTTATCTTTGAAATTTAGATCTTAAATGAATGAAGCAACCCATTAACGGTTTTTCTAAACTACCTAAAGAAGAAAAAATAAACTGGCTCGCTACCCACTATTTTACCAATAAAGAAGAAGGTATAACGATTTTAAAATCGTATTGGAACAGTGATAAAAAGCTGCAACAGCTACATGATGAGTTTATTGAGAACACTATCACCAACTTCTACTTACCGCAGGGCATTGCACCTAACTTTTTGATTAATGGATCATTACTAAGCATCCCAATGGCAATCGAGGAAAGCTCAGTGGTTGCCGCTGCCAGTAATGCAGCTAAATTTTGGTTAACCCGTGGCGGATTTCATGCAGAAGTACGATCTACCATAAAAATAGGACAAGTACATTTTATTTTTAATGGTAGTAAGAGCGTATTAAGTTCCTTTTTCAATGAAAAGAAAGCGATTTTTTTAAAAGAAAGTGAACCGATCACCCGAAATATGCAAAAACGCGGTGGTGGTATTCTAGATATTGAATTAATAGATAAAACCGATCAAATGTCTGGCTACTATCAATTGCATTGTAGTTTTGAGACATTAGATGCAATGGGAGCCAATTTTATCAACTCGTGCCTAGAACAGTTTGCGAAAACTTTAAAAAAAGAAGCTTTGTCCTATCCGCTTTTTAATGATAAAGAGAAGAATATTGAAGTAATCATGAGCATTCTTTCCAACTATGTTCCTGAATGTTTAGTAAAAGTTTGGGTAGAATGTCCTGTCGAAAAACTATTTAATGATTCAGAAAAATCTCTAGACTTTGCCAGACGATTTGTAACCGCTGTAAATATTGCTAAAATAGAACCTTATCGAGCTGTCACTCATAATAAGGGGATTATGAATGGTATCGATGCTGTTGTCATCGCCACAGGTAACGATTTTAGAGCGATTGAAGCAGGGGTGCATGCATATGCCTCGAAAAATGGTCGCTATAAAAGTTTGAGTCATGCCGAAATTACCAATGGTATTTTTAAATTTTCGATGGAGCTTCCACTCGCTTTAGGAACTGTTGGCGGATTAACAAAGCTACACCCGTTGGTACAACTAAATTTAGATATGTTAGGCAATCCCGGAGCCAAACAACTAATGAAAATTGTTGCAGTAGCCGGTCTAGCTCAAAATTTTGCCGCATTGCGATCACTTACCACATCTGGTATACAAGAAGGACATATGAAAATGCATTTGGGTAACATCCTAAATCAATTAGAAGCCACTAGTGAAGAACGAAAGCAAGTTGAAACGCATTTTAGTTCAAATACGATTACCCATAGTGCAGTGACTGATTTTATAAATCAACTTAGGAATAACTAATGCAGCGATTTAGAAGTCACGGAAAATTATTATTAACTGCGGAGTATTTGGTTTTAGACGGCGCCAAGGCACTAGCAATTCCTACTTCATACGGTCAAGAATTAACTGTTTTTGAAAGTGACATTGACGGCTTTAAATGGGAAAGCCTAGATCTTTACGACACTTGCTGGTTTCATTGTACATTCGATCGGGAATTACAAATCAGGACCACTAACGATCAGGAGATTGCCAAACGACTTCAACAAATTTTTTTAAGTATAAAAACACTAGCGTATGATGCATTCAAAAAAAATGGATTGCATTTCATATCCAAACTAGATTTCAAAAGAAACTGGGGGCTAGGATCATCATCAACATTATTAAATAATTTGGCACAATGGGCAAAAGTTAACCCATATACCCTGTTAAACAAAACATTTACCGGTAGTGGATATGATATAGCGTGTGCGCAGGCAGAAGGCCCTGTTTTCTATCAGATTCAAAATGGGACGCCGACTATTGAAAAAGCGGCATTCAATCCCCTTTTCAAAGATGATTTATATTTTGTCCATCTTAATAAAAAACAGGATAGCCGCGAAGGGATTAAACGCTACAGAGCATCCCAAAAAACGGACCTCCCACTTAAAAAAATCAATGCTATCGGAATGCAATTTTGCGAAGCCAATACCCTCAATAGCTTTCAACATTTACTTGAAGAACATGAACAACTTATCAGTAGCATTATCTCACTACCACCTGTCAAAACCCAACTTTTTCCTGATTATAAGGGTGCTATAAAAAGTTTAGGTGCTTGGGGCGGTGACTTTATTCTCGTCGCTGGAGATTCTGACACTATGCAATATTTCGAACAGAAAGGCTATGATACCGTGGTTCAATATAAAGACATGATTCTTCGTGAAGAACATTAGTTTTCCTTAGAAAGTTCTTCAATCTTTCTGATCAACCTTGTATTATTATCATTCACATTCAACGTATTTTTTGCTATGGCTTTTTTGTAGTTTATAATTGCCTTTTCCATGTCACCAGTAAGTTCATAAGCTTCACCTAAACTATCATAGGTGTTCCATGACTCCGGAAACTTACCCTTATTAAAATCGAATATTTTTAAGGCTTGATCAAACCGTTGAATATTAAGTAACATATACCCTACACTATTTACCTGTGCTTCAAGGTTTACATTCTGGTTCTTTTGGTTTTCTGAAAGTTCTGCATACTGTTGTTTAAATTCCTTAAACGACTTTTCGGTCGCAGTTTGCAATAACGACTCGAAAATGTAACTGTTAATATCCATCAACTCACCATCTACCAAACCGGCAATATGATTCATGACACTTTCAATATTAAAATAATGCTCTAACCCATTTGATAGAAAAATAATGCTCAGCTTCTTATTTGGGAAATGCCTATACGCGGTAACCAATGAACCTGAAAAACCAAAAGAAACTTCCTTATTAACTTGATGTTTATCCCAGCCATAAGCAAATTGCTTGTTTGAATCTTCATATTCAAAATTGCTCCACATTGTCTTCTTCGAGTGCTCATTTATTAATTGATTGGTCGTTAAGTTGTGATCCCATTTAATAAACTGATCAAGCGTAAGGTTTAAGCCATTGGCCGCTACTATATAATTGCCTCCAAATGAATGATCAATGAGCATAGTCCCCGTTCTAAACGGAAAATATGGTGTTACCCGATTTGATATAATTTGACGTGAGTCACTTGAAAGAAAAACATTGGTTCTGTTTCTATCCGGTTGAAATTGATTTTTAATAATATAGCTTTCCAAATCTGTATTTGTAATCTTTTCGATAATACGTTTTAGCAACCAAAAACCTGTTTGATTATACTCATATCGAGTACCTACATCAAATCGCAAGGGCTGCGAAAAAACCTTTTCTCTAGCTTGTTGCTCATTAAGACTCTCAAACTCGATAAAAGGAGCCATATCGGGTAAGCCTGAGGAATGTGTCAATAAATGTTTTATTTGAATGGTTTGCCAAGAAAGCGGTACATCTGAAAGATATTTCGACAAAGGATCGTTAAGACTAATTTTTTCCTGCTCTATGAGTTTAAAAATTGCAACAGAAACTGATAATTTGGTTAACGAGTACACTCGGAAAATAGATCGGTCATTTAGTGGCACATTATGTTCGATATTCGCCTTACCAATATTTTTACGGTACACAACTTGATCGTTTTGGATAATTGCTATTGAAATCCCCGGAATACCATACCGTTTCTGAACTAGGTTGATGTACTTATCTACTTCAGTGGTAAAATCCTTGTCTACTTCATTGTTGGTTTGAAGATGATTGGATCTTGGAATTAAGAAAAAGAACAATACAATACATAACAGCTTATTCATGTTGATTAGTTTGATTGATTTGTAGAAGTACTACTACTTTTAGTAAACGTTACATTGAGCCATTAAGAAGTTTTTTTAAAACAAAAAAGGGTTTCATAAAATGAAACCCTTTTTATATACTTTTCAGTGCTTTAATTTAATAGAACACCGCTCTGTTATCTTCGATTTCAGCTGCGTCTTTAAGCGCATTAAACACTTGTAGATTCACCACATTACGCTGCTGTGTAGTAAGTCTATTAGCATTTGCGGAGTAGTTATCTAACTTAGGGGCTTCCGTAAGTTTGGTTACTTTAACCATATACATTCCTTTTTCTCCCTCGATTAGTGCACTGCTTTCTCCTTCACCTAAACCAAATGCATAACCCACAACTTTTGGTTCAGACCCTGCACCTGAAATTGTTGGGCTTTGCATACTAACCGCATTGGCTGTACGAACCGATGTACTTGCCGCTTTCGCCAACTCGCTTAAATCGGTCTCTGCATACTTTCCTTTAATAATCTCAGCTTTCTTTTGTTTCCTTAAAATAGGTAATACTCTAGCTGATGCATCTTCTACAGAAGACAGGCCCTCTGAAGTCGACCCCGTTACCTGTGCGACTGCATACCCACTGGCAAGATCAAAACGGCGAATATCTCCTACTTTTGTGTCTTCTTCAAATAGCCACTGCACCATGCCTCTTTGATTACCAACACCGGGTATATTCTCATCAAACTCACCAATCTTATTTACCGGTCTAGCCGTATAATTATTTTCTTTGGCTACTTCTAAGAAACTAGCACCATCTTTTTTAGCCGCTAACTCAAATTTAGTTGTAGTATTGAACACACTGCTGATTGTTTCTTCAGAAGGCTCAACCGCCAGCCCTAAGTTTGCTATTTTGTATGCTTCTTTGAACGCTTTTTGATCATCAATACGGATGATATGAATACCAAATTTTGTCTCAACTACCTTAATATCTCCTTTTTCGTTGAAGAAAATAAAATCGCTAAAATCACGGTCAAAGGTATTGTCATTAATCGTACTATATGTTGTCCAACCAATATCACCACCTTTTCCTTTAGAACCATCAGCATTAATACTATCAGCTACTTCCGTAAACTTCGCTCTATCTCTTCTTACTAATGGAAAAATACTATCTATTTTCTTTCTAGCCAGCTCTTTTGTTAAAGCATCAGCCGGAGCCCGTTGTGCGCCAATATAAGGCACTATAATATGGCTTGACTGCACAGAATCAGCTAGTTGCTGCTTTGCAACCATTTTGGTAGCGATTACGCTATTTTCATAAACATAAGGTCCGTAGATATCACCAACAGCCAATTTCGAAACATCATCGGCAACTTCGGTGATCATTTGAGTCTTAAATAAAAACTTATCATTAAACTTGATATCAGAATTCTCCCCTAAAAAAGCTTCATGATCTGTGGTATTTCTAAATCCAATAATAGAATCAGCAGAAATTGAAATATCCTTGTAGTTTTCAATCAAACCACTAACTTTTTCTTTTACTGCATCTTCATCTGCTTTAGATGGATTCTCTTCGAAAAGGACATACTGCACATCTCTAGACTCATCAACCTTAAATGTGGTTTCATGACTATCAATATATGCCTGAATTTCTGAACGTGTTACTGTAACTGAGCTGTCTGCAATACTGGTAAACGGAATTTGCACATACTGCATATCAAGCTTGTCATTTTCCATACGATAAGCGAATTCACCTTCAGAAAGTGTAGCACCAACACCCGCTTTTATCATATTAAAATACAATTGCTCACGCGCTATATCAGCGGTACTTTGCTCAAAATTTATCCAAGCTTGGTATTGTTGTGCCGCTAAGGGATCGTCTTTAGCAGTGGCTTGAATTCTTGAAATATATTCCTTTAGCTTTAGCTCTTCAAACACGCCATCTTCATTCATCCATTGTGGATTAGAAGTGATTTGTGGATTGGAAATAATAGCACTCCAAATTTGATCTTTTTCAATACTAATACCAAGATCTTCGTACTGCTGTTCTAATAAGGTTTTTCTAACTTCACGGTCCCAAACGGAATTTACCACTTGAGTAGTACTTGTATTCTGTCTTCCTCTTCGCAGATTTTCAACTTGTGCTCTAAAATCGTCTAAGTTGATAGTCTCCCCGTTTACAGACCCTATAGCACTTAAATTGTTGTTTGCACCTGCACCACCTTGATCGATAATACCGGTAAATACAAAAGCTAGAAGCGCAAGTCCGATAATTAGAATTAGAAAGATACCCTTACTTCTAATTTTCCCTAAAATCGCCATTATATCAAATATTTATAAAATTCAGTGGGCGAAAATACGATTTAATGCCGAAAGTTAAAAGGTAAATCGCAGTAATTATAAGGGATGAATCGCCATTTTTTATAGCGTGATTTACAACTGACATCTGCTAAATAAAATGAGAAAATCAAGGACTATTCTTTATCTAATATTTCCAATAAAATAGTATCAATTTTAGTGTTTGAAACCTCTAAAATCGTGAATTGATATTCTTCTATTTGGACGATTTCATCCTGTTCTGGGATATTCTCCGTATGACTGGTAATCATACCACCTAAAGTTTCGTAGTGCTCTTCTTCTGGCAGGTCTAATTTGAAGGTTTCATTAATGTAATCAACATCAAGGCGGGCTGACAATTTATAGGTATTTTCAGATAATTGTTCTTCAATAAGATCGGTTACATCATGCTCATCTTCAATTTCCCCAAACAGCTCTTCAATTATATCTTCGACAGTAATAAGTCCACTAGTACCTCCATATTCATCTAAAACAACGGCTACACTCTTACGTTTTTTAGTCAACACGTCTAATACATCGTTTACCATCATCGTTTCAGGTATAAACTCAATGGGCAACAAAATGCTTTTGATGGTTTTTGGTTTTTTAAATAACTCGAATGAATGCACATACCCGATGATGTCATCAATAGTATTTTTATAAATAAGAATTTTAGAATGACCGGTCTCAATAAACATTTTACGCAAAACAGAAGGTGATTCATGGATCTCTAAAGCTGCAATTTCTGTTCGTGGAACCATCACTTCCCGAGCCTTAACTCCAGAAAACTCCAAGGCATTCTGAAAAATCTGTATCTCGCTATCAACGTCATCATGTTCATTGACAGTTTCCATTTGCTCCGTGATGTAATCACCAAGTTCTACTTTACTAAAGGCCAATTGTACTTGATCTCCATCAGTTTTAAAAAAGCTTTTTAATACGATATTCGATATCCAAAGTACGAATTCAGAAATGGGAGTAAAAACAAGATAAAATAGATAAGCGGGTAAGGCAAAAACCTTTACTAAGGTGTTGGCATATATTTGAAAAAAAACCTTTGGTAAAAACTCTGCGGTTAATAAGATGATTAAGGTAGAGATGGCGGTTTGAATTAGTAAACTACTGGCACCACTAAGTCCGGAATACTCCTTAGCAATAAATTGCATGAGCAAGTCTCCCATATAAAAGCCATAAATTACCAGTGAGATGTTATTTCCCACCAGCATAGTGGCAATAAATTTTGAAGGACGTTTTGTTATTTTGTGCAGTATACTGGAGAGAAATCCAGCTTGCTTTTTTTCAATTTCAATATGAATCTTATTTGCAGAGACATAGGCTATTTCCATGCCTGAAAAAAAAGCCGAAAGAATAAGTGCAATACTAATTATCAATAACTGATAATCCATTTATCGTTGGTTGTTTCGATCTTGTATTTTCTTTGCGAACCTGCGTTTAAAGAAGAAAACAAAAATAGCAACAGCTGCTAAAAATAAAAGGGTATACGACCGAGTACGATTGCTACCCCACACAGAAATTGCTTCGTAAACGAACAATACTGCAAACGCGATATACGCAAATTGAAAATACTTGTAATACTTCATGAATTGTTACTCTTCTTGCTCGATGTCTTCGATGGGTATTTCACTATAATCAACATCTCCGATATGTATTTTTTTAAAGTTTCGATCGGCTTCTATACCTATCCCATTTAAAGGCGCATCATCATTTATAAAGGTAAACTTTTTTTTAGTAAACATCCACTGGTTATTTTGGTCCCAATACAATTGTGATGTTTTTAATAGTCCTCCGTCATGTGTTTTGATTTCTACATTACCCTGCAAGTCGATAAGGCTCGTGGCATCATATAAAATAGCATAATCGCTGGTTACCTCGCTTTTGTTTTTATTTTCATCATAAAACTCTAGATGGATACCCTCTGGAAACTCACGATATCGAAAACTTTGATTGGAATAATCAAGACTTAATGGACTGCGAAGTATCACAACCACTTTACCAGAATCGGTATAGGTAAGTCGAATATTTTTGCCTTCACCCGAAGGAAATTTTGATGATTTTGATAAGGCTTCTACCTCTTTAAAGTCGTTTTTACATGAAAAAAATAGTGTCATAGTAAAAACTATGACACTATTTAAAATATTATTTGTTATGCGAAATCGCATCTTATAAGTTTGGCACTTTTATCGTTCTACCAATCCAACATCCTATAGAAAGAGACTTACCTGCCATACCTCCGTTAAAAATCTCAGACTTCGAAGGTACTCTGGCATCATAAGAATTGGCTAATTTATTCGCTCTAGATCGTAAGGAAGCATCTACTCTTCCAGCCTTTCTAGCGGTGTCAGCTGCTAACCAATATACAGATTTCTTTTCGAAAGTACTGTTGCCACATTGGTTTGCACTAGAACCGTATAAGGTAGCAATAAGCAAATATGCTTTACCCATTGATGGATCTTCAGCTAACGCTTTATTTGCATAGTTTCTAGCTTTAGACTTTTGTCCTCTCTTTTTTGCAAGATTTGCTATAGTTAAATAAATTTTAGCCTTATCAAAACTGTCCTCATACATGTCAACCGCTTGATTATAGTATTCTAAGGCATTGTCATATTTCTTCTGCTCTTCAGCAAGTTTTCCTGCTAGTCTTAACGTTCCTGCTGATGGATCTACCGCAGTAAGTGATTCAACTAATTTAAAGAACATTGGGTCCTTAGTACACTCTTTCTTTACCATGCGGCTTGCTGCTCTTCGTAGCCAAACTGCATTTGTCTTATTAGTATCAAAATTCTTTTGGTATAGCGGCACCAAATTCTCACAAGAGGCTTTTGCCGAAATTAAAGCATCTAAATTTCCAGAAAAAATACCAATGGCTTTAACATTAGTCTCTGCTCTCTTTTTAGTTCTTTTTTCTTTAGATGTTAAAGGCGTACCTGCATCTTCTTTTTGTAAAATTGTCTTTAACTGCCCTGCAAGCGACTTGCTTTCTTCTTCAAATTTTTCAGAAAGCTCTTCATACTTGGTAAAAAGATCTTCTAACGAAACTTTACCAGCCTCATGCTGCTTGTAAT
Source organism: Spongiivirga sp. MCCC 1A20706 (assembly GCF_046524175.1). Classification (NCBI taxonomy): domain Bacteria; kingdom Pseudomonadati; phylum Bacteroidota; class Flavobacteriia; order Flavobacteriales; family Flavobacteriaceae; genus Spongiivirga; species Spongiivirga sp. MCCC 1A20706. Next base: position 111,999 of record NZ_JBEFZF010000007.1, read on the forward strand.
ACAAGTCAAAATAATTGTATAAACTTTTAGGGTTTTTAAAGTTCTTTCTGTCTTTTGTAAAAGCTTCGTCATATACAGCTATTACCTTATCAGGAGCTCCCATTTTATGCTTCATCATCGCATCACCCATCTTAGATTTTATATCTCCAATTTTTGTCTTGGAAGCAAAATACTTCATTCGATTTTCATACACTTCCATCAACAGCTTTTTGTAACCTTCTTTTTCAGCTGCTGAACCTTCGTTTTCTATCATGTATTCAACAATCTTAGGCCCATACGCATAGGTAGCTATATGGAAATCAGGGCACTCTGTGTACACTTTTTTCCAGGGCTCAAAAGCCGCCTTATAATTTTTCACTTTGTAATGTTCACTGAAAATAGACAGTGTGGTTCTACATTCATCTGTATTAGCCTGCGCATTGGTTAATTGTACCATTGCAAACAAGCCCAGAATAACTAATGACATTTTCGCCTTCATCATAAAAATTTTAGTAGTTATGTTTTAATTGTACTTTCTTCTAACAAACCATTTATCGTTCAAAGATAAACTGATATTTATGTTAAAATAATTTTCTTTTATTCTTTTTTGGAAAGTCGTTCCTCTTTGTCCATATTCAATACCTAGGTTGACATTAGAAAAATTCCTTACCGGTAGTCCTACTCCAAAAGACATGCCAAAGTCATTTGTGCTAATGTTATTAAGCCTTAAGCCTGTTTCTTCATACCGCACTCCCACTCGATACACCACCCTTTGCCAATAGCTTGTAATACTACTATAGTTAGGAATAAAAAAGCCCCCCGCAGAAAAACGACTACCATCTTCATACACTTCATTACCCACTCTATTAAACGGGTTACCAAGCTCTTCATTATCCAATATACTATACTCCGCACCTAAAAACCACTTCTTTTCTTTTCCAAATCCGAGACCAAAAGTCATATTTTGAGGTAATTTGGTAATAGTTTCAGCACTTGCGCCAAGATCAGAGGTTACTGTTTCAATAGGCACCTCACTGCCAACAGCAGTAAAAGAAATAGTTGAAATATTTTGCGTATTTTTTGATGTGATTTCTGCCTCCGGTCTAAAAACAAATGATGTATACAAGGTATAATCGTTTTTAAATGCATACTCATAATTCATCGCAAGATCAAAGCTTATACCCGATAAGGAGGACTCTTTATCTTGTCTTGTAGCAAACTGCACACCTTCACTAACACCCAATTGTGAGTTTGTCACTTTTCCAAAATTATAATGTGCGGTTGCACCAACTGAAAAGCCTTTGAAAGGTTGAATACCATATGATAAAAAAGCTCTATTTACTCCTCCCTCTCCATTAAATTGATTTAATGAAGTCCCATTTTCAGCAAGGTCTTCAATACGATACCCAACCGACGAATAAGGTAAAACTCCGAAACTGAATGCACCTAATTTATTTAAAGGAATACCTAATGCAAGATAATTAAGTGTTGTACTGCTCGCATCTTCCTTGGCTGTTTCACTTTCTAGATTTAAAAAACTCTGACCTCCTGCTACTCCAAAAGTAGTTAGTTTAAGTTTTCCTAATGAAGCGGGATTATTCAGATTTAAGTGTATACTGTCTGAATATACTCCTAGGCCACCCATGGCTCTATTTTCTACTGTTCCTCTGAACCTGACATCGCCAAAACCGAAAAATGAATAGGGAGAAGCCGAGTTATTTTGTGCAAAAGTAGAAGCACAAGCCATTAAAGCTAAAACTACTAAAAGTGGTCTGATCATTGATTTTTATTATACTCTAGAATGGTATTTAAGCCCTTCAAAAGAAAATTTGAATCCGCAAATATGCTATTTTTTAGGTATTCTGCAAAGATTTTCACATCACCCCCTGTTAAAATAACTGTTAAATGTTTATAACGTTGGCGGTATTGATTAATCACCCCGTCAATCTCTTGGGCCAATCCGTTCAACACTCCTGAATGAATAGCGCTTTCTGTTGATACACCAATAAATGATGACAATTTTTCCGGTTCTAGTTGTGGTAGATTAGCTGTGTAGTGATTTAAGGAGTTATATCGCATTTGTAAACCGGGAGAAATTGCACCACCCAAATATTCATTTTGATTATTCTTAAAATCGAAAGTAACACAGGTCCCAGCATCAATTACCAACACATTTTGATATTGAAAATACTTAGCTGCCGCACTCATTAAGGCAATTCTATCTACCCCTAAGGTATTAGGCGTTTCATATAGGTTGGTATAGTTCAACTTGCTTTCATGCGATAGTGTATGTGTCGGCAATTTTTCGGAAAGCCTATTCACCAACTGATTGTCGAGTTTTGCAACCGATGAAACTATAATTCGCTCCATCTTACTATAATCACTTAAAATAGCATCTATATCCTGACCTAAATCTTTGTATGATGAGGTGTTTTTAACAAGTATACGTTCCTTTTCAAAAACGGCAAGTTTAGGTCTCGTATTTCCGGCATCAATTACTAAATTCATTTTAGGCACAAAATTGTTGTAATGTACAAATACTCATCAAATCACATTGACAAACGGAATAAAATTAGCAAGGTTTTAAAAGAATATGGTTTTCACCCTTGAATTCAACAAGTTCATCTTACTACAATAGTACATTTAACGTTTTGTTTTGGTAATAAAATCAGCTAATTACCAAAAACCAACTACTTTTGGAGTTTATTTACCAACCATGAACATACTTTTAACAGGCGCAACAGGCACTTTAGGATCTAACTTGTTATACAAACTACTGTTAAGGACAGACATTAAGAAGTTATACCTCTTAATACGCGATAAAAAGGAAGTAACCGCTGTACAACGCCTTAAGAGGATACTTTCTAGTAAGGCAGCGCCTAAAGAGATATCTGAAACTATAGACAAACAATTACTGAAAATTACGGTTTTAGATAATCAAAATTTTTTTAATCCTAGCAGCTATCTTCAAGCTGATGAAAAAGTGTTTTGCATTCATGCTGCCGGTTTTGTCAACCTTTCTACCAACCCTACACATAAAAATGAAATTTTTAAGGAGAATCTGGACTTTACAAAACAAATATTCGATTGCTTTGAACACTATGTTTTGAAGTTTATATATATCAGCACAGCCTATAGTATTGGTGATATAGGCGGTGTTATACCCAATTCTTTTCATAAGAAAGGTAGTAAACCCAACTTTCGCAATTTTTATGAGGAATCTAAATATTTAGCCGAGCAGCATTTAATTAAAGAGTCGGAAGCCAAAAACATTCCGCTTCAAATTTTGAGGCCTAGTGTTTTAGGTGGAAATATATTTGACAATCCACAGTATTTTATATCAAAATATATGGTGTATTACTTGTTGGCTAAGTTTTTTTACAACAATCCGTTTGTAAATGATACCATTCGCATTGCCATTAATAAAAATACTGGCCTCAATATTATTCCTGTTGATTATGCAGCTTCTATCATTGAAAAAGTGTTCACCATGGATATAACAGAATTAAACATTGTTCACCCTAATAGTACGAGTCTTTTTAATGGCATCCAACGGATAGCGAAAACCGTGAATTTCAACAAACTTGAGATTGTCCCTCCAACTTTTGATGTAATCGACACGATCACCACCAAACTTGAAAAAGTGTATTATAACAGCATTGGTGTTCATTTAGAGCCTTATTTAACATCAACTCCCTATGAATATGATACGCGTTTGCTGGAATCAATTTTGCCAATGCCATTGTATGATACAGTAGACTATTTAGAACATACGGTAGCATATGCTAAGCAAAGAGCTTTTAGAAATAAAAGGTGGTGAATTAGAAGCTAGATTTGAGATATCAGATTTGAGATTTTGGGTGTAGGAATTAATCCAACCTCTACTAGAAAAATAACTTCTTCAGGAATCATTTACCATTCGGTTAACGCTCCTTTGAAACCGATACTGCAAATACAAAACCCTATCGCTTTCGGCTAGTTGTTTCTTGCTTTTATCGTTTTTAGCAAGATCACTTTCCAATTAATCTAAAAACAAGAAACCCACTCAAATGAGTGGGTTTTGTGCTTGATGTGGTACCTCCAGGAATCGAATAATAAAATTGCATAAATACCAACCTAAACTTTTTTATAAACTTAAAAAGAAATATCTATCCCATAAATGGGATGATTGTTCCTTAAATAAACAAATAGATGAAATTGCCCATGAAATAAGAAATACGTTTAATAATAGTTTCTATTCTGAATTTAAAAGATACCCAGTTAATCAGTCCAATTTACTGGAGTTACTAAATTTACGAAAAGTTGCAAGAGAAAGAATGGTTTTCAGAATTGTTGAAGATTATTATTAAGCTCTTTGAGGAAATAATAAATTTGGTTTAATTATTTGATTTTAAAACCAAGAAGTTAGTAGATATTATTCTCAAATGTAGTTGTTGTATGATTCTGTTACTGATTGATAATTAACATAATACAATGTTAATTTGTAAACTTGAAACTACTAAACAACGAATATTTTTTTTGTTAATCGACTCATATATAGGAGAATGTACTTTTTTATTACTTTTCTTGAAGTAAATAATCTAATTAAGTAAGCCTATGTGTATAGTCGGTAGTTCAAAATCAAGCAAATTAGTATATTACATTACTTCATTTTTTATCATTGTGTTCACTTTTACAAGTTGCGATTGGTTTAAAAGTGATGACGATGACGATATGATGTCTAATTGTGCAAATTTGGAGGGCAATGAATTTCTTGTATATGAATATTTTAATGCTGGTTCTCCAAATATCACGACTCAACCTATTGAAAAAAGTAACAACATCAACTCTGGTAATCCATCTGCAAGGTTAGAGGGTAGTAATGTTGTAATTTCAGTACCCGGAATTAGAGTTAGGAACAGTTCAACCAATTTTGAAGTTACCGAGTTCTTATTAGATGAGGATCAGGATGATTGTTATCAGCGTCAGTCTGAATTTAATGCTAGCGATAGTAGCATTAAAACCGATATCGCCGCGGTTCTTGTTTTGGATATGAGCACCTCATTACAAGGTATTATTGATGATTTAAAAAGTTATGCCAAAGAATTTGCTAGTACAATAGTTAACAGTTCTTCTAATTCACAAGTTGCGGTTATTTTTTTCTCACAGAGGGATGCAATAGAAATGACGGGTTTTTATAATAGAACTAATATTCAAACACTAAACGGTTTAATTGATGATTTTGACAATTATCAACCCAGAACAGCCTTATTTGAGGCAACATTACAAGGTATTCAACTTATAACCAGTTTGAATTTTGAGGGTGAAAAGTCGTTGGTAGTTTTTACTGATGGAGGTGACAATGATAGTAACAATCCAAGTGCACTTCAACAGCAGATTCAGAATTCCGAAGTACTCCGGTTCACTATTGGATTAAGAGGTGATGATTTTGACGAACAAGATCTTAGTTCAATAACATCTAATCAAAATAATTTGGTAGTTGCTAATACTGCGAATGATCTACAACGAATATTTAGAGATGTTACCAAAGGTGTTATTTCAGTTTATGAACTATTGTATACAAGATCAGATCAGCAACTAAATGTCAATGAGAAAATCAGAATTAGAGTCCAAGTAAAAACCAGACCAATATAAAGTTGACTGGCTTATTGGATTAAATGAAGTAGCAAGATATATACGGGATATTGATGTTTTCCATATCAATACTCATACTACTTTGTTAAATTTATTAAACAATTACCTTGATTTTAGGTTGGGTGGGGTTGAAAATTCGGTTTTCCATTTCGACACCCCCGTACTTTTTAATATATATCGTCTGGCACCTATAAATACAGCCTATTTTACTTTTCCTTTAAGGTATTCCTTGTATTCTGATGAAAGTTTCAAATGACAAGATTCAATATCCAACACCAATTCGGCATAAACGGATTTGTTTGCTAGTTCAAATACCTCTAGGTTTTTTGGTATATAAAACGAAAACGACTTTAACAGCAATTCAATTTCTCCCTTTAACACTTTGGCTTCCTCGTATGATTTTGTTAACCTAAGTTTTCAAGTAAGGGGATTATTTTGTTTCTTAAATCAAAATCGTTCACGGTAGTTTTTAGTTTACTATTGTGATCCAACTTTAACCATTAGACACCTTAACATCATTTTTTTCATAAACATTGAGCAAGGTATCATACTTGTGCAACTCATTTGTTAGGGTATTTACCTGTTTCTTTAGTAGCGCATTTTCTTTTTCGATGTTGGTTACCTGGTTTTGATTGTTACATGATAGCAGAGTAATACCGCAAACCAGAGCAATAAACCTAATAATGCCTTTGTTCATCCAACTTGTTATTTGCATATCGATTACCGTATTCTGTTGCTAAATTTATGTATTCTCTTTTTAATGCTTCTGCTAGTACTGAGTTTTCTTGCGACAACATCCTGTAATTGTTATTATTTTCTATGATGAGGTTGATATTATTTAGCATCATACTAACCCTACTATCTACTAGTGCGAACGGATCTTCTATATCAATATTAGCCAATTGATCAATCCATATTCTATACAACCGGTACTGACTTCTTACTGCTTGTTGGCAAACTTCTCGAAATGATGTTTCGTTGAGGTTCATGGATGCACTTTAATTAGTTTCCAACCATCTTTAGGTAAATTCTTACAATCATCAACTAACATCAGTTGTTGCTTACCGATAGTTGGGTAATTATACATAAGTACTGTAAGGGTTACAGTACACTCTAAATGAAACCTTTTTTGCGATCTAGGCATGGGTAGGTTGCGTTGCTGACACGCCATCGTAATTTTATGCCTACCTATTTCCACCAATAACTCACCGATATCGGCTGTATTGCCGTTCCGAAATACAATTTTAAACATGAAATATGGATGGGGAAGTTAAGAAATCAAGTATATTGAAAATTGGGTTAAAAGTCCCAATCCGATAATAATTAATAGACAATATTTTAGTTTAAGCTATACTCCACTACTTCGAAACTAAATGCCCATTTTTTCCACTATAACGATTTTAAATATAGTTAAATAATATTTTCGATAATGGTAGCACTTAAATATGTATATTTAATTCATAATTAATGAAGATACAATGAGTTACTTAGATGATTGGTTCATATTTCTTTATGAGTATAGATGGTATCTTAACTGCAGAAATAGATGGAAAAAGCAAGGAATTTTTTCGAATAAAAGAAATACATAAGGCAAGACAATGCAATTCTTACCAAAGAGTAAATAGCGACATTAAAGATATTAACAATGAAAGGGAAATCAAATTAGCCAAAAGCAGGTCAGTAGCTGGGATGACTCAGTTTCTATACAGCAGGATAAAAAAGTATTTTTACTTAAAGAGAGGACGGGTCATTAGTTATATCCGTTGAACAATTGGAGTTATCGGACGAGTCCATATTTAGCAATGGAAAGGTGAGTAAATATTTGAATGACTTAAATATTGAAGGAGTGTTAAGAAATGCAGGGAGCTTTACCGTTGATTACTTTTCTATTGTTGCAACGCACTCAGAACTTATAACTGCATCTAATACAATTGCTGATAACATAATACTGGGAACTGTCAGGATCCCCATTTCAGTACAGACCCTTTCTATGTAATTGAACTTTCGAATTCAGGCAATTTTTTAAATGAACAAGAATGGGAAAAAGGTACTGTAAAGCGCAAACCAAAAAAGGAGAACGATGTTCTCGAAAAGTTTCCTTTATTTATTGTAAACAGCATTGGAAACAAAAAATTTACAAATTCCGTATGTTAATCATCATTATTCTAGGTGGGCTTGGATATTTTATTATGTTCATAAACGATGTCCCTGATGCAGTAGATAGAATAAAGAAGATATATGATCCGCCGAACTATAAAAAATGCGATCAAGATGACAATATCCGTGGAATAATATTAAGCAAACAAAAAAACCTAAAGCCTGGGTTGATGAAGATTTCTGTTGGAATATCTGATCAAAGCGGAATACTCGCACCAATACCTTTTAACTATAATAATGAGTCCCTTTGCTTTTTTCCATTTCAAGGTTTGGATAGATTCTGTAGCCTAAAATACCGAATCAGCCGGGATAATAGACTTTTAGTTTCGGCCAATATTTATGATACCAATGGCTGTTTAGTTGGAAAAATTGACGAAAACCTATTTGTTCTGAATGACAGTTGCCAATTTACTTGGAATAGTGATGATTTTGGGTTTGAAGTAATGGATTCTGATTTCGATGTTGTTATGACAATTCTCTTCGAACCACCCGATTTAATAAAAGTACAAGGGGTAATTAATAATTTAGATAAGTTTGTTATTATTAAAGATGGGGGAATGAGTTTTATTGATAAAGACTCAACGGAAAAACTGTTTTTAACTAAAAGAAAACTTCAACCAGTATTTGAATATTTAGGAGAGGATTGGTTCGGAAAAAGAAAGACTAAACCAGTACCTCAAATTTAACATTAATGAATACTATTTTCAACTTTATGTGTTATCACATTTCACAACGCAAAACAAATTTAGAACCAATCACTAACGATTATGATGCTGAATCAAATTTTGCTTGGTACGGAAAATCAGTATATAATTGTTTTAATGGTGTTAGATGTTATAGGTGATGTGAGTGTTAGGTCTAAATTAACGTATAGAACATTTTATTTTGCTCAAAAAAGAAGAGACCTTTATTATCTTAAACATAAATTTATTTAATGTCCACATCAAAATCTGAATCGGTAGAAGCAATCAAAATTACTCATCTTGTTGCAGTTGTTTTTCCCTTGTTAACTATAACAGGATTTATTTTTGAACATACATATTATAAAAATTTTGGGATCAATATTGCAGATTATATTCAGTGGTCAGAGGTTCTTCTTTGGGTTTTTCCGCACGCAATGTATGGCATGATGGGAGTCGTAATAGGGTTTGCACTCGCTTCTTTGTGGCCTATAAACGATATGAATAGCGAATCGAATGGTGAGCAGTATACAATTTACCTAATGTTAAAACATAACAAGAATTGGCTGCTGTTAGTGCTAATTATATTAATATTTATCATCCTTATTCTTGTTTTTCCCAATGTCCCTTGGGGCATTATTTACATTTGTCAACTTGGACTAATAATGTTTTTGGTATTGTTGAACATAAAAAAAATAACAGAATCAATACTTAGAATCACACCACGTTCGGCTCTACCACATTTTATTGCTGTTTTTCTATTTTATTTAATGCTTGTAGGAGCGAATATTTATAAGAAAAATAGAATTGCAGGTAACAAGGGGATTGCTGAGGTAAGTTTTATTTATTTAGATAATTCGATACCAGTTTCTACAAACGATTCTATGGTTTACATAGGTCAAACGGAGAAGTACTTATTTCTATATGACAAACTTACAAAACAGGCTAGGGTATACTCCAGAAATGATCTAACACATATCAAAATTAAATAGAATGTGCTACCACGTTTCACAACGCCAAATAGACCTTAGCGCCATCGAAAATGACTTCGATGCAGTCCCTAATTTTACAAAAGATCATGTACCGATGCATTACCAACTCAACGGTTTTGAGCATGGTAAGGTCATGGTAATTACACAAGAAGAATCGGAATTAATCCAGTTGGCAACATGGGGTATAGCAACGCCAAATTACAACCAGAACATTAAAGATTACTGGAAAAGTATGTAGGTGGCACTTTAAACAGTGGTGACGATAAGTTTTTTCAGGGTTATGGTGGTTGAAAACACAAAAATCGCTGCCTTCGGCTAGTAGTTTCTTGCTTTTATCGTTTTTAGCAAGATCACTTTCCAATTAGTCTAAAAACAAGAAACCCACTCATTTGAGTGGGTTTTGTGCTTGATGTGGTACCTCCAGGAATCGAACCAGGGACACACGGATTTTCAGTCCGTTGCTCTACCAACTGAGCTAAGGTACCGTTTGGTTACCGTTGCTTTACCTCCCGATAGCTATCGGGATGAGCTAAGGTACCATGCCGTTGAGCGGACCTGCTCGACCTAGCGATTAGCTATGCCTTGCGAAGGCGGGTGCAAATATAATTTGCTTTTTCATTAACACAAAACAATTTTAATAAAATATCTCACCAAAGTAATGCGAATTTTATTAATTGGCTTTTTATCAATCACTCCGCATTCGCTATCCCATTCCATCTTAATAAATTGTAGTAATATTACAGCAATTAATTATAACTAATGGGGAGTATTAGCAAATACATTGCAAGAAAACTTTTTCTAAAAAATCGAGTAAAACCTACCAAGGGAGTACTACCAATGGTCATGACCAACGACCTTATTGGGCAAAGTATTATTCTAAATGGATTTTATGAAAAAGATCTAGTCAGCACTATTATTAATTCTTTCGATTTCAACCCACGGGAATATAGTTGTCTAGATGTTGGTTGTAATATTGGAAACCACGCGGTACAGTTTAAAGACCACTTTAAAAAAGTATCGGGTTTCGAACCGCAAAAACGTACTTTTAAAATTCTTACGCTAAATACAGAGCATTATGATAATGTAAAGATTTACAACTTCGGATTGTCTTCAAAACCCGGTGAATTTACCTTAAACATCCCCTATGCAAATTCAGGTGGTGGTTCGCACGTGGCGCTACCCTCAGAAAAACACTACTACACTGAGAATATTGAATTAAAAGTATATGATGATGAATTTAGTGAGGAAATTGCATTTGTCAAGATTGATGTTGAAGGTAATGAAGTTGATGTTATTAAAGGAATGAAAAAGACGATCGAAAATTACAAGCCTATTATCTCATTTGAATATAATCGTGATCAAAAAAATGAGATTATTGATCTTTTAAATACTTTAGGTTACACCAATTTTTACAAACCAAAATCTCATTTTATGAATAAGTTAATTGGGTCTGACAATCTTTACCCTCCCAATAAGTTGGAAGAAATTAGTTTGCCGTATAAGAAAGATTGTTCGTTGTTAACCACCTATCACAAAGACTCTAAATTCAGGCTAAAAAATGCTATCAAATAAGCCTCACTAAGCTACTTGATCGCTCCCATAGGGTGCTGGCTGTAGTTGAAAATCTTTTGATTTTGTTTTGCTTATTCGCAATCGAGCAAGCATGAACTCGATTTTAGCAGTTATTTTCTGAAGATCAATAACAGGTTGAAGTGATCTTGCATTTCCTATTTTTTCGATGCATTCATGATATTTCGAATATACTTTTGATCGCTTATCTGATAAAAAATGTAAGCTTTCGTCGCAAGCCACTTCCAAAATGCAATATGCCAGTAATTCTTTTGCTCCTTTTTTGTATCCAACGTACTTCTCAGTCAATTCTTCAAAACCTAATTCACTTTGAAAAATATCTTTTTTAGCAAGTTTCAACTGCTTATTAGTTTCTCGAAATTCAAAAAACCGTTTGCCTTTTTCTACTAAATTCATGATCGCGGTATTTTGGGGTTAGTTATACTTATTTATAAAACAAGTCGACAATAAAAAACCCTACTTCAATCGATAAAGTAAAAAGATATTACATGTGTGTTATGAAAAATGTATTATAAAATGGAATCCTTCATCTTATTCCATACGCGAATCAAAAGAAAACCAGCAATTAAGGTCATCCCGGTTAGGAGGAATGCTCTTGTAGTATTGCCATACAACCAGTTCCCCATACTGAAGAGACTTCCATACACAAAAATACTACCCAGTATCATTGCCAATATTCCTTGAGGCACTGACCACTTTTCATTAGGGTCTTCAATAAGTTCCGAAGTTTTATTAGATCGATCCAGAATTTTTTTCCAACCACGCCCCCCAGGCTGGGTCCGTTTATAGAAATCTTCCAATACGTGTTGTTCTTCAGGTTTGGTAAGTAGCATGGTAACCACCCATACTATTGATGTTATTAATACAATGGTTGGAAATTTTGCCCATCCCGGCAAAAATGCATCATCACCAAATAAAAAGGTTCCTACCGGCGTAAATTCAAAAACTACGGAAATAATTCCAGAAGAAAACATTGCAGAAATCTCTGACCATGCATTAATTCTCCACCAGAACCATCGTAATATAAAGATCAATCCCGTACCAGCGCCGAACATAATGATAACATTAAAAATTTGAAGTGCATTGGTCATAAGTAATGCCATAATCGCACTCGCAATCATCAAAATTATGGTTGCCATACGGCCAACTGCTACCAATTCTTTTTCTGACGCTTCTGGCTTCACTTGAGTCTTATAAAAATCATTTACGATATAGGATGCTCCCCAATTCAAATGAGTAGAAATAGTACTCATGTAAGCAGCTCCTAATGAAGCTAGCACCAGACCTAATAATCCGGATGGTAGTTTAGTTAACATAGCCGAGTACGCTAAATCCTGACCTAGCTTGCTATCTTCAATATTAGGAAAAGCCTCTTTTATACTAACAAGATCAGGATAAACAACTAACGATGCCAACGCCACTAAAATCCAAGGCCATGGTCTCAGCGCATAGTGCATGACATTAAAAAAGAAAGTAGCACCAATTGCATGGCTTTCATTTTTCGCTGCTAACATTCGTTGTGCCACATATCCACCTCCACCAGGTTCACCTCCAGGATACCAGGCACTCCACCATTGCACCGCAATTGGAATAATAAAGATCATGATCAACGCTTCTTTATCATCGCTACTAGGTATTAATGATAACTTATCGACCACATTGTCATGCGTTAATAGCCTATTTAAACCTCCTACTTCCGGTATATTTACCAAAAAATACGCAGCACCGATAGCACCAGCCATTGCGACAAAAAATAGCAAAAAGTCAGTATAAACTACGCCTTTAAATCCACCTATAGCGCTAAAAATAACAGTAACAACACCACCAATTAATACGGTTTCAATAGGAGTTAACCCTAACATTACCTGACCAATCTTGATGGCGGCTAAGGTAACTGCAGACATGGCCATGATATTAAAAATGATTCCTAGGTAAATCGACCGAAAACCTCGTAAAAATCTTGCTGGTGCACCGCCATACCTTAACTCATAAAACTCCATATCGGTATTGACAGCCGACTTTCTCCACAACTTAGCATATACAAAAACGGTTAGCAGTCCCGTAAGTAAGAATGCCCACCACACCCAGTTTCCGGAAACTCCATTTGTTCTTACAATATCAGTAACTAAATTTGGGGTGTCTGTTGAAAAAGTAGTAGCCACCATCGATAAACCGAGTAACCACCAGGGCATATTTCTACCTGACAAAAAATACTCTGACGTGTTTTTTCCTGATTTTCTTGAAACATAAATTCCTACGAATAAAATGATGCTAAATAGCCCGATAATAAAGCCATAGTCCAACGATGATAACTCCATTTGGTTTGGTTAGATGTTTGTTTAAAAATAACATTTTTATTCCTTAACGGTTTATAATAGAAATAGGATAGAATAAAATTGAACCTCGCCCGTAATTAATTCGTATAAATTGCGACTGCTTTTAAAGCTAGCTTAAAGCAGTTTGATTAACTGTATATTTACGGTCTAAAAAAGAAATAATGTCAAAATCATACTACGATCCGGCCGATCTGAGAAAATTTGGTAAAATCACTGAGTGGAGCGAAGAACTTGGAAATTCATTTTTTGATTACTACGGAAAAGTATTTCAGGAAGGCGCATTAAGCGCTCGTGAAAAATCGTTAATCGCTTTAGCAGTATCTCATGTGGTCAAATGCCCATACTGTATTGATGCATATACGAAAGATGGCTTACAACGAGGTATCACTAAAGAAGAAATGATGGAAGCTGTTCATGCAGGTGCTGCAATTGAAGCAGGGGCATCATTGGTTCATGGTGTACAAATGATGAATAAGTACGATAAATTGAGTATGTAAATTTGGTTAAAGATAATAGAAAATGAAGGCAATGTTCATCTTTCTAAAGTCCTAAATCTAAAATCGCTATATGGCTACAAAGTCGCTATTAAAAAGGAATAATGAATTAGCAAATGCTAACAGGCAGCTTGAAATTTTATCAAATGGAATTTTCGCTGATGGTGAGTTGCCAACATTCAAAGAAAAAATTAAGCAAACTGGTCAATTTCCGCTTCGCCCTAGAAAATTGGAAATTCTTCAAATCAATGTTGGATATATGTGTAATCAAGTATGCGAACATTGTCATGTTGATGCCGGGCCTGATCGAAAAGAGATTATGACTCGAGAGACTATGCAACAATGTCTAGAGGTCATTAAAAATACTGGAGCACACACCTTAGACTTGACAGGTGGCGCTCCCGAGATGAATCCTGATTTTCGCTGGTTTGTGGAAGAAGCAAGCAAAGCGGGAATTAAAGATTTTATCGTCAGATCAAACCTTACCATCATCCGCGCTAATAAAAAGTATTATGATTTACCTGAGTTTTTTAAAAAACACAACGTCCATGTAGTATCATCGATGCCACATTACACACGAGGTAAAACTGATAAGCAGCGAGGAGATGGTGTTTTTGATAAATCGATCAAAGCCTTACAAGAACTAAATGCTGTTGGTTATGGAATGCCAGATAGTGATTTACGACTCGACCTGGTATACAATCCCTCCGGTGCATTTTTACCGGGCGACCAGATGGCATTAGAAGCCGACTTTAAAAAGGCCTTAATGGAAGATTTCGGAATTTCATTCCACAATCTATTTGCTATTACCAACTTACCCATTAGTCGATTTTTAGATTACCTGATTGCTTCTGAGAATTATGAAGATTATATGTACGCACTAGTTGAGGCTTACAATCCGGGAGCCGTGCAAAATGTAATGTGCACCAATACGCTATCAGTTAGTTGGGACGGTTGGTTATACGATTGCGATTTTAATCAAATGCTTGATCTAAAGGTTGCCAGTAAGGTAAAACATATAAGCGAGTATAATGAAGATATCATTCAAAACAGAGATATCATCATTTCCCAACACTGTTATGGTTGTACCGCGGGTGCGGGCAGTAGCTGTCAAGGTACTGTTGCATAATACTTTTCTTATCGAACATGAGAAATTTCATTTTCATACTTATCGCCTTCACTACCTCTTTTGTCCACTCACAAAAGAACATTAAGGCAGTACTAAAAAAGTTTAACAAAGGTGATATTCCATATATGAGTGTTGATTCTTTAAAAGCGAATCAAAACATCAAGATACTTGATGCTAGAGAACCAAATGA
This sequence comes from Spongiivirga sp. MCCC 1A20706, assembly GCF_046524175.1. NCBI lineage: Bacteria > Pseudomonadati > Bacteroidota > Flavobacteriia > Flavobacteriales > Flavobacteriaceae > Spongiivirga > Spongiivirga sp. MCCC 1A20706. The sequence continues at coordinate 127,180 of NZ_JBEFZF010000007.1, forward strand.
ATATAAAACAAGTAGACTTAAGAATGCCATATTTGTAGGTTATGACCATTTTGACCTTGCCAAAACCACAAGCCAACTTCCTGATAAAAATGAAAAAATACTAGTTTATTGCTCAATAGGGGTACGATCAGAACAGATAGCCAGAAAACTTAAAAAAGCTGGATATACCAATGTGTATAATTTATATGGTGGTATTTTCGAGTGGAAAAATAAGACCTATCCTATTTACAATAAACACCAACAACCCACTGACAGCATTCATGTTTTTTCCAAAGATTGGAAGGAATATTCAAAAAAAGGAATTCCCGTTTATTAATTAAACTTAGGTCGTTTCTTAGTTACTCATCATTATTTTATTCATTTAAATTTCGTACGGATATAAACATCGAATTAAAAGCAAATCTTACACTTGGAACAACAAACAAAAAACGCACTACTAATTTTTACTCGCAATCCCGAGCTTGGTAAAGTAAAAACACGGCTAGCAAAAACTGTGGGTGACCAATCTGCATTAGACATTTATAAGTTTTTACTAAAGCATACCAAAAAGGTTACCGAGCCATTGGCCGCTGACAAACAAGTACACTATTCTAATAGCATAGGCGAAAATGATATTTGGGATAATAGCAACTATCAAAAACACTTACAACGTGGCAATGACCTAGGTGAACGCATGACTAGGGCTTTTCAAGATGCCTTTAACCAAGGTTATAGCAAGGTAATTATTATAGGTAGCGATTTGTATGATCTTTCAACCGAAGATCTTTCTCAAGCTTTTTCTTACTTAGAAGATCATGAAGTTGTTATTGGTCCTGCAACTGACGGCGGCTATTACTTGCTAGGTCTCACCAATATGATGCCAGAGGTTTTCGAAAACAAAGCTTGGGGAACGGAGACCGTTTTTAACGATACTTTAGCCAATGTACAACATAAAAAATACCTACTTTTAAACCCTAAAAACGATGTGGATGTGTATGATGATATTAAAGATATTGACATCTTCAATCAGTTTATTAAACCGCAATAAAAAATGACAAAATATTTGACCGAAACGGTTGATTACTTAAAAAATAAAGGCTTCGAAAACCCTGAAGTAGGTATTATTCTAGGTACCGGTTTGGGCCAACTTGTTAATGAGCTAGATATTGAAAAAGAGGTGAGCTATAACCACATTCCTAACTTTCCTACTGCTACTGTCGAATTTCATAAAGGCAAACTCATTTATGGTACGTTAGAAGGAAAAAAAGTAGTGGTAATGCAAGGGCGTTTTCATGTATATGAAGGTTATACGCTTCAAGATGTCACCTACCCTGTTCGAGTAATGGAAAAATTGGGAATTAAATCACTTTTAGTTTCCAATGCCGCCGGTGCGATAAACCTCGATTTCAAAAAAGGCGAAATTATGATCATCGACGATCATATTAATTTACAAGGTGGTTCCCCACTGGCATTTCATGGTGTCGAACAATTTGGTGAACGCTTTGTTGATATGAGTGAACCATACGATCAAAAATTAGTTGCTGAAGTAGAAAAAATCACTGCAGCCAATAATATTAACATACATAAAGGAGTATACGCTTCAGTGGTTGGTCCTCAACTAGAAACTAGAGCAGAGTACCGATATTTACGCACTATAGGGGCCGATGCTGTTGGTATGAGTACCGTACCTGAGATCATCGTAGCCAATCATCTAAAATTAAAAGTGCTCGCGCTGTCAGTTTTAACGGATGAATGCGACCCAGATAACCTAAAACCAATTGATATTAATGAGATCATTGCCATGGCTGCGAAAGCAGAACCGCATATGATCACCATTTTTAAAGAACTAATTAAACAACTATAATCATAAGATAAAGGAGGGGGCAGACTTTTCTCAAAACCCAAGAAAATAGAAATACGAATATGAGCAATTATCTAGACACCACAGTCGATGTATATCGTGAAGCAGCATTAACTCCTGATGTAGGTTTATGCTGTACTACAAATCCTATTTGGGAATTACCGGGTTTAAAAATCCCGAAAATCATGCAAGAAATGAACTATGGTTGCGGTAGCACCGTTCATGCTCGCGACCTAGTAAACAACCCAAAAGTGTTGTATGTTGGCGTAGGTGGTGGTATGGAGCTACTTCAATTCTCTTATTTCTCTCGTCAAAAAGGAGGTGTAGTCGGTGTTGATGTAGTTGATGAAATGCTCACCGCATCGAGAGATAATTTTAAAATTGCCGAACAAGAAAACGATTGGTTTAAATCAGAATTTGTCGAGCTCAAAAAAGGAGATGCATTAAATCTTCCGGTTGAAGATAATAGTATAGATGTCGCAGCTCAAAACTGTTTATTTAATATTTTCAAGGAGGAAGACCTTAAAAAAGCAATTAAAGAAATGTATCGGGTATTAAAACCGCATGGCCGTTTGGTAATGAGTGATCCTACCTGCGAGCAGCCAATGAACGATGCACTTCGCAATGACGATCGTCTTCGTGCACTGTGCCTTAGTGGTAGTTTGCCCATTAAAGACTACGTAAAGATGCTTACCGATGCCGGTTTTGGAACAATCGAAATTCGCGCACGTAAGCCATATCGTATTCTAGACCCTGCTAATTACGAGACAGACGAATTAATTTATATCGAATCAATCGAAGTAGCTGCAATAAAAGACCCTATGCCGGCTGATGGGCCATGTGTCTTTACAGGAAAAGCGGCTATTTATTTCGGAAAAGATGAATATCTAGATGATAAAAACGGACACATAATGCTAAAAAATCAGCCATTAGCGGTTTGTGACAAGACAGCGGCAAATATTGCTGCTTTAGGCAGAAATGACGTATTTATTAGCGAAAGCACCTATCACTATGACGGGGGCGGTTGTTGCTAGTGAAAAAATTCATATTATTAAAAACGCTCAAAGAACTATTATGTGCTTTGAGCGTTTTTTATTTACCAATATCAATTCTCATTTTGGTTCAGTAGTAATAATTATTTAGTTAATTATATTAACTATCTTTAGTACTTTCATATAAATGAACGTATTATGGACAGAAGATCTTGGTTAAAGTCAACCTCATTAGGAGGAAGCTTCGCTTTACTAGGCGGTTTGGGGGTTGCAAATGCACTAACGCCTGAAGAAGTAATCAAATTCAACCCAAGACCAATTGGAAAACCAGCCAGATTAAGTTCGAATGAAAATCCGTATGGGCCGTCAAAACGTGTTCGCGATGCGGTAACAGCTACTTTTAACGATGGTTGCCGTTATCCGTATCCACATTTATTCGAACTTGCCGATATCATTGCTGAAAAAGAGGGAGTCACTAAAGATCATATAGTTATTACAGGTGGTTCGACAGAGGGGCTTCGGGTAACCGGTCTCACTTTCGCTAATGGAGGTGGTGAAATTATTGCTGGTCAACCCACTTTTCTTGCTATGATGACCTACGCAAAAGAATGGGGAGCTTCTATAAATTGGGTGCCGGTTAATAAGAAAAAAGAGTACGATATTGATGAAATAGAAAAACGTATTTCCGCCAAAACCAAACTAGTATTCTTATGCAATCCAAACAACCCCACCTCCACCATTATTGAAAAAAACAAACTGAAAGACTTTTGTAATACAGTTAGTAACAAAACTATTTTATTCAGCGATGAAGCGTATTACGATTTTATAGATGAACCTGATTACCCATCAATGGTTGAGCTCGTTAAAGAAGATAAGAACGTAATCGTATCTCGAACTTTTTCAAAGGTATACGGATTAGCTGGTTTTCGCATTGGGTATTTAATTGCCAGACCAGAATTAGCCAAAAAATTGAAAAAGAACATCATGGCTAACACCAATATTCTGGCTATTGCTGCAGCCAAGGAAGCTTTGCTAGATAAGGAGTTTTATCAGTTTAGTTTAAAAAAGAACCGAGAAGCCAAAGAAATGATCTACAAAACACTAGATCATTTAGAGTTACCCTATGTAAAATCACATACCAATTTCGTTTTTTTCAATTCCGGAAAAGACATTAGAAAGTTACACAAACAAATTCTCGATCAAGGTGTCGCCGTAGGTCGACCGTTCCCTCCATTTTTTAATTGGTGCCGCATAAGTACCGGACTTGTTGAAGATGTCACAAAGTTTAATCAGGCCTTGGTCAATATATATAGTTAGATTTTTTTGGCAACCGCCTTTCTAAACTCGTGAAATATTAAAAATATGCTGCACCATAATGGACTCATGTTCAATTTGAACGCTTTTCCATTTGCAATACGAATGATGTTTCTGGCGTAAAATCCGCCCTCTGCACTATCTTCAAATTGAGCAATTCCTGTGCGAAGCACTTTATTTTGCAGATAAGGAACCTCCCCATTTAAAAAGGCCTTCATGTCGTTCAAGTTGGTAATAAATGGTCTTGCCATTCCTATTAAATCCACTTCATCATTTTCTAACACTTCATTGCAAAAATCATACGACCGGAACCCACCGGTCACTAAAAGCGGAATCGTACATACCGTCCTTATTTTCTTTGCAAAATCTATAAAATAGGCCTCTCTTTTTTTGGTACTTTCTCTTGTAGGCCTCAGTTCATTACCTTCTTCATTCAAAACAAAAAAAGCCAACTTTTCATAAGTCCCTCCAGATATTTCCAAAAGATCAACCCCTTCTGCATGTAACATTTTCACAACTTCTAAAGAATCGTCTTCAGTAAAACCCCCACGTTGAAAATCAGCTGAATTAAGCTTCACTCCTATTGGGAATTCAGCCCCCACTTTCTTTCTTATTTCACGAATAATGGTTAGCAATAACCGACTTCTATTTTCTAAACTTCCTCCCCACTCATCCGTTCTTAAATTGGTGTTTGGTGACAAAAACTGACTTATTAAATATCCATGGGCAGCATGAATTTGCACTCCCGTAAATCCAGACTTTTTAGCCAAGCACGCCGCCCTTACGAAACCTGATATAGTTTGTTGAATATCATTAGCAGTCATGGCTTTAGGTTTCCCAAAAAGACCCATTTTTTTAAGTTGCACCACAGATGGAGCTAATGGTCTTCTGGTGGCAAAACGACTTGCCTGCCTACCTGAATGTGATATTTGCACCCAACAATGGTTCCCATTTTTGGTGGCTGCAGCAGCCCATGACCTTAGTTTCGGCAACATCTTTTCATCATCAAAAACAATGTTTCCTGCAGACTCCAAGTGCTTCCTGTCAATAACTACATTTCCTGTGATTAAAAGCCCCGCTTCAGTATCTGCCCAATCACTGTACAGTTGCTCATGCCCATTTGTCGGCTCGAATTTTTTATTGCTAATACGCTCTGTCATTGCCGATTTTACCAATCGATTTTTCAAGCTAACCCCACAAGGGAGTTTTAGGCTTTCGTTAAGCATACTGTTTCGGAATTAGACCTATTGGTTATCATTTAAAATCATATCTGCTGCTTTTTCAGCAATCATAATGGTAGGCGCATTGGTATTACCAGCAGTTATTTCTGGCATTATCGAAGCATCTACTACTCTTAAACCGTGAACATCATGTACTCGTAATCGCTGATCGACCACACTCATTTCATCATTTCCCATTTTACAGGTGCTAACAGGGTGATAAATAGTTTCTACGTACTTCCTGATATGTGCAGCTATTTCATCGTCACTACTGCGGTCATCAATGCCTAAAAATCCGGCATTGTGTTGTGCAAAATCGTCCTGCTGCATCACCTCAATAGCTTTTTTACTACCTCTAATTAACTGCATCAAATCTTCCTCTTCACTCAAAAAATTAGGTTGTATTATTGGTTCTGCTGCTGGATCATTACTTCTCAGACTTATAGTACCTCGACTTTTGGGTTTTAATAAACAGGGCAAAATTGTATAACCATCCCAAGTAGGAAGCGTACTGGTATCATACATATTAGCATCATCACCTGCCCCCATATGAAATGGAGTAAATTGAAACTGAAAATCGACCCTACCCTCTATGTTGGTTGCATTAAAAAATGCATACGATTCTAAGGGACCAATAGTCAAAGCCCCTGATTTGTTAAAGGTATATTTCATTAACTCTTTTAGCTTGTTCATTGGTTTTAGTACATGATTTAAGCCCTTTTGTTCATTGGCTCGACAACTAACAAAGCACATCAAATGATCATGTAAATTCTTCCCTACTCCCGGTAGTTGTTTTTTTAATTGAATGTTGTGCTTAGCCAATTCATCTTTATCACCAACACCTGAAAGCATCAAAATTTGGGGTGAATTGATAGCACCTGCTGAAAGAATTACTTCTTTGTTTGCTGTTACTTTATGAGTAATCCGTTTATACATATATTCAACACCGGTAGCCTCATCATTTTTGATTAGCAAACGAGAAACCTGAGCGTTAGTAATCACCTTTAAATTAGGCCTTGATAACACCGGCTTTAGAAAACCTTGAGCGGTGCTCCAACGTCTCCCATTATTTATGTTCATTTGAAAGTCTCCAACCCCAACTTGGTTTTTACCGTTATAGTCAGCATTATACGGAATACCTGATTTCTGTGCTGCCTTTACAAAAGCTTTTGAAAACGGACTCTTATATTTCTTGGGAAAACTAATATGCAGCTCGCCCCCTTGCTGATGAAAACTGTTTTCTACCCTTTCAATTTGATCAAAATGCTCTGATTTAACAAAATATGGCAGTACCTCACTATAAGACCAACCCTCATTTCCCAATTGCTCCCAATCGTTATAATCCTCCTTGTTTCCCCTTACATAAGCCATCGCATTCGTCGAGCTGCAACCTCCTAGCACCTTCCCTCTGGGAACATGCATTCTCCTGTTATTCACAAAGGGTTGCGGCTCCGTATAAAATCCGTAATTGAATTTAGTTTTGTGAAGTTCACCAAATGCACCAGGAATATGAATTTTACTACTGCTGTCCTTCCCGCCAGCTTCAATAAGTAAAACTGAATTTGCCGGATCTTTAGAAAGTCTGTTTGCTAAAACGCAACCAGCAGAGCCTGCACCAATTATGATATAATCAAAGGTGTTTCCCATATAATTAATCGTGGAAATGGTTGTTATAAAAATTAAAATAATGCTCTAGAACCTGCTTCGGAGCTTCCGTTTGTGGATAATGTCCTATTTCAGGCAAATCTACTACTTCGCAATTTGGTATTAGTCTGCGAACTTCTTCTGATAAATGAGCTCCTGAAATCGGGTCGGCATTACCATCGATCAATTGCAAGGGCACAGGACATTGCTGCAAAGCTCCCACCCAACGATCTTTATGCTTTACCCTTTCAGCCATATATCGAATCAACTTATGAAACACATATTTTCCCTTATTAAATTCGATCAAACTGTAAAATTCTTCAATCTCTTCTTCGGTTGGCTGTGTGTTGTCCCCGAAGATATTTTGAAAAGACTTCCTAAGTTTTCCTTTATTTAAGAACGGTGTAATCAATAACCCGAATGGACTCATTAATGCTTTTTGAATAGGAAGCGGTCTATGCACCCCTGCAATAATACCTCCATTTAATAAACTTACTGATTGTATTTCTAATCCGCTTTCATTCGTATTGATTCGATCAATGTACCTAGCCAACAACTCCTGCAATACAGTATCGCCAAAATCATGCGCCAAAACATGCACTCTCTTAATGTCCTTTGTGGCTAGAAGCTCCTCAACAAGGTCGGCTTGATCTCCTATGGTGTAGTGGTAATTTTTAGGTTTATCAGAAAACCCAAACCCTATATAATCGGGGGCAATTAAATGAAATTTCTCTGATAAAGACTCCCAAACAGTATTCCAATCCCAACTAGCCGTAGGAAAACCATGAAGTAATAATAACACTTCTTTCTTTGGAGTAGATTCTTGATAAAAAATTGAATACTTCTTATAATTAAAATGGGCTCCGTTAGCCTTCCATGTTGATAATTTCAAGATAGTTTTACTTTAACTGAATAAATAATTGAACCTTCCCAACGTAATTTACGTACTTATTGTAGTGATGCAAATTGTAAGGATGATTTATTCAAGCAGACTGAACGAAAAAATGAAATTGAAATGAGAATTACCCAAATACTCTTTTTAGCCTTAATAGTTACTGCTTGCGGAAGTAGTAAGAAAGTTGCTGAACAAACTAACGAACCTACGATTGAATCCACTCAAGAAAAAACTCAAAGTGGTCCAAAGGTAGAACCTAATCCTCGTGGACTTGAAAACAATATTAAAGTTCTAGATATTTTTCAAAGAAACATCGATCTTCCAATGGAAAAAGCAATAGAAAAAGAACTATTGCCGGACAACATTAAAAAAAGAGATTCCATTTTTGCCTCCGTTGATACGCAAATTGAATCGTACAAACAACTAGGAAATGTGGCAAAAGTGGAACAGCTTATGCGCTTTAAAGAGTTGGTTGGAAAAATATCAGACAAAATAACGAAAAGTCAAATGAGCGAAGAAGTTGTTGAAGAAGTAGTAGAAGAAATGCCGGAAGACAACGATATTGAAGTGACTGAAACAACACTTGAAGCAATTGAAACCGCTTTTGACCATGACGTTTTTGATGAACTACTTAAGAAGCATGTTTCTGATAAGGGAAATGTGGACTACAAAGCTTTCAAAGCAGATCGGACGAAGTTAAAGACTTACCTAACGGCATTGTCAACTAATATGCCGAAAGAAGACTGGAAACGAGAAGATGTTTTAGCTTATTGGATTAATGCATACAATGCATTTACCATTAAACTAATTATCGACAACTATCCAACAAAAAGTATAAAGGATATTAAAGATCCTTGGGGAACGCGATTCTTCAAATTAGGCAAAAAATGGTACAATCTCAACGAGATCGAACATCAAATTCTTCGAAAAATGGATGAACCTCGTATTCATTTTGCCATTAACTGTGCATCAGTTTCATGTCCTCAACTATTTAACGAAGCTTTCGTTGCAGATAGATTAGAAGACCAACTTGTAAAAGCGACTAAAGGCTTTTTACAAGATACTTCTAGAAATGAGATAACCACTAATCAACTTAAGGTCTCTAAGATCTTTAAATGGTTTAACAAAGACTTTAAAAAAGATGGAAACTTGATAGATTTTCTAAATAAATATTCTGAAATCGTCATTGCCGATAAGGCGAAAGTTAGTTATAAAGATTACGATTGGAATTTAAATGAATAAGATATCAATCATTATCCCCATACTTAATGAAGCCGAAAATATTGTTCGGCTTCTCGAATATTTATTAGCGAATTCTTCTCCTAGAAATATCGAAGAAATATTAATTGTGGATGGAGGGAGCACCGACGGGTCTGAACAGGTCGTGCAAAACTTCAAATCGCAATGGACCAATACAAAAAAAGAAGATCTCGCTAGTGTACTATGTGACATTCGCATAATACCTTCAGAAAAAGGGAGAGCCCGCCAAATGAACATTGGAGCCAATGAAGCTAAAGGATCACTATTATACTTTTTGCATGCCGATTCGCTGCCTCCTGTAAATTTTGATCAAGCGATTATCGAGGCAGCAAACGAAAATGCGAGCGCCGGCTGTTTTCGCATGAAATTCGATAAAAATCATCCTGTACTTAAATTTAGCCAGTGGTTTACCCGATTTAATCTAAGAGGTTGTCGCGGTGGTGATCAATCACTGTTTATTACTAGGTCACTTTTTAAAGCACTTAACGGCTTCAATGAAGACTACATTATTTATGAGGATTCCGAGTTTATAGGCCGTTTGTACGATAAAGGGGAATTTACAGTAATTCCTGATTATGTGACTACATCCTCACGACGTTACGATACCAATGGTACTTGGCGCCTTCAATACCACTTTACAGTCATACATTTAAAAAAGTTCTTTGGTGCTTCTCCTGATAAATTATACCAATACTACAAACAAAACATAGCTGGTTAAAATCATCATTTCTGAAAGTTTAGTATATTCATCAACAAATCGTCAATCAGGAATTTTAAATGAGTACAGTTGAAACCTTAATTGTCATTTTGTTGGCCGTTGGGGCAGTTCAAGGAATTGTTTTTGGCATCAGCTTACTTCGAAGCAGTGGCAGCAATAAACAAGCAAATCGATTTCTAGCTGCTATACTATTTTTATTGTCGTACCGACTTTTAGTTCAAATTATTAGACTGTTTGGCTTAGGGCATTATGATACCTGGTATTACTTTACAATTGACCTCAGCTGGGTTATTGGACCCCTCATTTATTTTTACATTAAGGCCTTAGTGACACCAAATTTCAAACTAAAAAACAACCATCTTATTCATTTTATACCGCTAGTGATCCAAATTGGATTCAGCATTTTTGTACGCCTACAAAACTTATATTGGGATGGTACACGTGAAAGTTTATCGTGGTTAGGCTATTACGGTTATATGGTATGGATGAACAACTCAACCATCTATGTCGTTGCTTCTATCATGATTATACTGTACACCATCAGGGCGGAAAAAATTCTGAGCACTAATATTTCTGTTTATGAAATTGACCCTGCTCGCGTAAAATGGATCAAAAAAATCGCGTTAGCCTTGAAGATTTTCTTTGCACTTATGTTGATTGTGCTAATAGTCGATTTTGTAGTGAATGTGTTAAAAGACGGAATAAGAATGTATTTTTATTTTACCCGATTTTATTTCTATCCCTTCTTTATTGGTATTTCTATTTTAACCTATTGGTTAGGTGTAGAAGGATATCGCCGAAAAGATATTTCTGGTATCACTATCAAAAAAGAGCTGTCAGAGGATAAAAAAGAGCAGCTAGACGCCATTGCCAAAAGACTCAACAGCGCAATGACTCAAGACAAATTGTATAAAGATGCCAATTTGAATCTATCAACCCTAGCTGAACGACTCGATACCAAACCCTATTTACTTACACAATGCTTAAATCAATTATTTAATAAAAAGTTCAGTGATTATGTAAATGAATATCGCATTGAAGAGCTTAAATTGCTTTTAGGCGACCCTTCAAACGATCAATTTACATTGTTAAGTCTTGCTTTTGAAGTAGGGTTTAATTCAAAGGCATCATTTAATCGTGCGGTTAAAAAAATTACAGGTAAATCTCCAAGCTCTCTAAAATCAGCCATTTAAAGATCTCATTTTCTTAATTGAAACCTATAGTACGTATCAAAAAGGTCTCATTTTTTTGATTGAAACGACTGGTAGACTTCTTCGCTTCATCTTTGCAGTATCAATTTTAAATTCTAAAAAAATGAAACAGTCATTACTAATAGTCATTGTAGTTATTTTCGGGATTACTACTTCTGCAAATGCGCAAACTAAAGCAGATACTTCCCAATTGGTTGGCACCTGGAAACTTGATATGAGTCCACAAGACAAAACTGATAACAATTTTGCCGTAATGCGAATCGAAACAGTAAAAGAAAACTCGTTTACAGGTATTTTTTACAGAGAAGGCGTACCTATTACAGAAGCACGAATCAATACCCAACTAGGGATTGTTTACGGTGCATTAGTTTCAGGTGACAATAGTGGAGACTACAACACAAGTTTTTATTTGAAAGATGGCGTATTGCATGGTAGCACACACTCTTTAAAAAAGGACTTCTTGGCCGTATGGACCGCAACTAAACATTCAAAATAATGAGAGTATTAATCGTCATAATATCAGCCGTATTTAGTATTACCCTAAATGCACAACGTGACTGGACAGGACCAACAGGAAATGAAACCTTGCCTAATAAACTGGAAGGTTTAGAAAGAGCCATAGAGGTTATTCATTTTCCAAAACAAAACGATCCTATCAAGATCGATAATACCTACTATTGGAAACATATGACTTCTATTTTGTGTAAACAAAGTGATATTACCATTTCGGAATATGGGGCTTATTTATTCTATGATGGGAAATGGAATCTTAGAAAATCATATCCTTTAAAGGAATTAGACAAAACTTTCGGAACAAAAAAGCAAAAAATGAAACAAGCCGAGCCCTATACATGGGTCAAAAACTGGCGGGTTGATAATAACCTATTTGGCGGTTGGGCCATGTGGTACTTTATAGGAAAAGACAGTACCGGAAAAACTGTTTGCGGTTACGAAACGATAAACACCACGAATAATCTTTTAAACAAATAGCAAATGAAATATTTAATAATTACCCTGATAGCATTGATGCTTAGTGTGAATTGTAATGCACAAAAATTCAATCTTAAAAATAAGAAACAACAAGTCGAGTGGACAGGAAAAGCTGCCTTTAAAGCGTACTCATTAACGGGCACATTAACTTTGGAAAAAGGAACCATTCAAATAACAGATAACATGATCACAAAACTTGAAATTATCGTTAATATGAAAAGCTTAGATCATGATAATAGCGATTTGAAATCACATTTACGAAGTGCCGATTTTTTTGATGTTAACCAATACAAGAAGGCGGTCTTCAAACTGGTTAAACCAGTTGACATAGGCGGTAAAACTATTACGCTAAATGGTATGATGACCATTAAGAACAAAACGAACGAGGAAAATATTAAAGCTGTACTAACTCAAAATGGTAATACCATCAAGCTATCATTTGATCACAAAATGGACAGAACAACTTACAATATAAAATATAATTCACCGAGTTTTTTCAAAAGCTTAAAGCAAAATGCCATTGCTGATGAATTCGCTTTAAAGGGAACGATAAACTTTGAAAATTAGAAATATTGTCCGATACCAAATACGATTCCACGAGTATCATCATTTAAGATACCATAACCGTAATCAATTCTAAAAATGGCGTTATAAATTCGCTTATGAATAAACCGAAGGCCTAGACCGGGGAATAACCTAAAATTATCAGAATCCCAAAAATCGCTCAATTGTCCGCCGGGATTTCGCCAGGTTCCGGCATCAACGAAAGCGTTACCTTGTAAGACAAACCACCCTTTTTCAATAAGGGTATGTCGATATTCGGTGTTAAACACCAAAGAAGCTGTCCCCCTGTCAATAATATTACCCACTCCTCTAATATTTAAGTTATTATCAACAGAAAAAGGGGCAAAAGGTGTGTCTTCATTACTAGCTAAGCCAAATCGAAAGCGGTTAGCCCAATTCCCTTTTTCGCCCACGCGAGCATAGTAAAAGAAATCATTCCAACCAATTGCAAAATCATTTTGAAACTGATTTTCTGAGGTTACAAATTGCAAGTAGGTTCTGTTTTTAATTCCTGATAAGAAATAATAATCGTACTTGACATTGTTGTATTCATAATTGGCTTTCAACATCCACTTTTTAACCTTCAGCGCTCGCGGTACGGAAGGATCTGTAGCACCTTCGAGGTATTGAAAATCTTCCGAAAAATAGTTGATCCCCAACTTCAAATTATTCTGAAAGTTAATTTCGTAGGTCCCCAATGTTTCAAAAGACTTATTAGAATATTTATATTGAGCTGTTTGGTTATTAAAAAATAGTGGTTCTCTACTCGTCCAGTTTTGATGATTGATTTCTAACCCCAATTTATTGGAAAACAAGTAAGGAGCCCTAAAATTAACTCCATAACCATCGAAGCCGTTGTTCTGGTAAAATCCGCCAATGGTAATATTTCTACCTAAAAAATTAAAGTCAGATAAGCCAATCTTATAAGCAACATCACCTTCATTAACCGTCCAAAGATTAATACTGGGTATGATTGTAAAGTTTTCGCTGATTTCGTAGGTCACAGTATAATCATTTTCATTGGTATTCACCCTGTAAGTTGCATGGGCAATACCGTCGAGTCTGCGCAGCTTCAAAATATCATTTTCTAATAAAACAGAATCAAGAACAGCACCTTCTTTAAGCTTTATTAATTTCTTAATAAAGCTTGTTTTTGTCTTCTTATTTCCTTCGATAAGAATTTGTTTTACCTGATATTCCTGTGCTACCATTGTCGTGCAAGCAAGAAAGAAAAGAAAGGCGGCAAAGGTTAGTTTCATTATTCTGCTATAAAAGCATCTTGAAATACTGTGTTTACCCAATTATCGATACTTACAGCCATTACTGTAATATTATAGATATCGTCAGCTACCAAATCTGGCGGCGAACCTTGAGTTACATTTAGTACAACATTGTTTAGCTTATAATATTGAAAAAAGGTGTCATTAGTATATGTACCCGAAATAAAATCATCAGCAGCATCAGAAACCACTTGAAAATAAATAGCGGTATCTTCTTGTTCCTCCCAGCTAAAAATTGGCATTAGGGTCGCCGATTGATCAATTGCTATCTGATCGGTCCACAAAGTTGGTTTGTTATTTTGTTTAAGACGAATGGGGGTTGACGTATGGATTTCTCCATTCTCTTCAAAACTAACGATCACCCAAACCTCCTCATTGATGTCTAGAATAAAATTTTGAAGTGATCCCCCGAATACATCGTTCGATTGATTAGCAATAAATTGATAATTATTAAAGTCGTTTTTATCAAGATTGGTGTCAATAGAACCGTATAGTTTAAAGTTCTGAGCACCGGGGCGCGGATAGAAAAAGATCAGTATTTCATTAGAATCATCAGGACTACTGGCAGCACATGCAATGACATTATCTCTTTGAACAGTCAATCCAGATGCCTCAATATCAGCCGCTAAATTGTCAAAAGTAACCTCAACATCAGGACTACAACCCCAAAGTACTAAAATGACGATAATGACTAATTTCTTAATATGCACTGTTTTTATAAAATTTTCGTATCAGCTCTTCAGCCGGTTTATTTTGTGGTGTAAACTGAGCGTTTTCAATTCCGCCCACTCTGTCATGCTTGTCAAACCATTTCCATAAAAACCCTCCGGCAAACCAATCTTCTGACCAAAACTCATCGTAAATTGCTTTAAGTCCGTTTTCTTGGGCTACCAGATTTACTTTCTTCATTTCCCGACTAAAATCCCATGGTCTTTTCCCTGAATAATCAACACTTCTATATCCATATTCAGTAAATAAAACCGGTTTCTTTACTTTTTCATACAGGGCTTTAATTTTGGGTTTATGGTTTTTCCAACCAGCCTTTAAAGTTTCAATGGTCGGTGTAGGATTTGGACATAATGGAAAATATGCATCTACTCCTATAAAATCTACTTTATTCCAAAAAGAAACCTTATCAAAAGTATCCCAATTTTCAGCATAGGTTAGCTTCCCTTTGTAGATACTTCTTACTTTGTCGATTAAATTGCTCCAAAATTTCGGTCGGGCACTAACAAATTTATTTAATTCGGTACCAATACATAAAATATCGGCGTCGATCTCAGCCGCCAGATCGGCATACTCTAGGATAAATGCTGAATATGATTTTTCGAATTTTTGCCAATCTTCTTCCGTATTCATGACAATTGTTCCTGTAAATTCCCCATTCCAAACCCATATTTGGGGTTTGATCATGATCTTTACACCTTCAGCTTGGTACAATTGGGCAGTTTTTTTTACTCCGACACGTCGTTCTCCCCACCACTGTCTTTCAACATTAAAACGAATATCCGTCGCATTAATGTTTTTCATAAAACCAAAGGGCATTAAGCAAACAGCATTGGCATTGACATCAAGCACCGGTTGTATCTGTTTTTTAGTAACAACATCGCTACCTCCAACGAAGCTAATGCCATTCAATTTTACTTTTTGTGCTTCACAACCGGTTACATGAAACACCATAAACAGAATAAGAATAGTTTTGCGCATGATGCTAATTTAGCATCCATTTTAAAAATCCCTTTTAAATATGTGTTAAAACGCATTGAGCTGATTTAAAAATATTGCCCAATACCAAAAACCAATCCTTGTGTCGCATCGTTACCAACACCAAAACCATAATCTAACCGAAATACCGCATTAAAAATGCGTTTATGAATAAATCGAATACCCAAACCTGGATACAATCTGGTAGAAGTGCCATCAAACAATTGTGAAAAATCCTCTCCCGGATTCCGCCATGTTCCTGCATCTACGAAAGCATTACCCTGTAGCACGAACCAACCCTTTTCGATAAACGTATGTCGGTATTCAGTATTTAATGTAAGTGCCGCCGTACCTCGATCGACAGTATTACCCACCCCACGAATATTTAGCTGATTATCAAGCGTAAATGGTGCAAAGGGGTTATCGTTATTTGATGCATAAGCAACTCGCAGTCGGTTGGCCCAATTTCCTCTTTCTCCCACTCGTTGAAAATATTCAAAATCATTCCGGCCTATGAAAAAGCTATCTAAAAAGGCCTCGCTTTCATCACCTGAAACAAACCGAATATCCAGTAAGTTTCTAAAACCGGAAACATACTGATAATCGATGTCGATGTCGTTATATTCATATTCGCCACGAAATGTAATTCTATCAGCACTTAGATTAGCAGGTTTATCAGCAGGAAGATCACCTTCACTTTGTTCGGGCAAAAAGGAGTACTCTTCTTTTGAAATAATTGCTCCTATCTGTGCATTGTGATAAAAATTGAATTCGTAGGTAAACAACGCTTCAAAAGCTTTGCTATCAAATCGATAATTTAACTCCTGTTCAGGAAAAAATACCGGTTCTTGATTGACATTATTTTGATAGTTAATGCCAAAACCAAACTTGTTTGTAAAAAGGTATGGTGCCTCCCAAAAGAAACCGTATGAATCGAACTCGTCGTTTTGATAAAACCCGCCAATCAATTGATTTTTTCCGAACAAATTAAATTCGAATGCCGATAATCGATATGAGAATTCATCATTGTTATCTGTTGCAATTCGCACCCCAGGAATAATTGTAAAAGCCTCGACAATGTTGTAGGTAAGCTCGTAATTCCCACTTGCATCTTTTTCAAGCTTAGAAGTAGCTTTTGCTATACCTGGAAGTCGATTCAGCTTCTCAACATCAGTTGCAATCTTTACTGAATCATAGACAGATTTAGGCTTCACCTTTATTAATCGCCTAAGAAAACCTTCATCGGTTCGTTTTAATCCTTCAATATTTATTGTAGTGATGCTTGACTCCTGAGCCTCAGTAATTGCTACACAAAACAGCATCATTATAAAAACTAATCTCTTCATAATAATCCAAAAAAAAGCAGGACAGCCTATGTTATTTCATATACTATCCCGCCAGCTAATTCATACTTTTCTCTAGAAAACGGCTCTTAGTCCTAAGTTGAAGGTTTGACCCAATCCTGTATCATTACCTCTCACAAAATTTGTGTATAAGGCTTCAACATTTAGCTCGTTGGTAAGCTGGTATTTAGCACCGCCACCAACGGCTGTAAAGTCTTGTGAAAAGTCATTACCTAAGTCAATAAGTTGTGAATGCTGCACCAGACCTAATACGGTAAACTTTGAACTTGGAAAGTAGCTTAAAAACACCCCCGGAGTTAAACGCAAACTATTATTTGCAAAACTTCCTTCAATGGTATTTCCATTTGCATCACCTTCAGCCTCATTACCAAAATTGAATTCTGAGTTAATCTCAGAAAAAATCTGCCACTTGTTCCCTGGAAAAGTATAATCATAGAAAAAACGATTTTGCCAAATCCAACCATTCTGATCTAGAAAAACAGCATTTCTTTGAGTCACACCTGTATTTAAATCAACCAACCCATCTTCTGTTTCTTGATCAACTAAAGGAATGAACAGTGAAGACTGAATTGAGAAATTACCCACATTTTTGAAGGGCACAAACTTTATTGAGGGCGCGATTGAAGTAAACCCACTACGAGCACTTCCAGACTCACCATCAAATTTAAATACATCCAATGCGTCTCGACCGCCAATTACGTTAGATCGGAACTCTAGGATCAACCCTAAATTCACTCTTTTGTTTTCCGAAACTCCTGTATAGGCTTCTACCGTAGAAGTGAAAAATGTATTTCTTGCAATATCTCTTTCTGATCCGTTTGGACCGAAAAGATCTTTAGTTTCGGTATATAGGTTATTAAACCATTTGATATCGTATTGTCCTTTTGCAATAAGCTTTGAAGGTGTAAGTGTTTGAATAACAGAACCTTGATTATCGTCATCATCCTGTCCAAAGGCAAATGAGGTTGCTAATAGTAAACCTAGTGCTAGTATTTTATGTAATCGTTTCATTTTTAATTGTATTTACCTTTCCCTAGTCTAATTTTCAACTGGGGCAGTGGTTGTTTATATAGTATTTTAATTGATTTTTATTTAATATCGTTCAGTTTCCAATCATAAGGATAGTATGAAACCTTAGCCTTTGCATCTATTGGTACTTTTCTAAACTTGTTAATGTAATCTACCTCTGATCCGTTTTGAGTAAAGTCGCCTTTATACCACTCAAATATTTGTGATAACTGCACCTTCTTTCCTTTAACTTTTATAAATGCAGGGTTATTTAAAGCGATCTCTGTTTGGCGTTGTAGTTGCGCTTCCAAATTCGAAGGAGTATACGCTTCGTTAATTATTGGAGGGCAGCCTAAACCGGCGCATACCAATACAAAATGAAAACGTGCTTCCGACTTAAAATTAGCCCGTAGTAATTTATTTTCAATATCATTTAAAGTAATCTGTTTACCTCCTATATCGTGTTTAGTCTTATCGAAAAAGCCCTTAATATTTAATGGTGATTTTGTTGGATACTTTTTTACGATGCCGTTGATAACGGATAGGTTATAACCGTTAATCCAAAAAGCCTGGTACGTTTTTGCATCACTTTTACTTACTGTGATCTCTTTTGCAAGCTCGACAAGCTCATTCAATCCTTCAGGGTTCGCTTTGATTGCCTTATAATTTACTTTGCCATTTGTTACATGTTTACCAAAGAAGGTATCTGCCTTAGTAAAAAACGTATCTATATTTTGAGCGATGCCAAAGGTGCTTACCAGCATTGCTATTATTAAAAGTTTATATGATTTCATTTTGATTGCTTTTCATTTTTTCAACAACAGCTATGTCGAAGCTTACCCCAATCGACTTACAAAAAAAATTAACTATTTTTAGAAAAAACGCTTTTCCACAGTAATTACGAACCTGCTCGTAATCAAGTTGATTTCCTTACACTTACGGGCTTTATTTAAAATTCTTCTAAATAGTTAGGTCAAACGTAAAGTTCTTATCTTTAGTTTCGACACAAGGTGCATCAAACTATGGTTAGCCTCTTTACTAATCAAACACAAACCAACTAATATGGAACATATTGTCATTATCGGTAATGGTATATCAGGTATCTCTGCCGCAAGACATATCAGAAAATTATCCGATAAAACCATCACTGTCATTTCAGCAGAAACAGACCATTTCTTTTCACGTACCGCCCTAATGTATGTATACATGGGTCATATGCAATTTGATCATATTAAGCCGTATGAAGATTACTTCTGGGAGAAAAACCAAATCAATCTTAGACGTGGTTATGTGAACAAAGTTGATACAGACAAAAAGGAACTTCTACTTGATAATTATACTACTATCCAATATGATAAGTTGATTATCGCTACCGGATCTAAACCCAATAAATTTGGTTGGCCCGGTCAAGATCTGCAAGGTGTACAAGGATTGTATTCAAAACAAGATCTTGATTTACTAGAGCAAAATACCAAAGCAATCAATAGAGCGGTCATTGTTGGAGGAGGATTAATTGGAATCGAGCTAGCGGAGATGTTGCGAAGTCGAAACATTCCGGTTACCTTTTTGGTTAGAGAAAAAAGTTTTTGGAACGGTGTACTTCCGGATGGGGAATCAGAAATGATTAACAAGCATATCCTTGAACATCATATTGATCTTCGTTTAGCTTCTAACTTAAAACAAATTATCCCTGACGATAATGGTCGAGTAAAAGCAATAGAAATACAAGAAACAGGAGAAATTATTGATTGCCAGCTGGTCGGCCTGACCGCAGGGGTATCTCCAAATATTAGTTTTCTTAAGGATTCTGGTATTGAATTAGGGCGGGGTGTTAAAGTCAACAGACTACTTGAAACTAGCGCACCCGATGTATACGCTATTGGTGATTGCGCAGAGCAACATGAGCCAATTGGTAACAGGCGACCTATTGAAGCAGTATGGTATACGGGCCGTATGATGGGTGAAACAGTAGCGCAAACCATATGCGGTAACCCCTTGGAATATAAACCTGGGCACTGGTTTAACAGCGCTAAATTTTTAGATATAGAGTACCAGACCTATGGCTGGGTATTTTCTAAACCCCGTGAAGGTGAGCAACACTTTCATTGGATGCATAAAGACGAAAAAAAATGCATAACCATAAACTACGATATCAATTCTAGAAAATTTATTGGAATCAACAATTTCGGAATTAGAATGCGTCATGAGGTTTTTGACAAATGGCTTACGGAAGAACGAAGTGTTGACTACGTTTTAGAAAACCTAAAAGAAGCCAATTTCGATCCAGAATTTTTCAAAAAACACGAAAAAGAAATTCTACAAGCATTTACTAATCAAAGTTTGCAAATCGCATAAATCCAATAAACTAATTACAAATAATCGCTGTTTCAAACAGAACGTTCAATAAAAAAATCATGAGTAATAAGATAGATTACAGTATGTCATTGGCAACACCAAATCCGTTAGCTACAAGTACTGTTCAAAAAATAGCACTAGCACTAGGACTTACAGGATTACTTATTCTAATGCTGGGTGTTTTTAATTATACCCTTCCAAATAGTGGAACCTTTTTGACCATTGGTATTCTATTATTGTCAGGCGGCATTGTAGGCTACGCGTATGATCTTTACAGAGGCCACCCTGAAGGCATAAAAAACAATCAAGTATGGCAAAAAAGCATTTCTAGTCGCGGTTTCTGGGGCTGGGCTACGGGTGTAATTTTGACCACTTTTTATATTATTCTTTATTTCTATCCTTCGTATCTAGGTTTGGGTAGTGATGGCAAAGCTAACTCGGGGGTCGTGGCCTTATTCGATCCCTTGAGTATGGTTTTAAAAGGGCAAGCTGCTAGTCAATGGTTTGTATATGGAACATTATACACCGTAGCAATTTTGGCCTTTGGTTATAAATTTATTTTAAAATACCGTCATAATCGATACCAAATAGTACGAACTATCTCTGTAATGTTTTTCCAGTTAGGTTTTGCATTTCTAATTCCGGAAATAATGAGTGGATTAAATAATGGGGGCAACGGTGCTATTCCGTTTTATGATCTTAAAAACATGTGGCCACTTAATTATTACCTTTTTTATGATTGGAATATAAAAGGGCTTTTAAATGCTGGAACTATAGGTCTAGCCATGTTAATATTTGGTGTTGTCACCATATTCATCATTAGTCCAATATTAACCTACTTTTACGGAAAACGCTGGTATTGTAGCTGGGTTTGCGGTTGTGGAGGTCTCGCAGAAACTGCCGGAGATTCTTTCCGTCAGCTATCAAGTAAAAAAATGAGTGCTTGGAAATTCGAGCGTTGGTCTATTCACGTTGTTTTGGTGTTTGCGATTTTAATGACAGTTGCTACGGTTTACAGCTTTTTAGGAAAAAACAGTGCTATCATGATTGAAAAAAATCAATTAATACTAGCGTTATCAATTGTTGTGGTCGCAATCATGGCTGGTGTTGTCATTTTAGCTGCCAAAAAAAGCACAAAGATCATTGCTGGTCTTATTGGACTTTTAGCATTGAGTAATCTTAGATGGGGATTTTTAACTAGCGCGAATGAGGTTTCTTACGGGGTACCTTCACAGTCTTTTTTCACCTACTTTGTAGTTACCATATTCGCTTTAACCCTGGCGGTATTATTTTATTTTAAAAGAAAGGCATTTGATAAAGATGCTAAGTACACCGCTATATCTATAATTGTCATTATTGGCGGCATGTTATTGATGAACCATTTTATGGATGCTAAGCACTTGTTTAATATCCCACATTACAAACTACAAAAAACATATGGTTTTTTAATCGGTTCTGTATTTTCAGGAGTTATTGGTACTGGTTTCTATCCTATTTTAGGAAACCGTTCATGGTGTCGTTTTGGTTGTCCAATGGCGGCAATGTTAGGAATGCAACAACGCCTGTTCTCCAGG
This sequence comes from Spongiivirga sp. MCCC 1A20706, assembly GCF_046524175.1. Lineage (NCBI taxonomy): Bacteria > Pseudomonadati > Bacteroidota > Flavobacteriia > Flavobacteriales > Flavobacteriaceae > Spongiivirga > Spongiivirga sp. MCCC 1A20706. Next base: position 149,113 of record NZ_JBEFZF010000007.1, read on the forward strand.
TTTAGAATTTCCACCAACGGTGGTCAATGCATTTCATGTGGTAATTGTAGTACCTATTGTGAAATGGGAATCGATGTTCGCTCATATGCACAAAAAGGAGAAAACATAGTACGTTCTAGCTGTGTAGGCTGCGGTATTTGTTCTGCCGTATGTCCACGTGGTGTACTGAAACTGGAAAATGGAAAAGAAGAAAATCGAATTAACCCAAACGAGATTTTATTGGGTAATGATGTTGACCTAATGGAGTTGGTGAATAATAAATAAGACTAACGTATTTCAGAAAATATCAACCTCTCTATTCTGTTATAGGGATCTTAACAATAAAAAAGCCCTGACGGTATCGTTAGGGCTTTGTTTCTTAAAGACTGAAAGTATATATTATAGTACTTTTACGTTTACTGCGTTTAATCCTTTTTTGCCTTCTTTTAAATCGAATTCAACTTCATCGCCTTCGCGAATCTCGTCGATTAATCCAGAAATGTGAACGAAATGCTCTTTTCCAGATCCTTCTTCAACGATAAAACCAAAACCTTTGGTATCATTAAAGAATTTTACTGTTCCTTTACTCATGGTAAAATATTAAATTAATTATGTTACAAAGATGCATCTAAATATCCAATAAATTACTATAAATCTGTTATTTAATTATTTGGAAACATGCATTAAATGCTCAAAACCAGTCTATAAACAGGTGAAATTTGATACAAATTTCATTCTTATACTTAAATTTTAATGTCATCATTAGGTATCTTCATCTGGTAAAAACCAATTTTATGATCATTTTTATTGATATGGATGAAGTGATTGCAGATGCTTATGAAGCATTTATCACTAATTACAATGCAGATTTTAATGAACAGCTTACCATCGAAGATTTTAAAGGTGCTGAAGCTTGGGAGATTATTCCGCAAGAGCGTAAAAAACAAATGCGAAAATACCTGTATACCGATGGCTTTTTCAGAAGCTTTAAACCTATTGAAGGTAGCCAAAAGGCTCTTGAACAACTTTGCCAAAACCATGAGGTTTATATTGCTTCAGCGGCAATGGAATTTCCCAATTCGTTAAGAGAAAAGTCGGACTGGTTAGATGAATATTTTCCATTTATTCATTGGAAAAATCGCATTTTATGTGGAAATAAGTTCATACTGGACGGCGATTTACTTATAGACGACAGAGCATATAACCTTAAAGCTTTCAAAGGCCATTCACTACTTTTTACATCACCCCATAACATAAATGAAAATGGTTTTCCAAGGGCAAATACTTGGGAAGAAGCTTTAGCATTTGTTGATAGTATAAGCTAACGTAATATACTATAAAACAGGACGGTTCCGTTGTATCATTATAAAACCCAATTTTGTTATGACGAAAACCAACACCTACATTATTAGCCTATTTGTGCTACTACTCCACTTTTCGATAAGCTGTTCAGAAGAAGATACTGGTCCAACAGAAGATTCGCAAGAGGAGGCTGTTGACAACAATGACCCAAATGATGGGGGAAACGACAACGGGGACAACAACGATGGCAATAGTAATAATGCCGGAAATGACGAAAATCAAACAGCAATTAATTTAGAGGCAAAACCAGAATATCTCGTTGACCAAAGCGGAGCACAACAATGGGGTGATTTTGTGACTTTAAATGCCTTTAAAATTGACGGTAGCCCTGCGCAAATAGTATATGACACCCAATTTCAAGACAAAGGATTCGGGATTAAGGGTGCTCGCTGGGATCAAATAGATTTTTATAAAATGTACCAAGGTGAAGAAGTAAATGCAAGTGAAGTATTGGAAATCACCTTCGTGTCTGGCGTAAATAATGTTGTGATCACAGTTGGTATGATGGGACTTAATGAAGGTATTGGCGACGATGACGAAACAGGAAAATGGTCAGGATTCGATGCAAATGGAGTAAAAATAGCAGAAGGTGTACTTGGACCCGATGAAAGCAATTTAGGCCCTGAAGTCAAAATTGGTGGTTATGGTCAATATCCTTTTGATCTAAATGCCGATCAACCGCTGTTTAAAATTATAATTGAAGCAACCGGATTTGGTTATGGTGAAGGCGACCCTAAAAATGTAAACAGTTATGATAATGAAAGTGGTAATAAAGAAAATAACTCCGACTTTAATATCATGGCTCTTTCATTTACAAAAGCTAATGAATAATACACGGAACCATTATAAAAAGTAAAAAAGCTCATGATTTAAAAATCATGAGCTTTTTTGTGTCGTATCCATAACAATACGTTGTAGGCTAATTCAAAGTAATTTACGATTTGGGGTCGTATATATATAAAACAACTGAAAATTAATTTACCCTACCTGCTTACCCATTTTTTTTAAAAAGTTAGCATAAACAGATGCTATGACAGCAAATGAGATACCAGCAATAGTACAAATATCAACCAAATTACCATCAGGCAACCAACCCGAAATTCTGTAAACTAAATAAGCAATATAACTTTTAGGAAGATTTGTTTCTCCCATTTTATAAAGTATATCATAGTGCCAATCGGTTATCGGACAGTACCCGAAACCTTTCCAGATTCCTAAAACTATCCATGAAAACAAGGTAAATATTAAGGTAATGAAATTCAGTTTTCTTGTTTTTTTCCAAATCCACCCGAATACATTAAACAGAATCAGTATGGTATGAAATACTAGGAAGAAATAATGAAACAGCTGTAACTTAAATTCACTCATACCTAAAAATAATAAACTTTGCAGTTGTTGTTAGGTTGATATTGGTTGTTTCGTCTAAACCATTGTCAGTATAATTAACAACCATGTTTCAAAAAGTTACCTTCCTATTACTTTTCTGCCTAAACCTCGGCCCAAATAGCAATTACGAAAAAACATATCATGACAATGGTAATGTAGCTTCTGAAGGTTGGAAAATGGGAAATAACAAGGTTCGCTATTGGAAATACTACCACCCAAATGGACAAATAGCAAGTGAAGGTCATTATAAGGCCAATAAAAAACAAAACTATTGGTACTTTTACCACCAAGAAGGTTTTAAGCAAAAAGAAGGTCATTTCATTAATGACAGGCCTAGCAAATGGTGGTCTTTTTATGACAAAACGGGTACACTCATTCATAAATGTCAATTACAAAATGGCATAAAAAACGGGTACTGTTTAATGTATAAAAAAAAGAAGATCGTCTCAGCGGAGAAATATCAAAATGGTAAGAAAATAAATGAATGGTTTGATTTTAAAAGCTTTAAACGAGACAACAACTTATCTGATCTTAAATGACACATATTAAAGTCATTATTCCCGCATTTAATGAAGCGGACTCTATTGCGAAAGTTATCAATGAAATTCCCGACCATGTAAATGAGATCATTGTCATTAACAATGCATCAACCGATGATACGGCCGAAAATGCCGAAAAAGCGGGAGCAACAGTTTTAACAGAACTTAATAAGGGCTATGGCTACGCTTGCTTAAAAGGTATGCAATACATCGCAGAACAATCTATAAAACCGGATATCATCGTATTTATTGATGGAGACTATTCTGATTATCCGAAAGAACTCGATAAAATTATAGCTCCTATAATTAATGATGACGTCGATTTTGTAATAGGAGCCAGAAAAAAGCAATTACGAGAAAAAGGATCAATGACGCCGCAACAGCATTTTGGTAATTGGCTGGCAACCTTTTTAATGAAAATACTGTTTGGGGCAAAATTTAGCGATCTTGGTCCCTTTAGGGGGATTAAGTATAACAAGCTTTTAGCACTGCAAATGGAAGACAAAACATATGGATGGACCGTTGAGATGCAACTAAAAGCTATAAAGCAAAAATTAAGCTATGTTGAAGTGCCTGTGCGTTATAAAAGACGAATAGGAGTCTCAAAAGTTTCAGGAACCATAAAAGGTGCTATATTTGCAGGCATAAAAATTCTGGGTTGGATTTTTAAATACAGTTTTAAATAATGTCAGACGACACCATATATTCGATTAGTTTCCTCCTATTGGTGATTTATTTAATTTCGCTAATACTAATCTTTTGTTATGCATTGGCACAACTTAATCTGTTGTTCAATTATTTGCGTTCAAAAAAGAAAGAAGATCAAGGAGCAAAATTTGACCTTTCTAAACCGGAAGAGGTACCGCATGTAACTATACAATTACCGCTGTTTAACGAGCTATATGTAACGGAACGATTGTTACAGAACATTGCCAAAATCGATTATCCGAAAAATAAGCTTGAGATTCAGGTATTAGACGATAGCACCGACGAAGAAGCAGTAAAAATTGCAGCTACACAAGTAGCCGAAATTCAAAAACAAGGAATCGACATACAGCATATTCAACGTACTAATCGTGAAGGTTTTAAAGCAGGAGCTTTAAAAGAAGGATTAATAACAGCTAAAGGTGAGTATGTTGCCATTTTTGATGCTGATTTTCTCCCTGAAGAAGATTGGTTAAAGCGAACGGTTCCCCATTTTAAAGATCCAGAAATTGGGGTGGTACAAACACGCTGGTCTCATATTAACAGAGAGTATTCGTTACTTACTAAAGTACAAGCATTCGCGTTAGACGCGCATTTTACGTTAGAACAAGTAGGAAGAAATAGCCAGGGCCACTTTATTAACTTTAATGGTACAGCGGGTATTTGGCGGAAAGAATGTATTATCGATGCGGGTAATTGGCAGGGAGATACCTTAACCGAAGATCTTGATTTAAGTTACCGTGCTCAACTAAATAACTGGAAGTTTAAGTATCTGGAAGATGTTGAAACTCCAGCTGAGCTACCAGTAGTTATTAGTGCAGCACGCACACAGCAATTTCGCTGGAACAAAGGCGGCGCCGAGAACTTTCAGAAAATGCTTCGTGAGGTTATTCATTCAAAAAATATCTCATTTAAAACAAAGGTACATGGTATTTTACACCTATTAAATAGTACCATGTTCTTAAATGTATTTATTGTAGCAGTATTAAGTATACCTATGTTATATGTAAAAAATTACTTTGCAGATTTACAGGGTTATTTTATTGCTATGAGTTTCTTCATTATCAGTACGATTATCTTTTTCATTTGCTACTGGGTAATGTATAAAAATATTAAAGGAGAAGGAGGCTTTAGCCGCTTTATTGAATATGTACAAATGTTCTTCACCTTTTTCTCTGTAGCAATGGGTTTTTCACTACACAACTCAATCGCCGTAATTGAGGGACACATTCGCAAGCGAAGCGAGTTTGTTCGTACACCAAAATTCAATATCAAGAGTTTAACCGATTCTTGGAAAGGAAATAAATACCTAAGAAAGCGACCATCTGCCAATGTTATTGTAGAAGGTGCACTTGCATTATATTTTGCATTCGGTATGGTCAGCTCATATTTAGTGGCTTATGTTGGTGAAGGAAAAGTAGACCCTAGTCTTCATTACGACTTCGGACTTTTTCCATTCCACCTAATGCTGTTTATTGGTTTCGGTTACGTTTTTCTTAAGTCTATTACTTCAAAAGCATAATGAATTTGTGGAGGTTGCATAAACTTCCCATTTTATACGCACTGCTTTCTGTGCTGTTTTATGTTGTTTTCGCCTATGATCTTGAACGTCACGAGTTAGTAAAACTATGCGGTTTATACGCGGGCTTGTTTCTTTTCTTTTACAAGATTATTCAAACTTCCAAAGCAGATTTTAAACTCCTTTTAGGATTCGCAATTTTACTACGTTTAGTTTTTCTGATAGCGACTCCTAATTTGTCACAAGATTTTTATCGTTTCATATGGGATGGTAGGATGATTGTCGCCGGTTACAATCCCTATTTATACCTGCCAAAAGATCTGATCGCTACAGGATCTGCACCTATTGCACAAGCACAGGAATTATTTAATGGCATGGGAAGCTTAAGCGCTCGCAATTATACCAACTACCCTCCCATTAATCAGTTTTGTTTTACTATTGCCGGCTTATTTGCAAGCAAAAGTATTGTAGGCGCTACCATTGTTTTGCGACTGTTAATCATTCTTGCTGATGTTGGTACGATCATTATCGGAAAAAGATTGCTTGAAAAACTTAATCTTTCCACTGATCATATTTTTTGGTTTGGATTAAACCCATTTATCATTATCGAACTTACAGGAAACTTACATTTTGAGGGAGTGATGATTTTTTTCCTTCTGCTAGGATTGTATCTTTTGTATCAAGGTAAATGGGGTTGGTCAGCAATTGTCATAGCGGCTTCTATATCCGTCAAATTGATTCCCCTTTTACTGCTACCTATATTCTTTCAATTTTTCACAAAACATAAAGTTGTCGATACAATAAAAGGTGCTATCAATATTGGGAATGAGAAACACCTCATCCCTCCCGATAGTTATCGGGACTCTCCTCGAGAAGAAGGGAGCTTTTTTTCAAAAATCCTAAAACTTGTTGCCTTTTATTTTATCATACTACTAAGCATTCTTGTTCTATTCATTCCATTTTTATCATCAGAATTCCTTGATAATTACCAGCAAACCATCGGACTGTGGTTTAGTAATTTCGAATTCAACGCCAGCCTATATTATATTGCTCGAGAAATAGGATACACTTTTAGAGGGTATAACGAGATAAAAATCATTGGTAAATATATTCCGCCCATTGCCATTGCCATCGTTTTATCAATCACTTTTTTTAGGAATAATACTAGTTTGAGAAATCTGATTACGGGAATGTTACTTGCGCTCAGTTGTTATTTCTTCATTTCTACTACCGTTCACCCTTGGTATATTGCCACACCCTTATTGTTAAGTGTGTTTACAAAATATCGATTTCCTTTGGTTTGGAGTTTTGTCGTTGTATTAAGCTATACGGCATATGCAAACGACAGCTTTAAGGAAAACTTGTGGTTTATTTCGGTGGAGTACCTTTTAGTGTTTGGCTTCTTTTTCTATGAAGTGTTTTTTAAAAAAACTGATGGACTAGAAATAAGCGAAGGCTAGTTCTTTTTACTAATACCAATGACATTAGGAATTCTCCAAAAGAAATTATTATCGTCATTTTCGTTAAATCCGGTTTCATAACTTCCCATATTCGCTATTTGAATATTATTATGATCTACATAAAATGATGCCTCAGGACCGCCTTCCAAATACATCAAATTATACAAGTCAATAGGTGCATCTAACAGCATTTTGATAAAATCATATACCGTATAAGGGCTTCTGCTAAATACAAATAAGGCATTACCATTTGTATCCTTACCAATAGCAGCCATGCTCCATTTTTTTGCTTGCTTACCCCAACGGTTTTTCTGATTACAGTCAACCATCCGTATCGATTGAGAAAAGGAGTGGTATTTATCTTTCAACTCCTCCCAATTTTGACAAGTCATATCGATAATTTGAAACTCAGATACACTATCATCTTTTCTGTTAAAGGCGACAATAGTGTTGTTTTTATTAAGCCTACTATTATTGATATTATCAAAATTACGCATGTAACCTACGTTGGTTCTATGATCTTGCTGATACATGCCTGCATTTATTACTGCAATTTGATTATAAGTTGAAGCCCACTTTTTAGCCGTCAAGGGTTTAATTTTCTTTTGTTTGGCCGTTAATAAATTAAATTGATAATACTGGGGATCGATTTTTAAAATCGATATGTTGTTATTACCAATATCGGACTTAATAGTGGCATCAATCTCAGCATAGTGCAAACCTTCGTCCAGTTGTTGCCATTTGATTTGGCCAATCACTGAATACGAAAAAACAAAGAGGAAAATTAGAATGAGGCTTTTCATCTGTAAAAGATAAAGAACAGAATCTAAAACTACAAGGGTGTTGTTTTAGTCAATTGAACACACTCATCTCCCCCTTTTTCAAGGAGGAGAGTCTACATCTTTCTAGGTTAAAGCATCCTCAAATTATTCACCTCCTGATCGGTCAAAGCACGATATTTTCCTCGTGGCAGGTCTTTTTTGGTGAGTCCACCGTAAGAAACACGGTCAAGTAATTGAATCTTGTAATCAAAATGATCAAATATTTGATGTACTAGCTCGCCTTTTGCTGTGTATACATGAATACCAATTTCGGTTTGTGGCTTATCATCGATATAAGAAATATCAATAACCGATACTTTTTTTCCCTTTATATTAATTCCTTCTTTAATACTATCAAGATGCTCCCCTTTCAGAGGTTTATCAAGACTTACCTGATAAATTACCCTGATTTTATGATTATTGCTATTCAATTTTTTTGAAAGATCACCATCATTTGTAAGAAGCAATAATCCCATACCCTGCTTTTCTAACTTACCGACCGGAATGGTTTTATCACCTACTGCATTTTTCACCAAATCAAACACCGATTTTGATTCATCCTGTTTTGTAGTTACTAAAAACCCCTTAGGCTTATTTAGCAAAATGTAATGAGGTTTTTCAGGACTAATACGAGCTCCGTCAAAACGAACCTCATCCGTCATCTTTACTTTGTAACCCATTTCGGTAATAACCTGACCGTTTACTGTTACACTCCCTATTTGAATATGCATATCTGCATCACGTCTTGAACAAATACCCGAGTTTGCAATGTATTTGTTTAATCGCATTTCGTTAGGATTTGAAACCGTCTTTTTCTGACCAGCTGGTTTCCCTGAATTTCCTTTTCTATTAGGTCGGTTTCGTCTTTGATTACTCATCCTGAAATTTTTTGCAAAAGTAATGCCATTAAATCAATATCCAATACTTAAATAACCAAATTCCAACACCTTAAAAAATTATTTAAACTTTACAGTAGACTGTCGCTCAGTATTTATCTGTAATTGTGTAACATCAGGACGTGAATAATGCCCAACGGGATCGAAATTTTGGCGTTCCTGATACACTCGGTTAAAATCTAAAGTTTCATAAATAAGCCCTTCCGTTTTCATATCGGGCTCAACAATAAACTCGCCGTCAGGACCTGCAATACAGGATCCTCCGTTAGATAATACCTGAGGTGAATTTTTTAATATTTGGTCTAGATGGGGTGTATCTTCAGGAAAATCTTCCCTGCGCATTAAACTAGATACAGATAGCACATAACTTCTAGATTCTCTTGCTATAAAACGAGTAATATCTTTTGTGTTATGATCACTTCCGGGCCATACTGCTACGTGTAAATTTTCGCCTTGTGCGTACATAGCAGCTCTTGGTAGTGGCATCCAATTCTCCCAGCAGTTTAGCCCTCCAACTGTAAACTGTTTTAAAGGATGCACTTTTAATCCATTACCATCTCCAGGGGCCCAAGTTAAGCGTTCATCATAGGTGGGCTGTAATTTTCTGTGAACCGACTGAATTAACCCATTTTGATCGATATATACCAAAGAACAATAAATACTATGACCACCTCGGTCAGCAGCACGCTCCATCATCCCCAGATAAATGGCAATTGAATATTGTTTCGCGAGCTCACAAACACTATCCAATTCGCCTGCTTCTATTTGGATGGAATTACGAACATAATGCCCATGAATCTCTTTATTGACTTTTTTATCCCATTCGGCACCGCCTGTTAATGCTAACCAATATGGATATCCCGGCAGGTGTGCCTCACCAAAAATCACTAACTCCGCTTGATTATTCGAAGCTTCCACTATATGATCTTTCACTTTTTGAAGGCTTGCTTCTTTATTAAGCCAAACAGGGCTTATTTGTGCTAATGCTACTTTTAAATGGTTTGGTTTACTCATCTTGGGTTTACGTATTTCGAATTATAATATTCTGCTTAGAACAAGATCAATATCTAAAAGCAAAATACTAAACACACCCGATACGATCACGAACTTTAAAATATTATGTAGGATTAAATAATGGCCCCTTGTTTTAGACTTAAAAAGTAATAGTAGAAAAATGAGTAGTAAAATTACACTAGCATAAAAATAATAATGCATTAAGCCAACATCAAAGTATTTAGCTAGCAAAAAAATAGGAATAAGGGTTAAAACCACTAAAAAAGTGATCAATCCCTTAGACATACCTTCTCCAAAAATTACTGGTATGGTCCTGTAATTCTGGGCTAAATCTCCTTTCAAATTTTCTAAGTCTTTGACCAATTCACGCATCGCAATAACCAAAAATAGGAAGGAAGCATGCACGAAGATCACCGTTTCGAAATTCCTGTAATAGATAAATACAGCAAAGAATGGAGTAATGGCTAGTAGCGCAGATGTCAAATTCCCCAAAAACGGGATTTTTTTAAGGCGATGTGAATACCACCAAATGCCAAAAATATAGAGCGCAAAAAACACTACTGCCCTAAACGACACGTAACTAGCAAAAAAAATAGAACCAAAATTGAGCACAAAATAGGTGGTTAACTTTGTTCGCTGACTTACTAATCTGTCTAGCATTGACTTTTTAGGTCGATTGATTAAGTCTTTTTCGGCATCGTAAAAATTATTGATAATGTACCCTCCTGCAATTGCCAATGCGGTAGCAGTGACCAGCATAAAAAGATTAATATCGAATACTACTTGCCCCAAGGGCTTGTCAGGAGCAAGAATATAAATTGATGTAAGGTATTGAGCAAGGGTAATAATAAGAATATTATAACCGCGTACAACAGAAAACAAACTAACAAACTTTAAAATTATTAGCTTATTCCTGCGAGAAAACATGTTAGTAGATTAACTAGAAGTTGTAAACTACTTCTAATTTATGGTCTTTAAGTGCAGTTTTTGCTTTTTCAATATCTTCAGTAAAACCAAGAATATAGCCCCCGCCACCCGAACCACATAATTTTAAGTAGTAGTCGTTGGTTTCAATTCCTTTTTTCCATAAAGCATGAAATTGCTTAGGAATCATTGGCTTGAAATTATCAAATACAATATTTGAAAGATGTTTTATGTTTCCAAAAAGTGACTTGAAGTCACCAGCAAGAAAATCTTCAACACAAGAATCGGTATATTTTACAAACTTGTCTCTTAGCATATTCCTGAAACCTTCCTGTTTCATGCGCTCCATAAACAAGTTGACCATGGGTGCTGTTTCACCCACAATACCACTATCTAATAAAAACACTGCCCCTTTTCCTTCAGTATTTTGTGATGGAATTCCTGTAGGTTCAATATTATCCTTAGAATTAATTAATATAGGAAGACTTAAATAACTGTTTAAAGGATCTAAACCAGATGACTTACCATGAAAGAACGATTCCATACCAGCAAAAATTCCTTTTAATTTAAGAAGCTTTTCACGTGTTAGATTTTCTAAAACGGTAATTTTATCATTCGCATATTTATCATAAATAGCCGCCACTAATGCACCACTACTACCTACTCCGTATCCTTGGGGTATACTACTATCAAAGTACATTCCTGAACCGACATCTTTCTTTAAACGGTCAATATCAAAAGAAACCATTGTAGGGTTATCCGATTCTAATTGCTCTAAATATTCAGCAAAGGAAATAAGGCTTTGATTGGATTTGGCCGCTTCATCAGTCAGTTCTTCATCCCATTTCAAAGCACCTTTAAAAAAATTATAAGGTATTGAAAGGCCTTTAGAATCTTTGATAATTCCATACTCTCCGAAAAGAAGAATTTTTGAGTAAAATAGGGGTCCTTTCATATTACTTTTTGACTTTCGAAACTTAGTTTGTTGTTGACTTAAAGGTATAAAATAATTTTTGTTTAACCATGATTGTTTAAAAGTAAACAAAAATGTTAAAAGTAATTAGCTTTTAACTTTTAATTGACTTGCACCTTTACCTATACGGTCGCAAATATAGTGCCCATTTTGGCAGTATTCAACCAATTGATCCTTAATAAACTGAAAAATTCTCACGGAATCGTTTTCGGGATATAAAATATGTACATTTGCTCCAGCATCTAGGGTAAAACCAACTGGCAATCCCGTTTCGTTTCTAAAATTCCAAATTTTATTTATAACCTTTAGGGTATTCGGTTTCATGAGTATGAAATAAGGACTAGATGTCATCATCATTCCATGTAGAGTCAAGGCCTCGCTTTCCATTATCTTTATAAAACCTTCAATATCGCCTTCTTTTAAAACGGCTTGCAGTTTACTTAAATTTTCATGCGCTTGTAAAAATCGGTTTTTGGCAAACGGATGTCCATGCATTAAATTATGCCCCACTGTACTACTTACTTGCTTTTCACCTTTATCAATTAACAGAATGGTGTCGTGGTAGTTTTTAAAATTTGGATGAACCTCATCAGGATACTGAATCCCATAAAAGTCATTGCTCCCTTTAATGTTATCATGTTCTCCCCAAACAATAAGGTCGCCTTCAATACTTCTGCAAGCACTACCCGAGCCCAATCGCGCCAAAAAAGATGCTTTTTTCTTAAAAAAATCATCCTGCATAGAATCAACCAATTCACTCTCAATGCTCATCAAACAAAGCGCAAGTGCACTCATGCCACTCGCTGATGAAGCGATACCGCTACTATGAGGAAAAGTATTTTCTGTTTCTATTTTAAAATGAAAGTCGCGCACAAAAGGACAATACTGCTCAATTCGTTCAAAAAACTTAGCAATTTTAGGCTTAAAGGCTTCATTTTTTTCACCTTCGAAATACACATCAAATGATAGTGAGTTGCCCGGATATATTTTTGGTGAATAATGCATTATCGTCTTGGTACGACATGCATCTAACGTAAAACTTATCGACGGATTCTCGGGAAGTTGCGGATCACGCTTACCCCAGTATTTTACCAGTGCTATGTTACTAGGCGATTGCCAACCAACGGCTCCACTTTCTACTTGCTTACTGTAGGCGGAAGGAATAAATTCTTTCAAAAAAAAGGTATTTGTACAAAGGTAAAACTTTTAGCTGCATACCATATTATCGCAAATTCAAATTAATTTTTATTTTAGTAGCAAACTACTTCATGGCAAATTCATAAAACACTGATTTGAGTTTAATTTTTGTTTTTATGGCTAGCCTAGAAATATGTAAATCTCGATTAACGAGTAACTACCAGCCACATGAAAGACCAAGTTGTCAAAATTTGCATTGCAGTATCGGTTTGCCTACTCATTGGTTTCATGTCGGGCTTCGCAACACAATCTTCAATCTCAGACTGGTATGTAGGTTTGAATAAACCGAGTTTTAATCCGCCAAATGAGGTTTTTGCCCCGGTATGGGCAATTCTTTATGTATTAATGGGTATTGCCGCCGGTTTAGTATGGCACCGTGGATTTTATCATAAATGGGTGAAAACTGCTTTGTATCATTTCGGATTTCAATTATTATTGAATGGGATGTGGAGCATTACTTTTTTCGGACTTCGTAAAATTTCTTGGGGGTTATTAGTCATCATTGTGCTAAACCTAATGATTATTCTTACCATTCGTTGGTTTAAAGTAGTGGACAAGCGAGCTTCTTATCTAATGTACCCATATCTTCTCTGGGTGCTTTTTGCCACTATACTAAACTTCAGCATCTGGAGATTGAATTAACATTTTTTATCCCATTAAATTCTTTTGGATAATATGTCGAAATGTACTTCTCTTTTTTTACTAGCTAGTTAGACTTTAAGCCTTTTAAGGTTATCATTAGAAATCGTTATTTGAGGTAGATTCATTTTTTTTGAAGGATAAAAAGAGAATTCCAACTCTTTTCCTTCTCTTCTAACTGTTAGATTTGCCTCTATATTAGGATCACTATACATATCGATGCCTATAATTTTGTCCCCTACCCTCAAACCAGCTTTGTAGGCATTAGCCTGGTCATCTACTGTTTCTACGATTCTAGTATCCTGATTTGCTGTATAACCACGTGTAAAGACTTGCGCATTGGAATCATACTGAAATCCTAAGTGGTTCATCATAGCAGGAAGATTGTATGGCACTCCGTCTATAATATGACGGTTAAAAAAAGAAGTAATATCTGCTTTCAAATAGTTATTAGCTTTTGAAGTAAAGTATTCAGCATTCATTAACTGATCTGCCTTTTTTGCGTCTTTCAAAAAATCGAGCATTAAATCATCTAAGCTATGCTTACCATCTGAATCCTTCTGAATTAAGAAGTCGAGATAGAAGGCAAAAATGGCGCCTCGATGATATGGTAATTTTTCAAAATCCCTGCTTGCCCAAAAATTCTTATAGGTAATAGCACTATTAGGTTCGCTAACCACTGGAGAAGTCATAAGTCGTTTAAAAGTTTGATTTAATTCACCAAAAAAATCTGACTTTTCATGTCCGCCTATTTCATTATAACAACTGTTTTTATAGGTGTAATATTCGGTAAAGCCTTCGCTAAACCAATATTGCTGTTCTTCATTTTCGTTCCGAATTGTATGCCCTATCCAATTATGCATTAGTTCGTGGTTGAATAACCATGCCAGTCTTTTTATATCTAAAAACTCATTATTGGAAGCTGAGGCTGCAAAAGAATTTACAAGACCTGTCCCTTGTAAAGACGATCCATTTTCTCGTTCAGTTGGAATTAAATTAACAGTAAAATATGATTGACTGTGATCGTTCCAAAATTCGCGTTGAGAGCGAATCGTCTTCTTCAGTACATTCAATACTTCTTCATCAGTGATCTTTTTCCAATCGCCCCTAGTAGAAAAATAAATGTCATTTTCTTTAACACTAAAATCATGTACCCTAAAATCGCCTCCAGCAAAAAAAGCCTGTCCCATTTCATCAAAATTGGTCAAGATTTGTTGCTCTTTTTCGTTGCTTCCAAAGCTGTTATGAACCATAAAACCCTCAGGAAAGTCCCAACTGATATTTAGTATGAATGTTTCTTTGGGCTGATCTCCTAAATATTCTGGTAAAATAAATAAAGAATGTGCAAATGTTTGAAAATAAGTTGGTTGAACAATCGGCCTATACGTTTTCTTAGAAGTTAAGGGTAGCTCTGAGTCCTGTTTTAATTGGTAGGTAATTTTTAGAATATCTAGGTCTTTTGAATGGGTGATCTCAATACGATTACTATCGCTATTTTGAACAACCTCTCCTTTGGTATCGACAAGTTTAAAATCATCAATGCAGTTAAAAAGGTTTTGCTCTCCCCAAGCTTCATTATTAAAAAATAAGTTTGTTTTCCCCGAAGGATCCGTTTTAAACTGCATCTTGATAACCAATGCAGATAGCTTTTTAGCATTTGGGCGTACCGTGATCTCAACTGTAGGATGTGAAGTTTTGGTAGCACATGCAAATACAATAGCGCTCAATAGTGGGATTAATAGTATTTTTTTCATTTCTTGATTGATTGATGCTATAAAGACGAAATAGAATTACAGATGTTGCATAATTAATTCCTCCACTGGATTTTATACTAATTTAGCCACAAAACATTTGTATTGCCCTACACAATAAGGGTAGTACTTGTTTAAAAAATATCATATGAATCTCGAGCAAAACAAAAAAAACGCCATAGATTTTTATAAAATGGCTTATGAAGGCAATCCGAAAAAAGCAATTGAGCTATATATAGGGCAGGAATATATCCAACATAATCCTGATGTTGCAGATAGTACCCAAGGTTTTATTGAATATTTTGAACGTATGCAACAAGAGTATCCTGATAAATCGATTGAATTTGTTCGCTGTATTGCTGAAGGGAATTTGGTTGCACTACATACGCATCAAACCTGGCCGGGAAATGATCAATACGTGACCATGGACTTTTTCCGATTTGATGATCATGGGAAAATATGTGAACATTGGGATGCCATTCAACAAATTCCAGAAAAGTCAGCTAACCCAAATACCATGTATTAAGCTGAAAGCTCAATGAGCTTTACCATTGTTCTATAATTTCGTGTGGTTGCAGCCACTTTTAGTTTTCTTTCAAAAAGGTTATTGCTAAATTTTGCCTTACCATAACCTATTTCACAAAAACCATAAACACATTCCGGCGTAACGAAAATTTCTTCTTTTTCATAATGTAAGTTGGATACTTCTTGAATTAACTCAGGTTTTGGTCTAGAATGTAAAATAGTAAAGTAGCTTTTTGTCAGTTTTTCACCCTTAAATGGGCTTTTCCTTAAAATTGTTTCTAATTGTTGTTTTGTTCTTACCAGCACAGGAACTTCAAAACCATAACGAGATAGAATACACTGTTTAATTTTCCATGCCAATTCATCGGGTTTAATATCTCTAGTATTGAACACTATATTTCCGCTTTGGATATAGGTTTTTACATTATTTAATCCATTTTCTTCTAGAATAGATCGTAAATCGGCCATTAAGATTTTCTTTTGACCGCTAACATTAATTCCTCTTAATAATGCGACGTAGGTTTTCATGATTCGTTTAACTAAAAAAACCTCCACTGTTGGAGGCTTTAAATTAGCATTATATTTTTAAGGCATTGGATCTGGTGCCGGTGGCGTACCCATAATAGGTACACGGTAAAAAATACCATCTTGCACATTTACTGATCCATCTTCATTGTTTGCAGTAAACTTAAAAACGCCTGAAATAAAGCCCTCTTCGGTGTTATATTCGGAAATCGTCACATTCCCAGTATTCCCAGTTTCTCCAGTAAAGAAACTAACTTCCCCCTCAATTGAATATGTTCCAGTGTTTCTCAGATTTTGTCCCAGATCGTAGATACCGGTATTTAAATCAACTATTTGAAGCGTTATTTTCTCAACGGTCATGGAGCCTTCCAATATCCATACATCATCTTCTCCAGGTTGTACGCTTAATTCTGTCGCTCTAAAAAACTCCCCATCAATAGTACCCTGAAACGCAGGTGTGTTGTCGTCAATATCATCTTCGCAGCTTACCATAGCGCAAAGAAGTACGAATAAGAATAATACTTTTTTCATTTGGTTAACTTAGATTTGGATTCTAAACACCAAATATAACGTAAAAAAGCAGGTTTTATTTGGCTCAATACTAATAAATTTAGGTATCTTTGCGCCCTTAATTAATAACAGGGGTCGAGTACCCCACAAATTAATAGCAATATGCCTGTTAAAATTAGATTACAAAGACACGGTAAAAAGGGAAAACCTTTTTACTGGATCGTAGCTGCTGATGCACGTGCTAAAAGAGATGGTCGCTTTTTAGAAAAATTAGGAATCTATAATCCTAATACTAATCCTGCAACCATTGACATTAACGTCGATAATTCAGTAAAATGGCTAGAAAATGGTGCGCAACCTACTGATACTGCAAGAGCAATCTTGTCATACAAAGGGGTAATGCTTAAAAAACATTTAGCCGGTGGTGTTAAAAAGGGCGCTTTAACTGAAGAGCAAGCCGAGGAGAAATTCAACGCATGGTTGGCAGAAAAAGAAGCAAAAATCAACGCCAAAAAAGACGGATTGACCAAAGCAAAAGAGGAGGCGAAAGCTGCTGCACTAGCTGCGGAAAAAGAAGTTAATGAAAAGCGCAATGCGGTTGCAGTAGAAGAAGCTGCTGAAGAAGTTGCAGAAGAGACGACAGAAGCGGTAGCAGAGGAAACTGCAGCTGTTGAAGAAGCACCTGTAACTGAAGAGGCTCCTGCAGAGGAAGCTCCGGTTGAGGAAGCTGCTCCAGAAGCGGAAGCAAGCGCAGAAGAAACAAAAGAAGAAGCGGCTGAGTAATTATATAACGATGAAATGAGAAAAGAAGATTGCTTCTACCTCGGTACCATCGTTTCAAAATTCAGTTTTAAAGGCGAACTGCTGATCAAACTTGATACAGACGAGCCTGAAGCTTACGAAAAATTGGAATCAGTTTTTATTGCCCTTGGCAATAATCTGGTTCCTTTTTTTATTGAACGATCTTCACTGCAAAAAAGCAGTTTACTCCGAGTAAAATTTGAGGATGTTAATGATGAGGCAGACGCCGAGTCGCTATTAAAATCTGATCTGTATCTACCACTTGAGTTCCTACCGAAATTAGAAGGAAATCAGTTTTACTTTCACGAGATTATTGGATTTGCAATTGAAGACAAACAATTCGGCAAGGTCGGAATCATCTCAGGTGTTAACGATGCTTCATCTCAAGCCTTGTTTGAAATTGATCGACAGGGGACCGAAATTCTTATCCCAATAAACGACGATTTTATTATCGAAGTAAATCGAGAAACCAAGATTATAAAGGTTGACGTTCCTGAGGGATTGATCGAGCTTTACCTGTAATCGTCATTCCCATGAAAATGGGAAGCTTTGACTAATTTGCAACTACATTGAAAAAGATTCCTGCATACGCAGGAATGACAGTATTATGAAGCCATTTCAGTTTAAACAATTTACCATCAACCAAGATCGCTGTGCGATGAAAATCGGCACTGATGGGGTTTTATTAGGTGCTTGGGTTGGAATTGAACATAATCCTTTTTCAGTTTTGGATATTGGTGCAGGAACCGGGCTCTTAAGTTTGATGTTAGCACAACGATGCAATGCCGAAGTAATTGAAGCCATAGAAATTGATGCAGATGCCTATGAGCAATGCACAGAAAATTTTGAAGCTTCACCATGGAATGATCGTCTATTCTGTTACCACGCCGGATTATTAGAATTTGCACAAGAAGTAGATGATGAATACGACTTGATTATTAGTAACCCCCCCTTCTACAAACCAACAGAAAGCACTACAGAAAAAGCACGAGCGATTGCACGTTTTCAGGATGCCATGCCCTTTGAACATCTTATTGCATGTACCGCAAAGTTATTATCTAAAACAGGAAAATTTGCTGTCATTATTCCGTTTGAGGAGGAAGCAGGCTTCATCAAAATGTCTACAAGCTATGGCCTATTTCCGGAATGGATCACTAAAATTAAGGGCACAAAAGAATCGCCTATTAAAAGAAGCTTATTGCAGTTTTCAAAAACGATGTCTTCTACTCAAAAAAATGAGTTGATCATTGAAAAAGGTAGACACGATTATACGGATGATTATATCAACTTAACCAAGGAATTTTATTTAAAAATGTAAGTTCTGAATCTCAGAATTTAAATCGTTCCGCTAATAGGGCATGGAAGAAAGATTTATTTTTGGACTATCAAATTGTTTTCCATGCAATCTTTTCAGAAAGAAATTACCTTAGCTGCTTTTCCCAGGGGCTTTCATTTAATTACTGATTTCGTTTTAGATGCGATTCCCGAATTAAGAAATATTAAGATTGGAGTGCTTCAAGTTTTTATTAAACACACCTCCGCCAGTTTAACCATTAATGAAAATGCAGATCCTACCGTAAGACAAGATTTTGAGAGTCATATGAATCAAATGGTTCCGGAAAATGCCCCTTATTATATTCACACCTATGAAGGACCGGACGATATGCCAGCTCACATTAAGGCTTCATTAATGGGTAGTAGTGTTCAAATACCCATCACGAATGGTCGTCTCAACTTAGGTACGTGGCAGGGCATTTATTTGTGTGAACATCGGGATCGGGGAGGAAGACGTAAGCTAGTCTTAACAGTCTTTGGACATTAAAAAAGGAAGCGAGTAAGACCCCACCTCCTTTCTGACTAATTACCAAATACTATTACACAACATTTTATTAGTTATCTTATTTTACTACATAAAACTCTGGTACGCTCACCGCTAGCATGATATTGGGGTTTCGTCCATCCGTCTCCTGACGGAAATGCTACAAAGTCATACTGATGGTAGAAGCAATAACCATCCGGATGCTTGGCCACCATAAACGCCCCTATGATTCGCTGTTTTTTACCTCCTGGAAGGATTTCCTCCATCCACTCAGTGCTTATGACAGCCTTTACAAAGGTTTCCCGCCATCCTTTATCGTTCATATGAGATAAGAGTTGTGCTTCTAAAGCTGGGTCTCTTCGAATGGGTTGTGGTATCTCGTTGTCCTCAATGTATTTATCGATCAAACGGTTCTCGATTTCCCTATAATAGTCCGGGCCTTCCCCATAACTCAAATCTATCTCAAATTTTCCCTCAAATTTTTGAATGAATCCACTTCTGTCACCTGTATTAAAATGAAGGCTAATAGGAAGGTTGCGTTTAGATTTCGCTTGTAACCCCCTTACAAAGATCACCGGACTATAGTTCTTCCGCTTGATATATTCGTATCGAGGGTCTTTAAGTATTGAAGGGCTTTCCGGAATAAGTATAAATTGAATGTATGTATCCTTTAAATGATTAACGCTTACCGATATTGATCTTAAAAAAGCAAAAGAGGTTTCCCACTTTTCATTGTGTGCGGGTCGTGCATTGTCACTGAAATTCATACTAAAACCTGTTGCACCAATCTTATTGAATGCATCATCTCCGATCATGGTGCCTATGGTCCTACCCAAGTATACGGTGCCATAAATAGCATCACCAGTCTTAAACTTTGTGGTAATGTCTGACTCCTTTTCGGAACCGATTTTCAATGGTTTTTTAGAAAATACGATTTCTCCTAAATGTTTTTTATGAAATTCACTGGTGTACACACTTTCCAAGGTGCTTTCGGCATTCTGAATAGATCTATCAGCGGTGGCTACTACATCTCGCATATTGGGATTGTCAGGTCCTGTAAACCTAAAAATAGCTTCTGCTTCCGCTTTTACAACTCTTGCTTTTTGCAAAGTAACTACGGGATTTCTAACATCCCCACGGCCGGTAGCACGGTCCAAACGTTTCAAAAAGGCGTTAGGCAAATCTATAGCCCTTATAAAATTCACATAGTCATTGATAGCCTTTTCAGTTTCTTTATCGGTACTATCCAAGGTATTTTTTGCCTTGCGTTCTGCCAGTATTTCTTTTACATATTCCAAATCAAAATCTTGAGCATCTTTCAGAAGTTTTGAATTAAAAAACATCGCATCAATATTGACGACATGACTTTCATCGTAATACCGCAAAATACGTTTTCTCATAAGTCGCCAAGATTCGTAATCAAAGGTATTGGCTTCGAAAGCGGTAACAATTTTATCGGCAGTACTTGTATCGAAACTAGGATCCAGCTTTTTAATTTTATCTAGCTTTTTCTTTGCCATAACGATATCGGTAGTACCGCCATTATTTTTAATTTTTTCGGCAACCGTTAAGGTTTTTAATACTCGTTCGTAATCCCGCTGAATTTTTGCTTTCATGATATCGCTTGTTTGAGATTTCAGTTGCGTTTGTAGTCCCAGGCCTGTTAAAAGACACAGAAAAATGAGAGTTTGTTTCATAGTAGTTTTTTTGGGATAGGCTATTGTTTATTAGGATACATATAAGTTGTGAATCATTGCATTTATAAAATAATAGGCCCTATTATGACCATTAAGTTTTTTAAACTCCTTTTGATCTCCCCAAAGTACTTTAGCCTCACCATGAATCGTTGTAATATCTAAGCCTGGTGAGTACAATCTAGCCACTTCCTTATCTATTAGAAATACGGTATCCTGTTGTCCACCTAAAATGGATTTATTCCTTTTTTGAACATATTCTATTACCCCTTTTGACGGCTCATTAGATGTGATCAACACACTATTAACATTCGGTATAGTTAATCGTAAAGACCTGGGTAGTTTAAAGTCTTGATTTGCCGTTTTAATGGATCGTTCATGAAAGGAATGTATTGCTTGAACATCGATGAAGTCTACTTCTTTTAAAAAGTAGAAATCAACAAATTTTAGTAAGAGTGCGTTTCTACCTTTTCGTTTGGTCCAGAAAAAGCGATCGTTTACAACGGTAATTTCGAAGCCCTCATTCTGAAAAAATATCATTTCTTTTTTCATAATAGTACCAGATAGCGGGTCGTTTACAAACCCATGTAAACGACCTTGAGCTTTCCTACTTAATGATTCAAACGGCCTCTTGAATTTCCCGACGGATGTCGTTTCCTGTGTCCACTTGAGATTGTTTTGCAAACTCACCTTCTTCCATGCCTTCCCCTACTTCAGCAGGAGCAGCTGTATTTACTGATAAAAATGCATAGAGTAGTACTAAAAAAGTTTCCATTATAATTGGTTTTAATTTTATAGGATCAAATATAGCTTGCTCCAAAGGTGGCAGTACTACCTGAAACGGGTAGTGGCAACTGGGTTTTAATTTAAGATATGAAGCGCTTCTTTAACCTTAGAGTTTCTTGGAGAATTGGTTGTTTTTCGAGTGATGTCGAATGCTCCGCCCCACAATACATTTGGTTTCGAAATCACTTTTTTCATGATCTGAACCATTTCGGGATATGGAATTAACTTAAAACTTTCATTACTTCCAATCCATCGGATATCACTGCAACTTGCCGGCACTTTAAGGTTGCCATCAGTAAGTGTAGCGGTGTAATATTGCATTAAGGTTGGGTTTGGTCTGTTATCGTAATGAAAAGTTATTAATGCATTGAGCTTGATATTATCAACTCTTATCCCGTGTTTTAGTGCCATGGCACTAACAAACTCTTTAACTGTGCGTTCTCCACTATATTTTTTTCCAGGTATTTCCCAAGCACCATCCCACTCCACCAACATAATTTCATTTTCATGATTGGTTACGAGTAGTTTGAAGAAAGAATAATTGGCAACTTTTTGAGATGAACAGCTAAAAGTGATTGCAATCAGTAATAACACCAAATACCGTTTCACATTAGATGAGTTTTCTTTTCGAAGCTGCTTTGATCGCATCTTCTTTTGTATGTACCTGGAGCTTATCATAAATATTCTTGATATGATATTTTATAGTATTTGGACTAATATCAAGATCCATAGCTATAGATTTATAACTACTGCCCTTTGATAACATAGTTAACACCTGCGTTTCTCTTTCTGTTAAAATGGTATCTGGTGCTTTCTGGAATGACTGCACGACCATTTTGGCAATATTAATGCTCATAGGCGCTCCACCTGAAACCGATTCTTTTAACGCTTTAAGTAACTTTTCTGATGTTGCGTTTTTTGTAAGGTATCCAGTAGCCCCAGCACATAACGCCTCAAAAACTGTTTTTGAGTTTTCATATACTGTTACGATTATTACGAGGGCGTTTGGCAATACTTTCTTAATTTCTTTTGTCCCCTGAATTCCATTTATTCCTGGTAGTTCAATATCCATTAAAACAATATCCGGCAAATCACTTTTAAGAAAAGTAAGTGCATCTTCAACATTTAAATACGATCCGGTAACCTTAAAATCATCAGAACCATTAACCACCTCTCTAAAAATATCATTAAGAGGTTCATTGTCTTCAATTATTACCACTCGATTTATCTTGGCCATCATTTTCAAAAATAGAAGAATAATTAATGGATAGTACCACCTTATTTGGGTAGGATCGCTTCAAAGTTAACCGATGTGCCATTAGCATTTGAATCAATAGATAAACAACCTTTTATCCTTTTTGCACGCATGCGCATATTTAACAATCCGTTTTGCCTTTTAAGTTGATCTTCTTTAAAACCAATACCATTATCTTCAAAAGCAATATGCAATTGACTACCTTTAAAATTAATAGACAATTTAGATTTGGTTGCCTTTGAATACTTCGCTGTATTGGTCATCGCCTCCTTAAAAATGAGTATAATCTGCCTATTCCAATAATGGGGTAACTTCATATTCCGATCAATAGCTTTGTGTACAAAAAAATCAATATCAAGTGGCTGAAAAAATTCCTCCCCAAAATCGGACAAATATGTAAACAACTCTTCGATGTAGTCGTTTTTTGACTTAAGGGAAAACATAAAGTCACGGGTCCCTCTGTATAAAATATCCGAGTCTTTTCTAATATTTTTTAAAGCTGTAATAATCTCATTTTTTTCTTTTGATGCGGCAGACGAAATCATTAAATCAGACAAAGCAGTTATTCGAGCTAGTTTATTCCCCATATCATCGTGAAAATCTTTAGCAATGTTATCTCTGACCAATTCCAATTCCCTTTCGGCAGTTTCTTTTAGCAACATAGATCTTTTTAAAGCGAGATTGTTGTTTTTAAACTTTCGAAGTTGGTATAACACCATAGCGCCTAAAACCACGAGAAAAACTAATGAACCAATAAGAATATAATTATTCTTTCTAGCTATTGTTAAGTCTTTTCTAGAGGCTTCTTCTTTTAATTTTAAGTTTTCATTTTCTTTTTTCTCTGTTTCATACTTCGCTTCTAGATCAAGAATAGTTTGTTGCTGCTCTTTTACAAAAAGACTATCCTTATAGTTCTTTGACTTTTTTAGATAATAAAGTGCTTTTTTGTTTCTGCCAAGTGCTTCATAGATTTTACTGATATGTTCATATATACTTGGTAAATTAAAAACAACGCCTTCTTTTGACAGTATATCTAAACATAATTCAGCTTTTTCCAAAGCCAGTTTAGGTTTTTTCTTTTCTAATAAAGCAACAGATTCACGATAATAAACCTTTTCTAAAACATCTGTTGCTAAAAACTTTGTGTATCTTCTATTAATAGTATCACTATAAGCAAGCACTTGATCATAGTTTTTTAACTTATTGGAATACTCTGACATGATCATATAATATTTACCAATACCCGTTGAATCCTTGTATTTCGATGCAATGTTGTAAGAACGATTCGCATACTTTAGCAAGCTATCCTTTTCTCCAAGGTTACCATAGACAAAGGCGATGTTACCCAGAAGTGCAGCATGCCAACTAGGGTACTTTTTTTCTGAGCAAAAAGAAAGCGCTTGTTTTTTGTAGGTAATTGCCTTTTTCACATCTCTAGTCGACATAAAAACAATGCTCATTTCGTTATATAACTTGATTAAAGCGGTAGAATCTTTTGCTTTTTCTAAAAGTTCTCCTGCAATATTCCAATACAACATTGCTTTATCAAAACCTTTATTTTCATAGTGATACGATCCTTTTAAATAGTTAATTAGAGCAACCAGAGAGTCATTTTTTTCCGGAACAATATAGTTTTGCTCAAGGCTATCAATTAAGGTCATCCAATTAGATACATCTTCTACTGACTTACCTTTCAAAATAGTATCATGAATGGCACGAAATTTTTGAAGCTTTTCTTTTGAATTTAAATTTTGAGCACGAACGCTAATGCTACTTAACGTCATTAGTAATAAAAGTCCTATTATTCGCATTAGTCCAGTGAGGTGTAAATGACGAAAGTAGGTAAATTTATATTTCAAGGCATACACAGCCTACCCATTTTGGGTAGTACAACTTATTTAAAACAAAAGCAGCATAGGGGTTATATGCTGCTTTTCACTACTAATCTAAAAACTCAATTAATCAATCAAAATTTGCACTGAGTCCTAGCTCCGCAAGAATGTTATGGTGTATGTAAGTATCCTAATACACCGGTTTCTATTAGTACTACCAATGCACCGATGCATATCAAACAGATCAGCAAGAATACTAATGGTGCTTTGTAGTTGTTACCTCTAGAATAGGGCATTTCCAAAAGTGTAAATGATGTATCCGGTCCAATACACCAAAGCAAGGACAGTCGCCATGATTAACAGTATTGATATTGCGTCAATCAAATTATACTGGAATCTGTTTTTATTCATATTTCGATACAGCTTTTAGCACTTTGATTGTGATTTATCTTTTTGTTGAATCTTTCAAGTTTGATATAGAATTTGATACGATGGTCTTCAGTAGGTTCTCCCTTGTCAAGAACCATCTTTCTAACGGTATCATTTTTAATGCACTCTTGAAAATGAGCATATGAGATTTCCATGATTACAGGTTTTGTTACAAATTAAACCTCAATAACACCTCATGTGATCCTCTGCTGTAGTCTCCGATGTTGGTGGTTGATCGGTCATATGCATACCCAAAAGCCATCCAGTCTGCCATCTTCACAAAGGCCAGCCCACTCACTGATTCATTCAGTCTGTAGTTCAGTCCTAACTCCACCCGCTTGTAGATATCAAAGGTCCCTGTCAGATCGATCGTCGTCGGACTCCCCGATACCAGTCGCACCATCGTCGAGGGAGTGAACTGTAGGTTCTCGTTTATTTGTAGATGATAACCTCCCCCTGCAAAGAAGTGCAGCTCATCAGTGGCCTCTGTAGCAATACCCGCCT
>NZ_JBEFZF010000008.1:0-172072 GCF_046524175.1 Spongiivirga sp. MCCC 1A20706
CTCTAAACACCTACCATAAAACCACTAATTTTTAAGAACTTTTTTCACTCTCCCTGAAAGCGGGTGCAAATATAAAAACAGTTTTTAATTCACACAACAAAAAAAATTAATTTTTTTTATCCCACTACTCCCAATACAAAATGAACTCCTTCAACAAACCAAAACGTTCCCCGTCTAAGCGGCTGCAAATATAGAATGAGAATATAATCTGACCAACCTTTTTTTGATAAAAAATAGTCGGAGTTATTAACAATGCATCAACAATTACTATACGCCTTATCGCATAGTACTCCTAATAAAGGTGTTACCGTTTAAAGGGAACTTGTAAGATAGCAAAAAATAATGGAATTTTTATTGTTTTTTAACTTCAGAATCGCCCGACCACTTATTAGAAAGTTCCAAGTAATCAAAATCAAGCGCGCTTTTTTGCCTATTTAAAAGATTACCTGCAAATGCTCTTTGCAAAATATCTTCAATTAAATAATCTTCTTGAACCTCCTTAGGATTATATTCTTCCTTTAAACTGATATCAAATAAACTAGCCGTTGTATTATACCAGAATGCTCTCCAACCACTTCGCAGCTCCTTCACAAGAGCAAATGCAGTAGTACCGGTTTGCCTATGTACCAGCTTTATAAGAATCTGCCCTTCTGTTCTAGTGAGTTTTTTCAGTTCAGCACTAAACTCCTTCTCAATATATTTTTGGATCTTTTTAGTATAGCGTTTTTTATGTCTACGCTTCTTTATTTTTTTTATACTGTCATTGAGCTCTATCAACTTTTCTGCTGCCAATTTAGCATAGGGAAACACCTTAATAGTTTTTCTTCTTAAAATTAAATACTGTCGTTTCTCATCATACGACTTAAAATTAAGTTTATTGAAAACATACACCTCATCGAGATCTATATGTTGTCGCCAAATAGAATCGCCTTCTACCCTAATATAATCCTCAGGAATAGAATCTTTAATCGGTTCTTGACCACTTACAAAAACCGATAAAAGTAGTGACAGTATATACAGAAATTTCTTCACAACAATTAGTTACCTAAAACCATACCAAAAATACTAATTACTACAACTCTATATCATACCTTATTATTACTATTATTCTTATTTTCGTGTTAAATACAATAGAGCATGGCGCAAAAATCAATTTTAAATAAAAAATCACTCAACTTTTTAGAAAAATATCTTAATAATGCGGCACCTACCGGATATGAATGGGAGGGGCAAAAAATATGGATGGATTATCTTAAACCATATGTTGATGAGTTTTTTACAGACACCTATGGCACTGCGGTTGCGGTGATCAATCCGAAAGCAAAATATAAAGTAGTTATAGAAGGACATGCCGACGAAATTAGCTGGTATGTAAACTATATTTCAGATAATGGTCTTTTGTATGTTGTGAGAAATGGCGGTAGCGATCACCAAATAGCTCCGAGTAAAATAGTCAATATACATACTAAAAAAGGTATTGTAAAAGGTGTATTTGGTTGGCCAGCCATTCATACTAGAAATAGATCAAAAGAAGAACCTCCAAAACCGGATAATATTTTTATCGACGTAGGTGCGAAGGACAAAGAAGCTGTTGAAAAAATGGGAATTCATGTGGGCTGTGTGATCACCTACCCTGACGAATTTCACATTCTAAATAAAGACAAGTTTGTTTGTAGGGCTATCGACAATAGGGCTGGTGGTTTTATGATCGCTGAAGTTGCCCGCCTACTGCACCAAAACAAAGTAAAATTACCTTTTGGCCTATATGTTGTGAATGCTGTGCAAGAAGAAATAGGATTGAGAGGTGCACAGATGATTGCCGAACGCATTCAACCAAATGCGGCAATCGTAACTGATGTTACCCATGATACCACAACTCCGATGATCAATAAAAAGGTACAAGGCGATTGTGCTATTGGTAAAGGTCCCGTAATTGCATATGCGCCAGCGGTACAACAAAAGCTTAGAGATTTGATAACTGATACGGCTGAGGAAAAGAAAATTCCTATTCAACGCAACGCTTTATCCAGAAGTACAGGTACTGACACAGATGCTTTTGCATATAGTAATGATGGTGTAGCATCCGCCTTAATTTCGTTACCATTACGTTATATGCATACCACTGTGGAAATGGTGCATCGTGATGATGTGGAGAACGTTATCAAACTTATTTACGAGACTTTACTAAAGATTAAAGGAAATGAAACCTTTAGTTATTTTGAATAAGATGTAATCGTAAAATAAATCCCCTTTCTGACTAAGACAGGGGACTTTTATTTATAACTATGCCTGATGAACTGATCGATATTGTTGACAAAAAAGGAAACCCGACTGGTGTACAACACATGAAATCGTATGCTCATAAAAATGGGTTGTTACACGCTAGTGTACATATATGGATTCAGAATGATCAGCAAGAAATTTTATTTCAACAACGTGCTTTAAACAAGGATACCTTTCCTGGCTTATGGGATGTATCGGTGGCAGGACATATCGCCGCCGATGAAAATCCAAAAATAGCTGCCGTACGAGAGGTTGGCGAGGAAATAGGTATTGCACTTTCACCGGGAGATCTTCACTTTATTGGCACTTGGCATGAAGAACACCACCATAATGATTACTTAATAGATAATGAGATACACTTTATTTATATGGTAAAAGCATTGATAAGTTTAGAAGATGTTAGTTTACAGGAAGAAGAGGTAATGGCAGTACGTCTCTTATCCATTGATACCTTTACTAATAGTGTAAACAAAAAAGAATTGTCAGCGTATGTTCCTCACGATATAGCCTACTATAAATTAATAATTAAAGCCATAACACAACAGGTTTGAAAAATACTATTGCCGAACGTATTGCTGATAACTTAAGGAGATTCCCTCCGTTCGATCTTCTTCAAAAAGAAGATCTACAACAAATATCTGAAAATGTTAAGGTGATTTATCTTGAAAAGAATAGTAATTGCTTTAAAGAAAATGAGGTAAGGCATGAACAGTTTTATTTTGTAAAAGATGGTGCTGTTGGCTTATATAAAAAAGATGAGACAACTGAATCATTAGTTGATATATGTGATGAAGGTGACTTGTTTGGTTTACGTCCGTTAATTACCAAAGAAAATTATCAAATGTCTGCAAGAACTAACGAAGAGTCAGTTCTATATGGTATCCCAATTAATATTTTTACACCAATTGCCGAAAAAGACAAAAAGATAAGCAACTACCTTATCGCAAGTTTTGCTAGCAACACTAGAAACCCAATTGAACTTGAAAAAGGAGGAAAACTTTTTACCGAATACAAGGTGGATCGGAATCCTGATCTTTTTGAGTTGCAAACGGCATCCTATATTAAGAACCCTATATGCTGTTCTCCAGATACACCTTTAAAAGAAGCGGCAATAAAAATGCGTAACCAGAGAATTGGAAGTATTGTTGTGGTCAGTAATGAACAAATACCAGTTGGCATTATTACAAATTCAGATATTAGAAACAAGATAGCAACAGGTGATTTCAGCATTAATACCGCTGCGTCTTTTATAATGTCAAGTCCAGTTATTACCCAACCTTCAGGCATTACCATTGCACAAGCGCAAATGATTATGGTACGTCATAATATTCGACACATATGTATCACTGAGGATGGTACCGCACACACCAAACTTATTGGAATGCTTACAGAGCATGACATTCTTTTATCAAAGGCCAATAACCCATCAGTGCTTATTAAAGGTATTAGGCGGGCCAAATCGGTTAAATCACTAAGAGAAATTAGACTTAAAATAGGAATACTGTTAAAGGTCTACATCGATCAGAATATTCCGCTTTCTCATGTTTCAAAAATTATTGGTGAACTTAACAGTCTCATTATAGATCAAACTATTAGTCTGTCAGTAACTGAAATGCCGAATGAACCACCGGTCAACTTTGCTTGGTTGGCGTTAGGTAGTCAAGGCCGTAGGGAGCAACTTATTCCTACTGATCAAGATAATGCGCTCGTTTTTGAAGATGTACATGCTGACAAGTATGCAAATACTAAAGCATACTTTCTTGAACTTGCAAACATAATAACAAAACACCTTCATGCTATTGGTTTTGAATATTGCAAAGCCGATATGATGGGTAGTAACCCTAAATGGTGTGAGTCATTATCAAATTGGAAAAATCAATTTTCAAATTGGATTTTGAAACCAACGGAGGAAACCATCTTACTATCTTCTATTTTCTTTGATTTTGATTTGGCATATGGAGATTCCAAGTTAGTTGATGCGCTTACAGAATCAATTTATAAGTCACTAGAAAAGGGTGACCTATTCTGTACGTATATGGGAAGAGATGCGCTTAAAAATCCATCTCCACTTGGTTTTTTTCGACAATTTTTAGTTGAACATGATGGCAAAAATAAAGACACTTTTGACATAAAGTCTAGAGCTATGATGCCACTAATAGATGCTGCAAGACTATTAACACTGTCACAAAAAGTTAAGAACATCAATAACACCGCCTTGCGATTTGAAAACCTTGCCTTGTTAGAACCTCAAAACGCTGAGCTCTATAAATCATGCGCCTACTCCTTTAAAGCACTACTCAAATTTAGAACTAAACAAGGAATTCAAAATAACGATTCTGGTAGATACATCAAACTAAGTAGTTTAAGTAAAGAAGATAGGTTAAAACTAAAACGCTGTTTTAAGCCAATAAAAGATATTCAAGAACTCATAAAGGTTCGTTTTCAACTCGCTAGTTTTCTTTAATCATGAAATGGCCTTGGAGTTCTATAAAGAAAAAAGGTTTTCCGACATTTTGGTCAGACTACCTGAAATCGTTTGATACTTTTACTAATAAACCTTTGAATGAAACAAGGATTGTTGTCTATGATACCGAAACTACGGGCTTTGATATTAAGAACGATCGAATATTAAGTATTGGCGCGGTAGCTATCAATAACGGAATGATCGATATTGCAGACTCATTTGAAATGTACATCAATCAAGAAGTTTTTAATGCAAATACGGTAGAGGTACATGGGATTTTGAAAAAGGGAAATCTAGTAAAGCACAAGGAAGAATATGTAGTAGAACAATTCATCAAATACATTAAAAGCGCCCCCTTGGTAGCACATCATGCAATTTTTGATCAAAGAATGATCGATAGGGCTTTACACCGTATGAATTTAGGAAAATTAAAAAACAAAATGTACGATACCGGAATGCTTTATAAAAAGACAAAGCATTTTATTAGCGAAAGCATTTCCAATGACTCATATGCTTTAGACACCATAGCAAAAGAGATGAATATTTCAATGAAAGACAGGCATACCGCCGCGGGAGACGCCTACATAACAGCATTAGTTTTCCTTAAAACGGCAGCAAAACTAGATCCTGAAAAGAAATTAACATTAAAAAAATTAGCACGATCATCAAGATTCTAAAAATTAGTTAACTTTGTTAACTAATTTTGGTTAATTGCTTATTAAAACCATAACAATTACATAACAACATATGGCTTCCAAAAAATTTCAACTCCATGTCAATAATAAGTATACTGTTGATTTGAATAAGAAACAGGTAGCAAACCTGGATCTTATTAAAACAGATGAAAACATATTTCATCTAATTGAAAATAACACTTCCTACGGTATTGAAGTCATATCACATGATCATCAAAATAGGGCGTATACACTAAAAATAAATGGCCAATTACAAGAGGTAACTATCAAAAATGATCTTGATCTACTCATCAATAAAATGGGACTGACCGCTCGTTCATCGAAAAATGTAAATACCGTTAATGCTCCCATGCCAGGTCAGATTATTGCTATCGAAATCAAGGAAGGGCAAGAAGTTGAAGAAAATGATCCTATACTGATTTTAGAAGCCATGAAAATGGAAAATGTAATGCTTGCTCCTAAAAGCGGAATTATAAAAAACATTCATATCGCTACCTCACAAGTAGTTGAAAAAGGTCAATTATTAGTTGAATTTGAGTAGTCAAGTTCATTAACGCTATTAACTCCAGTACTATAATGAGAAAAATACTAGTAGCAAATCGCGGTGAAATTGCGATTCGTGTTATGAAAACAGCAAAGAAAATGGGCATTAAAACCGTTGCTGTTTTTTCCGAAGCTGATCGACATGCACCGCATGTTAGATATGCAGACGAGGCTGTTTGCATTGGTGAAGCTGCTTCATCTAAATCGTATTTAAAGGGAGATGTTATAATCGACGTAGCCAAAAATCTAAATGTTGATGGTATTCATCCCGGTTATGGCTTTTTAAGCGAAAATGCAGATTTCGCTGAAGCGGTGACCAAAGCAAATATCAAATTCATAGGTCCGAAACCACATGCTATTCGGGTTATGGGTGATAAGTTATCAGCAAAAGATGCTGTCAAAAAATATGACATCCCTATGGTGCCAGGTGTTGATACCGCGATTACAGATATCGAAGAGGCAAAAAAAATCGCGCAAAAGGTCGGCTTTCCAATTCTTATAAAAGCCTCTGCAGGGGGTGGTGGAAAAGGAATGCGAATTGTAGAAGACGTGAACGAATTTGAATCACAAATGGATCGTGCCGTAAGTGAGGCTGTTTCTGCCTTTGGTGATGGCGCTGTATTTATTGAGAAGTTCGTTACCAAACCTCGGCATATCGAAATACAGGTACTCGCTGATGAACATGGCAATGTTGTGCATTTATTTGAAAGGGAATGCAGTGTACAGCGGCGTCATCAAAAAGTTGTTGAAGAGGCGCCTAGTGCTGTACTAACTCCCAAATTAAGAAATGAAATGGGAGAAGCAGCAGTTCGAGTAGCGCAAGCCTGCGATTATGTCGGCGCAGGTACGGTTGAGTTTTTGCTTGATGAAAAACTCAATTTCTATTTTCTAGAAATGAATACCCGGCTACAGGTTGAACATCCGGTAACCGAAATTATTGCTGGACTTGATTTGGTAGAACAACAGATAAAAGTTGCGAGAGGTGAAAAATTAGCTTTTGAGCAAAAAGACCTTAAAATTCAAGGTCATGCATTAGAGCTTCGTGTATATGCAGAAGATCCTTATGACAACTTTGCACCGAGTATTGGAACACTATCCACCTACAAAACTCCTCAAGGACCAGGAATTAGGTTAGATGATGGATTCGAAGAAGGGCAAGAAATTCCTATTTACTATGACCCGATGATCTCTAAGCTAATCACCTATGGTGAAACGCGCGATGAGGCCATCCAGTTAATGATCAAAGCTATTGATAATTACCATATTAAAGGTATTGAAACCACCTTGCCCTTTGGGCGCTTTGTATGTGGACATGAAGCATTCGTTTCGGGAGATTTTGACACCAATTTTGTTAAAAAGTACTACTCAAAAGAAGACATCGAAAACTATGAAAATGTTTTGGCCAACGTTGCTGCCAAAGCTGCGTTAAAAATATATTTGGAAGATAAAAAACAACTTCGTTTACCTATTCAATAAACATTATGAAAGACAAACTTTCTATTTTAAATGATAAGATCGCTAAAGCTAAACTTGGAGGTGGCGAAGCTCGTATTGAAAAACAACATGCAAAAAACAAGTTAACTGCTCGAGAGCGCATTAATTATTTGCTTGACGAAGATTCGTTTGAAGAAATCGGTATGTTCGTAACGCACCGCACCACAGATTTCGGTATGGCCGATCAGCAATTCTATGGAGACGGAGTTGTTACCGGTTATGGAACGATTAACAGTCGACTGGTTTATATTTTTGCACAGGACTTTACTGTTTTTGGCGGAGCATTATCAGAAACACATGCCGAAAAAATCTGTAAAATCATGGACATGGCCATGCAAGTCGGAGCTCCTTTTATTGGGTTGAATGATTCCGGAGGAGCACGCATTCAGGAAGGTGTTCGATCTTTAGGTGGTTATGCGGATATTTTTTATCGTAACGTAAAAGCATCTGGGGTAATTCCCCAAATATCCGCCATTATGGGTCCATGTGCCGGTGGCGCAGTGTATTCTCCCGCAATGACTGACTTTACTATGATGGTTGAAAACACCAGTTATATGTTTGTAACTGGCCCCAATGTGGTAAAGACTGTAACCAACGAAGAGGTGACCAGTGAAGAATTGGGAGGTGCACATACACATGCTACGAAAAGTGGCGTCACCCATGTTACCAGTGCTAATGATGTTGCATGTTTAGAAGATTTAAAAAAACTTATCAGTTATATGCCGCAAAGCAATCAGGAAAAACCTTTGGATTTGCTTTATGAGTTAGGCGATGAAGTACGAGAAGAATTAAAAGGTATTGTGCCGGATAACCCTAATAAGCCTTACGACATGCATCAGGTGATTAGTGGTATTACTGATGCGGATTCTTTCTTCGAAATTCATAAGGACTATGCCGATAACATTATCGTAGGTTTTGCACGTTTAGCAGGCAAAAGTGTGGGTGTAGTGGCCAATCAACCCATGAGTTTGGCAGGGGTTTTAGATGTAGATAGTAGTAAAAAAGCTGCCAGATTCACGCGCTTCTGCGACTGCTTTAATATCCCACTACTAGTCTTAGTAGACGTCCCTGGATTCTTACCAGGAACCGATCAAGAATGGAATGGTATCATTACAAATGGAGCGAAGCTATTATATGCTTTAAGTGAAGCTACCGTACCTAAAGTGACCGTTATTACCAGAAAGGCTTATGGGGGAGCGTATGATGTTATGAATAGTAAACACATAGGAGCTGACTTTAATTTCGCATGGCCAGGAGCTGAGATCGCTGTTATGGGAGCAAAAGGTGCTAGTGAGATTATCTTTAAAAGAGAAATTCAAGCAGCCGATGATCCCGCTGCCAAGCTTGCTGAAAAAGAAAAAGAATATGCTGATAAGTTCGCTAATCCGTATCGCGCTGCTGCACGCGGATTTATTGATGAAGTCATCTTACCCGAAAATACACGTAGAAAACTGATAAAAGCATTCGCTACTTTAGAAAATAAAGAGTTAGAAATGCCATATAAAAAGCATGGGAATATTCCACTTTAAATTCAGTATTTAGTTGGCAGTCGCAGTATGCAGTTTTCTAATTTAGTAAGCTGAAGTTTAGAATTTGGTGCTTGGAATTCAATCTTTTTATAAGTGGAAATCGTACTCCAAAAATTGTAAATCGTACTTATTCGATATCCGGTTTTCTACGATTCGTTTTTTTAGTTGATTGCCTTTTTTTGGTATCCAGTCGTTTTTGTTTGACCGCTCTTGATGGTTTTGTTGCTTTGCGCACTTTTTCTGCCACCAAAGCCTCTTCTATAAGCTGAAAAAACCGGGAAGTTACAGTTTGCTTATTATGTATTTGACTTCTACTTTCAGAACAATTTAATTGTAAATTGCCTCTTGAATTTAATCTATTTATTAGTCTTTTTTTAAGCAATTCTTTCTGCTCATAGCTAAATACTGCTGATTTATTAAGGTTCCAACTTAAA
Organism: Spongiivirga sp. MCCC 1A20706; assembly: GCF_046524175.1. Lineage (NCBI taxonomy): Bacteria > Pseudomonadati > Bacteroidota > Flavobacteriia > Flavobacteriales > Flavobacteriaceae > Spongiivirga > Spongiivirga sp. MCCC 1A20706. The sequence goes on from NZ_JBEFZF010000008.1 coordinate 9,443, forward strand.
ACAACTTTAGTACTGGTTTTATTGACATGCTGGCCTCCTGCACCGCTAGACCTGACAGCTTTATACTCCAATTCGGTGAGTAATTTGTATTGATTAAAAATGAGTTGTAATGGCATGATTGATTTTTACTCCACTAAGATACTATAATACTGTATGTTATAAAGTGATATTTCCTCTGTTCTACAACTCTTTTTTTAAATGACTGAAAATCAATATTAAAAAAGACCATTTAATCGATTTGAGTAACATTTTAAAAATTTAAACTACTTATTGTCATATATTTAATAAAGCAAATAAGTTGCTATGAAAATTTCTTTATTCCTGATCACGACCATTTTTTTATCCTTAGAAATTTATGCTCAAAGTTTCGTCGGGGCGTGGGGAGGTACTCATGCCTTAGAAAATGGTAAAATGGTAAAAACTGTTGTTATTTTTTCAAACAATTACCAAGTAATGTCGCAATACGATGCTGAAAATGGTTCATTTATTAAAACTAATGGAGGTGCATGGCGATTAAATGGTGATACTATGACCGAGACTATCGAGTTCGACACTAATGACCCTGATCGCGTTGGTACAGAAGTAAGCTTTAAGGTTTATGTTAACGATTCGGTAATGGGTGTAGTCGGCAATAAGAATAAATTAAGGCGCATTGATGATGGAAAACCCGGAAAACTAAAGGGAGCTTGGCTAATGTCTGGACGTATTCGAGATGGCAAGATGCAACAACGGAATACCAATAGACCAAGAAAAACCATGAAAATATTGTCAGGTAACCGTTTTCAATGGATTGCTTACAATACCGAAAGCAAACAATTTATGGGCACAGGTGGCGGCACTTATACAACAGTTAATGGAAAGTATACCGAAAACCTAGAGTTCTTTTCAAGAGATAATGATAAAGTCGGGATGCAATTACAGTTTGATTATAAATTGATAGATGGTAAATGGCATCATTCAGGCCTATCTAGCAAAGGCGACCCCATCTATGAAATATGGAGTCAAAGGGAATAACAATCTTTAATTTTATAAAAGCTATGTTAAATAGCGTAAAACACCCTAGTAACTCTATTGCTTTCTCACACTCCAATTATTATTCATGATCAAATTTTTTAGAAAAATCAGGCAGCGCTTACTCTCGGAAAATAAAACAGGCCAATACCTTAAATATGCCATTGGCGAAATCATTCTTGTCGTAATTGGTATTCTTATCGCACTTCAAATAAACAATTGGAATGAACAGAGCAAAGAACGTAAAAAGGAGGAAGCCTTTTTAAAAGAAATCAACCTGGATTTTAAATCAAATAAAGCGCAATTAGACTCCATCATTGATTTTAATAGAGTTAATTTTAACGCTTGTAAGAAGGTGTTAAATGCTATTGGGAATTTCAATCTTAAAAACCCAGAAGTAAATGAATCGAATTCTCATTTTACTGATAGCATAAAAAATTACTACCCGTTGATATGGAGGAACAAATCGTTCAACCCTAAAAATGGTGCAGTGGAAGCACTTTTAAATTCTTCTTCCTTTGACCTTATTAAAAATGATACATTAAGACGAAGTTTAATTTCATGGAAAGATGTCTTAGGTGATTATTTAGAAGAAGAGGAGTTTGCGATTAATTTTTTGTTCAATGAATACCAACCCTGGAGAAGAGCAAATTTTGATCCTGACCTTACTGATGATCCGCAATATGCAACTGCATTTTTCAGCAAAACGCACAGAAATTTTATTAACCAAAGAACAGGGGATCTGGCTAACAATCTGACCACCGTTGAAGAAGAAGGTGTGGTGCGTATGATTAATGAAATAATCAGACTAACGGAACCCAAGGGCGAGGATTAGATTATCGCGCTTAACTGTATAGTATTATAATATCTAACTTATATAAAACAACTAAATACCACCACATGAAACTTTTAAAACTAGCAGTTATTTTGCTGATTCTAGTCAGCTTTAATGTAAATGCCCAAAAGAAACGTAAAAAACAAAAGTCCCCAAGTGGAATTGCCTTAACTGATAGCTTGTTTCACGGATTAAAATGGCGAAATATTGGTCCGTTTAGAGGTGGGCGTAGCGTAGCTTCTACTGGAGTTATCGGACAACCTTTTACCTACTATATGGGTGCTACCGGTGGTGGTGTTTGGAAAACTACCGATGCGGGGATTAGTTGGAAGAATGTTTCAGATACATTTTTTAAAACAGGAACCGTCGGAGCGATCGCTGTAGCCGAAAGCGATCCTAATGTAGTGATTGTTGGTATGGGTGAGCATGCCGCAAGAGGAGTGATGACCTCAATGGGTGATGGAGTATACAAATCAACAGATGCTGGTAAAACATGGTCACACATTGGCTTAGAAAAAACAAGACATATTTCAGATGTCATTATTCACCCTACAGATCCTAACATCATTTATATAAGTGGGCAAGGCGCTCAATATGGCCCCTCTACCGAACGAGGTATATATCGTTCTACCGATGGAGGGAAAAGCTGGTCAAAGGTATTTTATATTGATCAAAATACCGGAGCTTCATCCATATCGATGGATATGAACAATCCGCGAATTTTATATGCAGCAATGTGGCAACATCGACGCTATCCATGGATCATGGAAAGTGGTGGGGAAAAATCAGGACTCTATAAATCTACTGATGGTGGTGATACCTGGAAAAAATTAGAAAAAGGCCTACCAAATGCATTTGGAAAAGCTGGAATTTCGGTATCAAGAGCCAATTCAGAAAAGGTTTTTGCGGTTGTTGAAGCCGAAGGAGAAAAAGGTGGAGTGTATCGATCGGACGATGCCGGAAAAAGGTGGAAACAAGTGAATAAAAATCGGGTAAATATTGCGCGATCATGGTACTATATGGAAATATTTGCCGATCCTCAAAATGAAAATGTGGTATATGTTTTAAATGCCCCGGTAATGAAAAGTATCGACGGAGGTAAAAGTTTTACGAACATTCCTGTACCTCATGGCGATAATCATCACTTATGGATCAATCCAACGGATAATACGAACTTGATCAACTCCAACGACGGTGGTGCCAATATCTCATTTAACGGGGGTAAAAGTTGGAGTACCCAACAAAATCAACCAACGGCTCAATTCTACCGAGTAATCACCGATAATCAAATGCCCTATTTTGTATACGGAGGTCAGCAAGATAACTCGACCATGGCAATTGCCAGCCGAACTAAAGATGGAGGTATTGACTGGAAAGACTGGTACGCCGTTGCTGGTGGCGAAAGCGCGTTTATCGCTTTTGATCCTGACAATCCAACTACCGTGTATGGGGGCACCTATCAAGGGAATATTAGCAAGTGGACAAAAGCCTCTAAAGAACAAAAACCAATTAAACAATACCCTGAATTAGGATTGAGCATCGCTCCGAAAGACTCTAAGTACCGATATAATTGGAATGCTCCCATAATTAGTTCACCTCATGATAGAAATACCATTTACCATGCTGGTAATTTGGTGTTCAAAACGACTGATGGTGGGTTAAGTTGGGAGACAGTAAGCCCCGACCTGACCAAAAACGAAAAAGAAAAACACGGCCCCGGAGGTGGGCCATATACCAATGAGGCTGCAGGAGGGGAAAACTATAATACCATTACTGCTTTGGTTGAATCTCAACATGAAAAAGGGATTATATATGCCGGTACCGATGATGGTTTATTGCATGTTACTAAAAACGGCGGAAAAAGCTGGGAGAACATTACCCCAAAGGGCATTCCTGATGGGATCATCAATAGTATTGACATTTCAGAACACGATCCGGCAACGGCTTATGTAGTGATCATGCGATATAAGTCAATGGATCTTTCGTCCCATATTTTCAAAACTGACGACTATGGAACGTCATGGAAGAAAATAGTTGCTGGTTTAGATGACCCGAATGGCTTCGCACGAGTGGTTCGGGCCGATAAAAAGAAAAAAGGATTGTTATATGCAGGCACAGAAGTGGGGTTGTATATTTCAACGAATGACGGGAATAGTTGGCAAAAGCTCAAATTAAATTTCCCCACAGTCCCAATAAATGACCTGATTATTCAAGACAATGATCTGGTTGCTGCAACATCTGGAAGAGGGTTTTGGATATTGGACGACCTTGGTGTTTTACAGCAAATGACTACTAATCAAAGTGAATTTAAAATCTTTAAACCGAAAGACGCTTATCGCATTTTTGGTGGCACTTCTAAAGCCATTGGTCAAGGTCAAAACCCCAAAAGCGGAGTGACATTTGATTACTACCTTCCAAAAAAGTTGGATTCATTAGAATTAAAGTTGGAGGTTCTAAATGGAACTGAGTTGATAAGAACCTATAGCAGCAAAAAGCCAAAAGGTTTTAAATCATGGCCAGGCGGACCCTCAAAACCGCAAACATTACCAGCCAAAAAAGGATATAACAGATTCACCTGGGATTTTGCTAGAGATCCGCTTCCTCCAGTAAGCAAAGTATTTGTTTTTGGTGGTCTCAACGGATCATCTGTAGGTCCGGGAACGTATACACTTCGGTTATCTTTAAACGACAAAGTTCAGGAAACAACCGCCATTGTTTTGGCAGATCCATCAATAGAGGCTTCTGCATCGGATTATAATGATCAGCAAACTATGTTAACTACTATTGCTGCGACAATAAAGGAAATGCATGAATCAGTAAACAAAATGCGTTCAGCGAAGTCACAATTAAAACATTATGCATCTTTATTAAAGGATAATGATAAGGCTAAAGCACTTCTTGAAGATGGAAAGAAACTAATCAAACGAATCGAAATCTGGGAAGAAAATTTGATTCAACCTAAACAAAAAACTTTTCAGGATGTCATCAATTTCAATAATAAATTGAATGCTCAATTAATCAACCTTTCGGGTTATATTGATGCAGCTAATCCAAAAGTTACTGCGGGTGCAAAAGAGCGTCTAAAAGATCTTTTGCAAGACTGGAAGGTTTATGAAAATGAGCGAGACGATATCATCAAAAACGAGATGAAAAGCTATAATGAAAATTTCAAGCAGTTGAATATTCCAGCTTTGATTTTAAAGGATTAAAGAAACTTAACAATACCATCCGCAAAGTCCTCTGCACTTTGCGGATTATTTCGAATCCACAGTTCGGGTTCAATGATTTCTAGCTCACCAAGCATAATGTTTCCATTCTTGTCCCATAGAATATCGGCACGCCCATAAGTTGGCATTTCTTCACAAGCTTCGAAACAAGCTTCAGCAAAAGCAATTTCTTTTTCTGTTGGTTCATAATCGTGAACACTACCACCAAAATCATCTTGTACACGGTAGTCTCCTGATTTTGCTTTTTTTAAAATGGCATGGGTATACTTTCCATTCAACACCATTAGTGAAGCCTCTCCTCTACTCTGTATACTCCCAATAAAAGGTTGTACAAGCATATCCCGTTCAGATACCAATTTTTTAAACAAATCTTCGTATTCCGCACGTTCACTTGCCAAAACCTTATATGTATTAAATGCACCCCCGGCAATTGCAGGTTTTATAACAATATCATTCCATTTTTCTTCATCGCATATTGACGATAATGATCTATGAAACCCGCTATCAACAAATGCTGTGGGCACTATTGTAATTCCTTTTTCTTTGAGGTCTTGTAAGTAATGCTTATCAATATTCCAATCGATTAATGATTTTGAATTGATCAATTTGGTTTGCTGGCTTACCTTGTTTAACCAAATATTGAACTCCTCAAAGCGCTCAAAATAATCCCATATGGTTCTAAAGACGATAGCCTTGGTCTTTGAGTAATCGTAGGTTGGATCATCCCAAGAAACAACATCAACAATTAGATCCCGACCCTCTAATGCTGTTTGCAATAAGCTGCGTTCATCTAAAATATTCTGAGTAAGTGCATCAACCGTTTTAGGATTAAGATACTTTTGCTGAGTGAGAATAGTAATATCGATCAAGCTGAAACATTTTGAATCAAAATTAATCAGCTCAACAAATTTGAACAAGTAAAAACAAGAATTATGCATACAGTATGCGTATATCGATTGCTGTTAAAACTTCCTTAAATGAAATAAGCCACCCGCTATTCTCTTTATATTTGAATGCTCACTAACTAGAATTAAATGATGCGAAAAATAGTCTTGGCTCTTACCTTATTGGTATTCTTCACGGTCGATGCCCAACAACCAAAACGACATACCCCAAGCGAAATTTATGAAGCTGTAAAAAAACTTAACTTTTTAGGCTCAGCACTTTATATTGCTGCTCATCCTGATGATGAAAATACGCGACTCATTGCATATTTATCAAATAATGTAAAGGCCCGGACGGCATATTTATCGCTTACTAGAGGAGATGGAGGACAAAATTTAATTGGCACCGAAATAAGGGAGCTACTTGGTGTAATGCGAACGCAAGAGCTATTGGCCGCAAGATCTGTCGATGGTGGTGAGCAACTATTTACCAGGGCCAATGATTTTGGATACTCTAAGCATCCGGACGAGACCTTATCTATTTGGAACAAAGAAGAAGTTTTAGGAGACGTCGTACGAGCAATTAGGACTTTTAAACCCGATGTTATCATTAATAGATTTAACCATCGAACTCCTGGTACTACTCACGGACATCACACAACCTCAGCGATGCTTAGTGTTGAAGCCTTTGACTTGGTTGGAGATAAAACAAAGTATAGTGATCAGCTTACCAATTTATCAACCTGGCAACCTCGACGGTTGTTTTTTAATACATCGTGGTGGTTTTATGGTAGCCAAGAGAATTTTAGAAAGGCTGACAAATCGAATATGTTAAATGTTGATATTGGTACCTACTACCCATCTTTAGGACTATCTAATAACGAAATAGCATCAATTGCAAGTAGTCAGCATTTATGCCAGGGTTTTGGTCGCCTCACAACGAGAGGTAGTCAAAAGGAATATATAGAACTTTTAAAAGGAGATCTTCCTAAAGACAAAGACAATATTTTTGATGGCATAGATACCAGTTGGAACCGAGTAAAAGGGGGTGAAAAAATTGGTGATATTCTAGAAAAAGTTGAAGCCGATTTCGATTTTAGAAATCCGGCTGTGCATTTAGATGATCTTGTGAATGCATATCAGTTAATCGAAAAATTGGAAGATGCACATTGGAAAAAAATCAAATTAGAGGAAATCACAGATATTATTAGTGCATGTGCCGGTTTATATCTTGAAGTGTCTGCAGATGCGGCCTCCGTATCGCCGGGTGGTTTGGTTGATCTAAATGTTGAAGCAATCAACAGAAGTAAGGCTGATATGGCGATTACAAACATCAATTTTTCTCCTTTAAAAACAACAATCGAGAATACGACAACCTTGCCTTATAACGAACGGCAAAACATTAAAAAGAAAATCGCCATTCCTCTCAATACTCAATATACCAGTCCGTATTGGTTAATGGATGAAGGTAGTCCAGGTATGTACATCGTTAAAGACAAACAACTCATTGGAAAACCAGAAACTCCCCGTTTTCTTAATGCTGCCATTTCTTTAACTATTAATGCACAAACAATTACAATGCATAGACCCGTTGTGTATCGTTACTCGAAACCAGATAAAGGAGAATTATATAAACCTTTTGAGGTCCTACCGGAAGTGACGGCTTCATTTAGTAATCCTGTAATCATTTTTGATGGTAAAACGACTCAAGATGTTTCGTTAACCATCCGGGCAGGTAAAAATAACGCCCACGGAAAAGCATATTTAGATTATCCTGAAGGCTGGCAGGTTACTCCGTCTGAAATACCATTCGATATTAAGCAAAAAGGAGATGTTGCGACTGTAATCTTTAAAGTCACTCCGCCTAATGACGAAAGTGTAGGTACCATCTCGCCTAAACTAACCGTTAACGCTAATAATTATATTCACCAACTAGTAGAGATTGACTATGACCACATCCCATTTCAATCGGTTTTATTGCCTTCTAAAACCAAGGTTGTAAATGTTGCAATACAAAAAAACGGAACTAATATAGCATACATTGCCGGTGCCGGCGACGTTATTCCTGAAAGTCTGCGACAAATAGGCTATAATGTCACTGTTATTCCTGTAACTTCAATTTCTGAAGATACGTTAGCTGATTTTGATGCCGTTGTGATGGGCATTCGGGCTTATAATGTAGTTGATGAACTTAAGTTTAAGCAGCGTTTTTTACTAGATTTTGTAAAACAAGGCGGTAATATGATCGTACAATACAATACAGCAGGTCGACGTGGTGTTAAGATTATGGCTCCTTTTGATCTAAAACTTTCCCGCGACCGTGTCACTGATGAAACAGCTCGGGTACGTATTTTAAAAGAAGATCATCCGGTACTTAATTTTCCGAATCAAATAACTCCTAATGACTTTGAAGGCTGGGTTCAAGAACGCGGTTTGTATTTCCCAAGAGAATGGGACGCAAATTTCACCCCTATCCTATCCATGAATGATAAAGGTGAAACAGCCAAAGACGGTAGTTTACTGGTCGCAAAATATGGTGAAGGCCATTACATTTATACCGGTCTTAGTTTCTTTAGAGAACTGCCTGCGGGAGTACCAGGGGCATACAAGCTTTTTGCCAATATGCTATCATTGGGCAAAGGTCCGCAGTCATCTAAAATAAAAGGATAATGGAAGATATTGATAAACCACCTTTTCTGGGAAGCTGGAAAAACATATACATAACGGTATTGGTTTTTCAGCTTATTCTTGTTTCCATTTTCATCTACCTAACTAACCTCTACGCTTAATGCATATTATTGATTGGACTGTGCTCATTGCCATTCTATTAGCCATCGTAATTTATGGTGTATGGAAAAGCCGAAATGCGAAAACAACTGAAAGTTATTTAAAAGGGGATCATAACCTAAAATGGTGGACAATAGGTCTCTCCGTAATGGCTACCCAGGCTAGTGCTATTACATTTTTATCGACACCTGGTCAAGCATATGATGATGGCATGCGCTTTGCGCAATTCTATTTTGGTTTACCATTGGCAATGATCATTTTATGTATCTTTTTTCTGCCCTTGTATTATAAATTGAATGTCTACACGGCTTACGAATTCCTTGAAAACAGATTCAATCTTAAAACCCGTTCGCTTACAGCAATTTTATTCCTGATTCAACGTGGTTTGGCAGCCGGTATTACTATTTACGCTCCGGCAATAATTTTATCTACCATTTTACAATGGAACTTAAGTGTTACCATTTTAATCATTGGTGTTGTTGTTATTTTTTATACCGTATCCGGCGGAACCAATGCAGTAAGCCAAACACAAAAACAACAGATGATCGTAATTCTATCTGGAATGGTTGTCGCATTTTTTGTATTGTTAAATAAACTTCCTGAAAATATAGGTTTTGGAGAAGCCATTGATGTAGCTGGCAGCCTAGGTAAATTAAATATTGTAAGTTTTAACTTCGATCTTTCTGACCGTTATAACATTTGGACCGCCATGCTTGGTGGTACTTTTTTATTTTTGAGCTATTTCGGGACTGATCAAAGCCAAGTACAACGCTATCTTTCGGGAAAATCACTTACCGAGAGTAGATTAGGACTACTATTTAATGGTGTTTTTAAAGTACCTATGCAGTTTCTAATTCTGTTTGTAGGGGTTATGGTCTTCATGTTTTATCAGTTTAATGATGCTCCGCTTCATTTTAATGCCGCTAATGTAGCCGAGGTAAAACAAAGTGAAATGGCTGCTGATTATACTGTTCTAGAACAGCGTTTAGTTGATAATAATAAAGTAAAAAGACAGGCTATTGATCGGTTTTTGGAAGAAAACAAATCGGGAGAAGTTTCTGCAACCACAATTGAAAAAATGAATGCAACGGTCGATGCGGAAGTTGCATTACGAAATGAAGCAAAAACCATTATCGCTAAAGCTTCTACTCAAAATGATTTGGATATGGATGCCGAAGACACCGACTATGTTTTTATCACTTTTATTACGGAGCACTTACCTGTAGGATTGATTGGTTTGCTATTGGCTGTTATTTTTTCAGCAGCGATGTCGTCTACAGCCTCAGAATTGAGTGCACTTGCTACCACATCGGTTATAGACATTTATAAGCGAAATTTTGTAAAAGATAAAGGTGATCGTTTTTATTTGAATGCTTCTAAAGTATTCACTCTTATTTGGGGGCTTATTGCATTGGCTTTTGCCATGTTTGCTTCATTGTTCGACAACTTGATTGAAGCTGTGAATATTATTGGGTCTATTTTTTACGGTTCCATACTGGGAATTTTTGCCGTAGCGTTCTTTTTAAAATGGATTAAAGGAAATAGCGTGTTTTTTGCCGCCCTATTAGCCGAAACCATTGTAATTGCACTATTTGCCCTGGACAAATATGGTTATATTGAACTCGCCTATTTATGGTTAAACCTTATCGGATGTGTTTTGGTGATGCTGTTTGCTACAATATTTGACAGTATGGAAACAAAAAAAGCCCCACTATAAAGTGAGGCTTTTGTATTGTATTGTCAAAAGTGTTTAACTTAGATAGCCCCCCATTCCTTTAACGAATCTGTATTTAACTTAACGTAATCTGCGTTTTTAGCTTTTTCCGCTAATTCTAAGGATTTTTTAGCAGCAGCAATAGCAGTTTTCTTCTTACCTGCTTTTGCATGAATTAACGACTGCTGGCGTAAGTACCAAAAGCGTGGCTTTTCTTCAGTCATTGCAACCGCCTTGTCAATCCATTTCATAGCCTTATTGATGTCCTTACCCGACTCTAAATAATATACAGCTGACGAATAGAAATCATTAGGCCCTGGTCCTGACATTACTCTGTCAATAGAAGCCGTCACTGCTTTATCGGTAGGAACTTCTAGTTTTACGCCAACATATGTTTTTTCCCACATAATGCCCAGCTCGGCACTGTCATTCTTCAAGTTATCAAACATAATTGTGAAGTTCTCAATCATTGCAGGAATTTCCTGAACTTGAGCAGTCACAGTGGCAGCAACTTTGCTTTCGTCCCACTCTCTAGGAGTACCCCAATTATTAGCATCAGCGTAAAATATTACTTCCCAAGAAGTTTTGTTAGGTTTTGAATAGAGTGCATAAGTACCTTTTTTTAGGTCCTTCCCTCCTACTTTTACATCATTACTAAAGGTGATCTTTGTGTTGGCATTTGCTCCAGTTCTCCAAAGTTTTCCCATGGGCACCAAATTTCCAAAAATGGTTCTTCCTTTTGCTCCAGGTCGTGAATACTCTACATGTACATCAGTTAATCCCACTTTTTGTTCCATTTTAGCAAATGGACTTGGTTGTGGTGTTTCGATTTGTGCATTCATTGTCATTCCTGCTAACAGGACACAACAAAACGCGAAAATTAGCTTTTTCATGGTTGAAAGTTTAAATAAAAATTAAGTTTTAATATTACGTGGTATATCATCCTGTCTAACCCATCGGATGATTTGTTTAACATAACGAAAGTAGTCATTAGGTAATACGAAAAATGTTAACAAAACCTTAAATGAATTGAGATCAATCAACGTCATCCACCCGGTACAACTTTCCGGGTACAACGATATTAAATCCTTTTATTGTTTTGTAAATACGTTCGCTGATCAAATACAACTTTGAATCATGGTAGGTAACCCCTTCTATTTGACTTGTAAAGCCAGTGCCCTTTAAATCATGTTTAGTGATTCGGCCATTGAAAAGACCAGTCGAGCTAACGTCATTAATTTCATATAAAAATGGTTGCAGGGTTCGGGTATATCCGGTTAAGAAAAGATTATTATTCTCCGCATCATACGCCCCACCACTTATTAGTCCATCAACTTCAAATGATTCACCTTTCGTCAAAAGATGAACACTGTCGGATGGAATTTTCGGTAACTTATAGGCAGTAGTTTGTCCAGACTTCCACTCTTTTGTAAATAAAAACAACGTATCATCAATCATGCACAACGCCTCTGCATCGTAATTAATCCCTCCCTCGATATATACTTTTTCTTGAAAGTCTTTGTATTTGAACTTAATTGTCTCCGGAACAACTTCATCTTTTGAATCAAAATCTGACTTCTTGATGCGATAGATATTCATATTATCTCGATATCCATAGATATTACCAATATCGCCTAGATAAATATAATTTTCATCTTGTGTAATATCTTCCCAGTCACTCCATTTGATTTTTTTTGCACCAAATAGCGACACAGTTCTCTTAATTTCTCCAGTCTCTATATCCAATACATAGAGTACACTACTGTTACCAGAATCATTAAAAGTTATTAAGTCGCCTTTATAGTATAGTAAACCAGATGCTTCCGCCAGCGTCTTATCCATTTCATGAAGCGTGGTCACCCTGTAGTTTATAAAACTTAGGCTAATAAATGCAATAATACCCACTGCTAAGGCAATGTAAATAAACCGTTTCATGCTGTTTTAAGTTGAGGCAAAGATATTTAAACCCGAATTATCAGATGATAATAAAAACATAAAAAGCGTTTATCTTAGCGCAAAAATTGAAAATAATTGAAACGTTATATAGCGGAGACAATCGGCACTTTTTCCATGGTATTTTGCGGTACCGGAGCAATGACCATAAATGAGGTAACGGGTGGTGATGTTAGCCATGTGGGAGTTGCAATTACTTGGGGGCTTATTGTAATGGCTATGATATATGCCTTTGGTGATATCTCCGGTGCTCATTTTAATCCGGCAGTTACGATTGCTTTTGCTTATGCAAAAAAGTTTGGTTGGAAAGAGACACCAAAATACTTAATAGCGCAGTGCTTGGGGGCTGTTATGGCAAGTGGAGTTTTATATCTTTTATTTCCTGACAGTCAAGAATTGGGTGCCACATTTCCTGCTGAAGGCTTCGAAGCCTGGCGTGCTTTTGTATTAGAGCTATTCCTCACTTTTTTCCTAATGTTAGTGATTATAAATGTGTCTACAGGCTCTAAAGAAGTGGGCACTATGGCGGGTATTGCCATTGGAGGTGTCGTTTTATTGGAGGCAATGTTTGCAGGCCCCATGACTAAAGCATCAATGAATCCCGCAAGGACATTAGGGCCGGCTATCTTGTCAGGAAAATGGACAGACACATGGCTATATTTTACTGCTCCGTTTGTTGGGGCCATCCTAGCTGTAATGAGCTGTAAACTGGTAAAAGATGAGCAATGCTGCGATGATTGTTAACACCTCAATCGATTTGTTTAACTTTTTTAATTTTTAATTAAACATTTTTAATCGTAATTTCGTCCAAAAGAAAAAGCGATGAAAATATATAGGCTTCATACTAAGCAAAAACTACCCATTAGTTTAGATGCTGCTTGGGATTTTTTGTCTGACCCTGTCAATCTACGCACCATTACTCCACCACATATGGGATTTGAAATTCTCTCAGGAGCGGATAGAAAAATGTTTGCTGGACAAATTATTCAATATAACGTCACACCGATGTTCGGTATAAAATTGAAGTGGGTTACTGAAATAACCCACGTTGACAACAAAAACTACTTTGTTGACGAACAACGATTTGGTCCTTATGCGTTATGGCATCATAAACATTTTCTAACCGAGATCGATGGCGGGGTAGAAATGGAAGATATTGTTGATTATAAACTGCCCCTTGGCTTTTTGGGGCGCATAATGCATGGATTGGTTGTTGGAAAACAGCTTAAGAATATTTTTAAGTATAGGGAACAAAAACTAATCCAACTTTTTGGTAAACACAAAGGTGATCATGATAAGGTCATTAAAATGTACGGATAAATTTTATGGGAAATATATTGATAATCGGGGGTTCTTATGGAATTGGTAATGCACTTGCTAGGCAACTCTCGGAAAACAACACCTTATTCATTGCTTCAAGAACTAGTGAAGGTTTAGAAGATGTTAACTGTAAATACATCCCTTTTGATGCAAGCGAAGATATTTTAGATATTAGTTTGCTTCCGACGCATTTAGATGGATTTGTGTATTGTCCTGGCAGTATCGATTTAAAACCGTTTAAAATGCTTAAATACGAGTCGTTTGTTAATGATATCAATATCAACTACCTCTCGTTGGTTAAAGTAGTGCAGACCATCATACCTCTAATTATGAAATCTAAACAAGCTAGTATGGTATTTTTTAGCACAGTTGCCGTGAAGGTTGGAATGCCGTTTCATACAAGCGTAGCTGGCGCCAAAGGTGCAGTTGAAGGTTTTGCCAAGGCCCTAGCAGCAGAATACGCTCCGAATATTAGAGTAAATGTGGTCGCACCGTCACTAACTGATACACCACTAGCGAAGCGCCTGTTAAATCACGAAAAGAAGGTGGATCGAATGAACAATCGCCACCCACTAAAAAGAGTTGGTAATGCTGAAGACATTGCCAATATTACCAGTTTCTTACTACAAGAACAAAGTAGTTGGATAACCGGGCAAGTTTTGGGTGTTGATGGAGGTATGTCAACACTGAATGTGAGTTAATGAACGACGAGATTACTATTTTTTGGTTTAGAAGAGACCTTCGTTTACATGATAATACCGCTTTTTATCATGCATTACAGTCGGGATTCAAAGTATTACCCATATTCATTTTTGACCAGCTAATTTTAGATGAGTTACCAAAAGAGGATAGCAGAGTAACCTTTATTCATGAAACATTACAGAAACTAAATCATCATTTAAACGAAAACTACCAAAGTGGAATCTCATTTCATTATGGGATTCCGACCGATATCTTCCAACAGCTTGTAAAAGAATACAATATTAAAGCGGTCTACACCAATCACGACTACGAACCTTATGCCAGAAAGCGTGATCATGAAATGGGTGAATTCTTAGCGAAATCCAACATTGAATTCAACACGTTTAAGGATCAGGTGATTTTTGAGAAAAACGAGGTGGTAAAGGGAGACGGAAATCCTTATGCTGTATATACTCCATATATGAGGCAATGGAAAACAATATTCAGGTCTACCCGACTAGAGCATTACCCTTCCGACAAGCATTTGGATAAGCTTTTACCAAAAGATGACCTTCCTAATATTTCGCTATCTGAAATGGGGTTTGAGCGCGCAGCCATAAGAGTTGCGCCCTACAAATTAAGCCCTAATTTGATACAGACTTACGAGGAAACAAGAAACTACCCCGCTAAGGACACCACCTCAAAATTAGGGCCTCATTTACGTTTTGGTACCGTTAGTATACGAGAGATTGTGGCGCAGGCAATAGCAGAAAAGAATGAGATCTTCTGGAATGAACTGATCTGGAGAGAGTTCTTTATGCAAATACTTTGGCACCATCCACATACCGTAAACAAAGCCTACAAGCCAAAATATGACCGAATTGCATGGCGTAATAATGAAGCGGAATTTGAGCGCTGGAAAAACGGGGAAACAGGCTATCCGCTGGTCGATGCTGCAATGCGCCAATTAAATGAAACCGGATTCATGCATAATCGGGTACGAATGCTCGTCGGTAGTTTTTTATGTAAACATTTACTGATAGATTGGCGCTGGGGAGAAGCATATTTTGCCCTTAAACTTCATGATTACGAACAAGCAAGTAACGTTGGTAACTGGCAATGGGTAGCTGGATGTGGTGTGGATGCAGCTCCGTACTTTCGTATATTTAACCCAAGTTCACAGATTGAGAAGTTCGATAAACAACACCAATACATTCGCACCTGGGTTAAAGATTTAGATGAACTCACCTATCCAAATCCTATAGTAGATCATAAATTTGCTAGAGAACGTTGTTTAAAAATATACAAAGAAGCTGTTGCTTAATACATTAGCTTTCCGTTTTTATATATCAATCTAATTGACAAAGTTATTTAAAGTAGAACTTTAAATAGTTTGTTTTGTAAACATAAAGTGTTTGTCCAATGGTATTTGCTTAATTTATTGATAATCATCATTTAACGTATTCTAAATTTTGATTTTTTTGATTTAATAAATGAAGTTATATTCAGATTATTTTTAAACTTATCAACAACACATCAGATAAATTAACACTTAAAACGTTTTTTTAATTGTAACTCTACTGATTTTCCTATCATTGTTCGGCTACATTCGCTTACTGCTTTATGTGCCTCCCCTAATACCGATTATAGAGATCGACTTTAATTAAAAATACGTGAAAAACGAACAGGTCGAACATACGATTACCCTAACACTTCCAGAAGACATTCAGTCTATTACGGAAGCTGCGCGTGAAAGTTATTATTACCTTAAAAATGTAGGTTCTTTCTATGATAATGAAGTTACGCTACCGGAAGGAGTAGATGCCTACATGTACCAAGAAGGTGGTAAAAAAATTAAAATGCTGCAAGAGCAATTCATTCTTCTTGAAAATAGATTGTACGAAAACTACAGTGCTGCCATTGGCACCAAATTAAAATACAACAAAGATCTAATCGCTACAGTTATTGATTATTTAATGCTTAAGGAGCGTATGGATAATCTACAATTAGCAACGTTACAATTTATCTATGCTAATAAAAACGAATTAATCAATGAAATCGTTGACAAGAATTCAGATCTAGACGCGATAAACAAACTACATACCCATGCAATTCAGCTTAACGAGGCCTTTGATCATAGTATGGATGCTGATAAATTTGTAGACTATAAAATTTCGTTTTCTAACGAAAAGTGGGAAAGAAAGTATTCCAAAAAGAATGTATATCCTATTATTATTAGAATAATAGAACATGATTATTTGTTAAAGCGTCAGCGATCGCAGATTGCTGAACAGCAGAAAATTCAAACCGCCCTAGTAAAGCACTTAGCAAACGAACGGAATCACGGTAAAATTAATGAAATAGCAAGCACCAACAACGCTATGAAAACGGTTATGGAAACCATCAACAAAAACATGCTGATCATTGGTATTATTGGAATCGTCCTAATAAGTATAGGAATTTTCCTTGCTGTTATGAATTTTGTAAACCGATCCCTTTAGACACGGACAATTTTAGCTCCTATAGCTCTTAATCGCTCATCGATTCGCTCGTAACCACGATCAATCTGCTCGATGTTATGAATAGTACTCGTGCCTTTTGCAGACAATGCAGCAATCAGCAACGATATACCAGCTCGAATATCAGGTGATGTCATAGTGGTGGCTTTTAAAGTAGATTTGAAATCATGGCCAATAACATTGGCTCTATGTGGATCACACAATATGATCTTTGCACCCATATCTATAAGCTTATCGACAAAAAACAACCGGCTTTCAAACATTTTCTGATGAATTAACACACTTCCTCTTGCCTGTGTAGCAACCACCAAAACAATGCTCAAAAGGTCAGGTGTGAAACCGGGCCAAGGTGCATCTGCGATTGTTAGCACTGAACCATCAATATAACTCTGAATTTCATAACCTTCAGTATGCGCAGGAATATGTATGTCATCTCCCCTTTTCTCTACCGTAATTCCCATTTTTCTAAAAACATCCGGAATTTGCCCTAAATTCTCCCAACTAACATCTTTAATGGTCAACTCGCTTTGAGTCATCGCCGCAAGGCCCATCCAACTTCCAATCTCAATCATATCAGGAAGAATACGGTGTTCACAACCACCAAGTTTGGTAACACCTTCAATCTTTAAAAGGTTGCTACCCACACCTTCTATTTTGGCCCCCATACGAATCAGCATATTACTTAACTGCTGAATGTACGGTTCGCAAGCCGCATTGTATATGGTAGTAACGCCTTCCGCCAATACCGCGGCCATAATAATGTTAGCAGTACCCGTTACAGATGCTTCATCAAGAAGCATATTCGTACCTTTTAGTTGCTTTGCTTCCACTCCGTAAAAGTAATCTTCGCGATTGTAGCGAAAATCAGCACCTAGTTTTATAAAACCTTCAAAATGCGTATCAAGACGACGGCGACCAATTTTGTCTCCACCTGGTTTTGGGATATAGCCTTTACCAAATCTAGCCAATAAAGGACCAACGATCATTATTGAACCACGCAACCCTCTACCTTCCTCTTTAAAAGCCTCAGATTCAAGATACTCTAAGTGTATGTCATCTGCTTGAAATGTGAATGAACCTGGCTTATTCTTTTGGATTTTTACTCCAAGATTACTCAAAAGTAGAATAAGCTTGTTAACATCACGAATATCAGGAATGTTCTCGATGGTCACTTTATCTGCTGTAAGTAACACAGCGCATAATACTTGTAAAGCCTCATTTTTTGCACCTTGAGGAGTAATACTTCCCTTTAGGCGGTGCCCACCTTCTATTTTAAACGTACCCATTAGGCTTAATAACGTTTGCGGTTACGGTTGCTACGACCTCCACCTTTTTTTGTATACTTTTTCTTTGAACTACTTCTCATTAAATCTCCAGAAGCACTTAAGTCTTCACTATCATCCTCAGTTAAACGAATTCGCCCTTCTGATAGTTCGAACAGGTGATCAAAAATAACTTGATCTTCAACTGTATCCTTATTCCAGTTTAAGAAACACTTTTTCATGTGATTCGCTATCGTATAAATAAGCGCGGTTTTCATCTCGCCTTCTTCCCATGTATTAGCCACGTCAATCATCGTTTTGATATTGTTACCATAAAAACGATATTTTGGATGGTTTTGAGGATAGTTCAAAGGTGCAGGCTTTGCAAAAAGCACTTCTTTTTCTGGTTTAGGGTAGGGACTATCAACATCTAGTTTAAAATCTGCGATAATCTGAATTTGGTCCCATAACTTGTGCTGAAAATCGGGCACATCACGAAGATGAGGCTGTAAATTTCCCATAACTCCAATAATGGCTTTGGTAATTTTATTGCGTTCTTCTCTATCTTCAATACTGATGGCGTGGTTCACCATTTTTTGAATATGGCGACCATATTCAGGTATTATGAGCTTTTCACGCTCAGTGTTATATTCTAATTGATCTATCAAACTTGTTATTTTTTATTGGGGATTTCTAAAATTCGCGAAGAAATCGATGGTTGCAAAGTAGCAAAATTAAACCGAATACGAAAACCGCCGCGATTATAAAGAAATTACTCCTTCGACCTCGCCGACCTGAAGGTATTTTTCAATAACCGCTTCCGGATTTTTCATTCGCACATTAATAGAAATACTTGTGTATTTACCCTTGGAAGAAGTTTTGGTATTAATAACCGCCCCCATATTATTAAAGGCTGCTTGCACTTGGGCTATTTTTGTATCATCTGTAGGTACAATAAACTTATATAAGTATTCAGCAGGCCACAAAGTACTTTGAACTAATTCTTCTTTTAACCGCTGATAAAAATCCTCTTCTTTCTTACCCATTTTAATTACTTAATTGCTCTTTTTTATAGCTCACAAAGATAGTGCTTTGCCCGATAATTCTGTCTGCATACGACCAAGGGAAGATTTAAATGCCTTATCGCTTTCCAAAAAATCTAAAACAATTACCATATAATGCCTTACAAACACGACCTCAGATAGTGTATTGTAATTTTTAGGTTCGATTATAAATTCATTATTTTGCCTGAAAATCAATGCGTATTGGCTTCAAATAAAATCGTTATTACTGGTGGCCCAGGTACAGGAAAAACCTCCGTTATTAATCTCTTGGAAGAAATGGGATACACATGCTTGCATGAGGTCATAAGAACCATGACTCTAGAAGCAAAAAAATTAGGCGAAATAGCAGATACTGCCTCGAACCCAATTGATGCCGTTGACGACTCACTAGCATTTAATAAAAAAATTCTGCATCAGCGTATTGATCAATATCGTATCGCTTTAGAAAATGATCATGAACTGACTTTTTTAGACCGCGGAGTTCCTGATGTCATTGCTTATATGGATTTCTTTGATCAGGAATATAATGAACTGTTTATTAATGCCTGCGAACAATGTGTTTATGACAAGGTGTTTATTTTGCCACCCTGGGAAGGCATTTATATTTCAGATAATGAACGTTTTGAAACTTTTGAAGAAGCGACTGCAATTTATCATCATTTAGTCGATGCCTATAAACGTTTTAATTTTGATTTGATAGAAGTACCTTTGTTGTCAGTAAACAAACGTGTTAATTTCATTTTGAATCACCTGAATGCAGCAACCTCTTGATATATTAAAACAATACTGGAGATATGACTCATTTAGACCGTCTCAAGAGGAAATAATTCAAGCTGTTTTAGATAAAAAAGATGTACTAGCTATCCTTCCTACCGGTGGAGGCAAGTCCATTTGTTTCCAAATCCCTGCCCTAGCGATGCCAGGTATTTGCATTGTTGTCTCTCCGTTAATTGCTTTAATGAAAGATCAGGTTCGTCAGCTACAAGAAAAAGGCATTAAAGCAATTGCAATTACCGGAGGAATTCCCTTTAAAGAAGTCGATACCTTACTTGACAATTGCATTTATGGTAATTACACATTTTTATATATCTCACCAGAACGACTGCAACAAGATTTGGTAAAAGAACGTATTCGGCAAATGCCGGTAAATCTTATCGCGGTTGATGAAGCACATTGTATTTCGCAATGGGGCAATGATTTTAGACCCGCTTATAAAAAAATCACGTTGTTAAGACAATTACATCCAACCACCAATATCATTGCCTTAACAGCCTCTGCAACCAAAAAGGTAATGACTGATATTACTTATGAATTGGAATTTGAAAACTCGACTGTTTTTCAAAGCTCACTAACAAGGGATAACATTTCATTTAAAGTAATTAAAACTGCAGATAAACATTATCAGCTTGCCCATATCATAAAAAAAACTAACGGCCCCGCTATTGTCTATACTCGTAATAGAAAAGCCACTATTGAAATTAGCAGATTACTACAACAAGCTGATATTAGCAGTACCTTTTTTCATGGTGGTATAGAAACCAGGGAAAAAGAAAAACGAATGCAGTTATGGCTTGACGAGCTCGTTCAGGTAATGGTTGCTACAAACGCGTTTGGTATGGGCATCGATAAACCTAATGTGCGATCAGTAATTCATACGCAACTGCCCGATAGTTTAGAAAGCTATTTTCAAGAAGCAGGTCGTGCCGGACGTGATGGCAAACCATCCATCGCTGTAATGCTCGTTAACGAAGCTGACCATACCCAAGTGAAAGATCAATTTTTAAAAACCTTACCCACGGTAGCTGCAATAAAACAAGTATATAGACACTTGTGTAACTATTTTCAAATTAGTTATGGTGAAGGACAACAAACTAGTTATACCTTCCAATTTTCTGACTTTTGTAACACCTATAAATTGTCTAGTCTTGTGACCTATAACTGCCTACGGTCATTGGACAGGGAGAGTGTCATTGCGTTAAGTCCTCAATTCGAAAAAATCACTAAAATTCAGTTTGTTGCTAGCAATAACGAAACCTTGAATTACTTAGATAGGAATCAAAAAATAGATCTGATTGCAAAAGCCATATTAAGAACATATGGTGGCATTTTTGATCAGGAATTACCAATTAACAAACAACTAATAAGCGATAAAACACTTTGCGACCACCATGAAATTGACCAAGCCTTAAGGCAACTATACAGTGATGGTATTATTAGTTTAAACGAACAAACTACTGATAGCACGATCACTTTTTTAGTCCCGCGAGAGGATGATCGTACGATTAACCCAATAGCAAAAAACACTACATTATACCAAAAAATAAAGAAAGAACAGGTACAGGCGGTAATTGATTATGTCACAAACAACAATACATGTAAAGCAAAACAACTGCTTCAATATTTTGGTGAGCATCAAGATACTGATTGTGGGCACTGTTCAGTTTGTGAGGCTCGTTTCCTAAAATTGAACAAAACATTGAAACTACAAATAAAAAAAGCCATAACATCGGAACTGACACTACCTAAAAATTCGAAACAATTGGTAGCTTTGCTTCCTTTTCAAGAAGCACATATTATTGAGGTACTACAACTAATGACTGAGAAAGGAATGCTAGCTATAACATATGATAACAAATACATACTACATGAACAATAAACCTGAATCATTACGAATTGTGTTCATGGGCACCCCCGAATTTGCAGTTACTATTCTAGATGGTTTGGTCAAAGCTTCGTACAATATCGTGGGTGTAATAACAGCTCCCGACCGACCAGCTGGTAGAGGTAGAAAACTGAGGGCATCCGCAGTTAAAGAATATGCCTTAGAAAACAGCTTGAGAGTGTTACAGCCTACAAACCTTAAAAACGAAGATTTTATCGAAGAACTACAATCGCTTAATGCAAATCTACAGATTGTAGTGGCATTTAGAATGCTGCCCAAATTGGTATGGCAAATGCCAAAATACGGTACATTTAACCTGCATGCTTCTTTACTACCCAATTACCGTGGTGCCGCACCGATTAACTGGGCCATCATCAACGGAGAAAATGAAACGGGCGTTACCACATTTTTCATTGACGAAAAAATAGATACTGGACATATTATAGACTTTAAGAAAATTGCTATTGAACCCGATGAAACTGCTGGCGATTTACATGACAAACTAATGATACTTGGTAAAGAACTGGTGCTAGATACGGTTGATGACATTGAAAATGGAACCGTTACCACAACGCCTCAACCAGAAATAAACGACATACGTACTGCATTCAAAATTCATAAAGACACGTGTAAAATAAATTGGACGACATCGATAGACACTATATACAATTTAATAAGAGGTCTTAGTCCGTATCCCGGAGCATGGTGTAATTTATTAAATGGTGAAGATCAAGGCATTTTAAAGATTTACGAAGTAGAAAAGGACATTGTTAATCACAATATTGCAGCCGGAACGATTTTCGTTGAGCATAAGCAAATTAAAGTCGCAGTAAAAGATGGGGTCATTGTTTTAAAAAATTTACAGTTGCCAGGTAAAAAAAGAATGAGAGCAAACGACCTTTTAAACGGATATGAGTTTAAAGAAAATGCATTTGTATCGTAAATACCTTGTAAACACAGCATTTGCAGTTCATCGATTTTTTATATCGGCTTTATTAACAATCACCTTAAGTTATCAACAAAAGCTTCTATTTCGCCCGTTATTGCTTGCGTGAAACGAATATCCGTATAAATTTGTGGTGGTATTAAATACATGTTTAACCAACATTAACAATTAAATTATAAATTATGAACAAAACAGAATTAATTGACGCTATGGCCGCTGATGCTGGCATTTCTAAAGCAGCAGCTAAAAAATCGTTAGAATCTTTCTTAGGTAATGTAGAAGGCGCTTTGAAAAAAGGTGGAAGAGTTTCTTTGGTTGGATTTGGTTCTTGGTCTGTTTCTAAAAGAGCAGCAAGAGAAGGTAGAAACCCACAAACAGGAAAAACTATTAAAATCGCTGCTAAGAACGTTGTAAAGTTCAAAGCTGGTGCAGATTTAGCTAAATCTGTTAACTAAGACGATATCTGTTATAAAATTGAAAAGCGCTCTTTAGTAAGAGCGCTTTTTTATTTTCCCTATATTACCCAGCAGCGCTAAAAATTTGTTAAAGCTATTTTTTTTTAATAGATTTAAGTCAAATTGCTATTTATGATTGCCTTAAAGCCCAACAAAGGTCACCTACTAATTGCAGAGCCTTCCATTATTGGCGATGTTTCTTTCAACAGATCAGTGGTGCTTCTTGCAAACCATGACGAAAACGGATCTGTCGGTTTTATATTAAATAAACCACTTGAGTTCAAACTCAATGAACTTATTCCAGAAATCACACAAGAGTTTATGGTTTTTAATGGAGGTCCAGTAGAACAAGACAACCTTTATTTCATTCATCGTGTCCCGGACAAAATTGAAAATAGTATAGAAATTTCTAATGGGATTTTTTGGGGTGGAGATTTTGATTCAGCCGTTTTAGGTATTCAGAATGGCAGTATTGATGCTGCTGATATCCGGTTCTTTTTAGGATACTCAGGTTGGGATACCGATCAGCTCGAGTCTGAGCTGCATTCCAATAGTTGGGTAGTTATTGAAAATGAATACAAAAGCGAAATTATTGAAAAATGCTGCGAAGATTTTTGGAAAGAAAAAATGCTAGAATTTGGTGGTGACTATCAAATTTGGTCCAATGCTCCGGAAAATCCCAGTTACAACTAAGCACCTAATCGTACCCTAGCGTTTAATTTGATCAAAAGATCAGAAGCTACTTTTCGTTCATATAATTTCTTACGGTACTTTGTTATTGATCGTATTCCTTGAATTACATTCGTCACAAATAATTCATCGGCTTTTTGTAACTCAAATGGAGAGATCGATGCCTCTTCAACTATATATTTATCATTGGTCTCTATAATAGCTAGCAACTGCTTTCTTATAATTCCCTTTAAACACCCATCCTCTATAGGTGGGGTTTTAATTACATTTCCCTTGACCAAAAACAAATTACCATTCAAGGTTTCCACGACCTTCTTTTCATTATTAATAAGAATACAGTTGCTATACGAATTTTCTTTGGCGTAAATACCCGCCAGAACGTTGACCATTTTATTAGTGGTCTTTAATGTCGATAACATACCTTGATTCACATAGTGATCCTTAAATAATTCTACCTCATAGTCTTGTTCAGGATTTTCATACAACTCATTTTCTAATCTATTTGAAGTAATTAGGTACTTAATACTATTTGTAGAAGGGGTATATAAACCTGAAGCGTCCCGAAAAACTGTCAGTCTCACACGAATCGAAGTACTACCAAGTTGTTCCGCCTCCATGAGTCTGCTAATTTCTTCTTGCAGAAATTCCATAGTAAAGTTCATTGGTATTTCCATGCGTAAAATACGCATAGAAGCCATTAGCCTAAAATAGTGATCTTCCCAAAAAAGGGGTTTACCATTAATGATTTTTAAAGTTTCAAACAAGGCATCACCATATAAGAACCCTCTATTAAAAACTGATAACTGACTGTTAGAAGCTACAATAGCACCGTTGAAATTGATCATAAAAAAACCCGATATAAAATCGGGTCAAATATACTAGTTACTTCTATATGTTTACACAGATCCTAAGACATGTTTCAAAGAAGAAATCTGATTTTCCCAAAGCATCTTAGCCTCTTCCTGCTCATCTTCTTCTGAAAAGTCGGCTACCATTAAAGAAACATCCTTTGTAATCTCATCAACCACAATGCGCAGCTCAAAATAGTAAGGCTCGTCTTCATCATCCAACCAGCGAAACTTAACTCGCTCTCCTGATTTTTTACTTATTAATTTGGCCTGTTCCTCCGAATCATCCCAAATAAAAGTAAACAATTCACCCCGGCTGTTTACATTATCAGCAAACCACTCTGACAAGCCAGAGGGTGTAGAAATATATTGATACAACAATGAGGGGGATGAATGTATCGGAAACTCAAGTTCAAATAATGACTTTTCTTGCATATTCAATTTATTATGCTTCCAATATAGATAATTATTAGTTAGTTTAAAAGAAAAGCTGAAAAATGAACAGCTCATCTATCACATTATCCTGTTTTCCAGTTTCATTCATGACCGTTGTCATAAATTAAAGTTGCTATAGACCATACATTTGATTAGGTAGGAGTTTTGAACTTTTAATCAGAAACTATGAGCAAAATCAACGTAGATGAAAAATACCACAAAGAATTTGGTAAAAAGGTATTGCACGCAATACCAAGCCTAAATCCTTATGTTAAACATAGATTATATCTAGCTGAAACGGTTGGCATTATTCCCCGAAAAATGTATCAAGCTAATGGAATAATTGATGATGCTATTAGCAAGCTGTATGAAGATTATGAAGGTTGGATTAATGATGATAACAAAATCAAGTTAAAACTCTTTTCTTTAGTAAATAATAAACTGGACGAGCTTTATAAAAAGGAGGATTTTCATAAAAATACACTTAGTATTAATAAGATCCTTGAAAAAGAAATGGAACAATTAGATGAAACCTTCGAAATCGACCTGGATCAAGATCTACTCATGAAAGATGAACTTGATGACATTTCATATCACCAACATGACGATAATTTTGTTTATTTATATGAAGATGCAGAAAAGAATATCATACGATCAATGGAAATTGATGATGATCGCAAAAACCTCACAGAAGAACGGAGACGTGCTTTAAATAAAGTATATAACTGGTTGCCATTTGAAATATCAAATATTGCAGATTTGTTCATTTTTGGTAATCTGTCTTATAATGAAATTGCTCAAATAAAAGGTATTGATACCCTTGAAGTGCAAAACATCATTCAAAACGTACGAAAGAGTTTTAGAAAAAACCTGAACTAAAGTTACATATGATCCCTAACGGGACTATGAATTCCTTTTTAGTGTTTTAAAAACATGTAAAACCTCAGGAAAAAGCGCATCTAAAGATTCTTTAGCACCTTTAGTAGATCCGGGTAGCGCCATAATCAGTGTATTGTTAATGGTACCTACAATACTTCTAGAAAGCATTGCATATGGAGTACGGTCCTGACCATATTTTCGCATGGCTTCTTCCATTCCGGGAACTGTACGATCGAGTATTGTCATCAGGGATTCTGGCGTGATATCATTTTTAGACAGTCCCGTACCACCAACAAAAACTACTAGGTCAATACCCGCTGTTTGGTGTTGCATTGCCTTTTGTTGAATAATTTCTTGAGCATTAGGAATGATCTCGTATTCCGAAAGGTTAAGTTGGTATGTTTCAAGTTCCTCACATACGGTCTTACCAGCACTATCTGATTTTTTACCTTCGAAAACAGCATCTGACGAAACAATAACTGCTGCGTTGAGCTGATTTTCAAACTTATTTTTATAGGTCGACCTACCTCCTAGTTTGCTTTCTAATTTAATATTGTATATCTCAATGGCATTATCTATTGGTTTAAGCATATCGTATATCGTCAGTGCCACAACGCTTGCTCCATGCACTGCCTCTACTTCAACCCCTGTCTTATAAATAGTTTTAACTAAAACTGTAATCGAAATTTCCAACCCATTAACTAAAAAATTAATAGTCGTATGCTCTATAGGTATGGGATGACAATCAGGTACTAAATCAGCGGTTTTCTTAACTCCCAGTAAACCGGCTGCCTTAGCCATAGCAAATACATCTCCTTTAGGTACATTCCTATCGTTAATTGCGTCAATGGTTTGTTGCTTGCTTACTTTAACTATGGCTGTAGCCGTAGCTGTGCGTAGTGTAGTATTTTTTTGAGTAATATCAACCATAAGTAGTATTCGGATTTTAGCTAAATGAAGTGTGTCATAATTTTTCAAGAACCTTCAGTTCTTTATCCAAAAATATCCAGCAATTTTGATTAATATTATCAAAAGCATCTATTAGTTTTTTCCCATATGGAGTAATGGAGGCTCCTCCCCCACTTCGACCACCTGTAATTTTTTGAACCACTTCTTTTTTAGCCAATTTATTTACAGCATCTACAAGTGTCCATGCCTTTTTGTAAGACATATGAATAGATTTTGCAGCTTGCGACAACGAGCCATGCTCATCAATCGCTTTAAGTAAAATAACCCTGCCTTCACCAAGTAATACCTTGTCACCAGACTCAATCCAAATTCTACTTCTTATGCGATATCTATTCATTTTGTTTAATGTTATGTGTTTTTTTTAAAGAAAAAAAGCTATCAAATTCCCTTCTTTTTAGCTAACAAAAAATCTCATCCTCAAACACCACACTGAATATCTCCAGAGGTGCCAGAAAACATTAAAAGCTTTATTTACAGGCAAATATAACGGAGGTTTATTCTTTCAAATTATGACAAAAGTCATGATTTAAGAATGTTAATATTATCAAATTTACTATCTTAGGGATATGTTATAATGCAGCAACCAAATGCTACTACAACATTAAACAAAACCAACCAATGCCAGTAAAAAGTTATCTAGCCCATCCGCATGAAGGAAAGAAAGAACAACTATTAAAAGACCTGTCTTCAATTCAGGAGTGCGAAGTATTACCTGCCGAAAATCGAGACCTTCTTATACTGGTTACCGACACAGAAGATATAGACTCCGAAGTCATACTTGAAGAAAAATTAAAAACCATAAAAAGCCTGAAACTATTATCAATGGTTTCAGGCTTTAATTCTAAGCAAAACTAGCGCGCTTATGTTCACCTCATTAACAAATAGAAGAGAGTTTATCAAAAAGATGGCAAAGCTATCGGCCATGGCAGCAGCGGCCTCCATGTTTCCTGGAATCATTTTTGCCGACGAACAAGAGGCCGGAATTCCACCTGATGCCAATCTGAATTGGAAAAAAGGACCGTGTCGTTTTTGTGGTGTAGGATGTGGTATTTTGGTAGGCACAGAAAATGGCAAAGCCGTCGCTGTAAAAGGAGATCCCAATTGTGAAGTAAATAAAGGGCTGCTTTGTGTAAAAGGCTATCACCAAACAATGTGCGTACAATCTAAAGACAGACTTACGCATGCATTGGTTAAAAAGAATGGGCGCTATGTGAAAACTCCACTAAACGAAGCCTTAGACCTTGTTGCAAACAAAATGAAAGAGACCATTGATAAACATGGTAAAGATTCGGTGGCTATGTATACCTCAGGACAATCGACCATACCGGAGGGATATGTTGCTTCTAAACTAATGAAGGGGGCCATTGGCACCAATAACCTTGAATGTAATGCCCGCCTTTGTATGGCAAGTGCAGTAGCAGGTTTCTTAACCACTTTCGGGGCCGACGAACCTATGGGTTGTTATGAAGATATAGATCATGCCGATTATTTTGTTACCTGGGGGAATAACATGGCGGAAATGCACCCAGTACTATTTTCTAGAATGCTGGAACAAAAAAGTACAAGAGGCGCGAAGATCATTGATTTTGCCACACGTACATCTCGATCGAGCGCTGCATCAGATCGATCAATCTTGTTTGAACCCCAAACGGATCTTGCGGTAGCAAATGCCATTTGCTACGAGATTATTAATAATGGTTGGATGAATACATCTTTCGTTGAGAAGCATTGCAACTTTACAAAAGGACTAACCAATATGGGTTATGGTGTTGAAGATAAGTACAAATTCAGCGATAAACCCTCAATAGTAGATTTCCAAGCCTATAAAGAATTTTTAAAAGATTATACCCCAGAAAAAGTTGCTAAATACTCAAAGGTATCTGTCAAAGATATTAAGTATTTAGCTGCTATTTACGGCGACCCTAACAAGAAGGTAGTTTCGTATTGGTGCATGGGTGTAAATCAACATACTCGAGGTACTTGGATGAATAACCTCATCTATAACATGCATTTACTAACCGGTAAAATTTCGCAACCGGGTAACGGCCCATTTTCATTGACTGGTCAACCCTCTGCATGTGGCACCGCTAGAGAGGTGGGCACGTTTACACATAAACTACCTAAAGGGGTTGTGATGAATGAGAAACATCGACGTTTGGCCGCCAAAATATGGAAAGTTCCATATGAAAATATTCCTTCTAAACCGACTTATCATACTACCGAGATGTTTAGGGCTGTAGACCGCGGAGATATTAAATTTATTTGGACACAAGTTACCAATCCACTCGTTTCACTACCCAAGACCAGTCGATACCGTCCTGGTATGAAAAAAGACTCCTGTTTTGTGGTAGTATCCGATGTATTTCCGACACCAACTTCAGATGTCGCTGATGTCATTTTACCGGCATCTTGGCATATTGAAAAAAGCGGTTTATATGGTAACTCTGAACGTAGAACACAACACTGGGAACAAATGGTTGAGGGACCAGGAGAGACCACACCCGATGCTTGGATGACCATTGAAGTTGCTAAAAGAATGGGGTATGGAGATTTGTTTCCATATAGTAAAGAAAATCATGTAGATGAAATTTACAATGAATACCGTCAGTTTCACGAAGGCGCAAAACACGGTATGGCCCCGTTAGAAGTTCTTAAAAAAGAATCAGGTGTTATTTGGCCTTATGTAAATGGCAAGTCAACACAATGGCGCTTTAATGCCAAATATGACCCGGCTTGTGATAACGGGGAAGATTTTCATTTTTACGGTAAACCTGACGGAAAGGCAATCATTTGGTTACGACCATTCGAACCAGCTGCGGAATCACCTGATGAAGAATATCCGTTTTGGTTAAATACAGGACGTGTGGTAGAACATTGGCACACGGGTTCCATGACAAGGCGAATTCCCGTTTTACACCAGGCAATGCCCGCCGCTTATATTGAATTTCATCCTGATGATGCAAAAAAACTAGGCATTAATAAAGGCGAAAAAATAAAGGTGTCTTCAAGAAGAGGATCTTGTGTTTTACCAGCATCTATTAACGAACGTGGCCTACCCACCAAAGGGCAGGTTTTTGTTCCATTTTTCGATGAGAATATGTTGATTAATGACGTTACCCTTGATGCTTTTTGTCCTATCTCAAAAGAACCTGACTTTAAAAAATGTGCTGTTAAAGTTGAAAAAGTGTAGGCTATGAAAAAAAGACTTGGCATCATATCATTTTTTATTCTCATTTTAGCTGGCTTCATTTTCAATTGGAACTACAGTTATCAAAAGGGCCTAGAAGAAGCGTATATCCCCTTAATCGAAACTCCTTCAGGAAATTACTTATCCTCTGAAAGAGGGGTTTTTAAACAAGCTACGTTCGAATTCAATTATACGGATATGCCTGTAGATTCTGCCTATGAACGAACCATAAAGGATTATTATAAAAACAGGGCATATCTAGGAGCTCCACCAAGTATCCCCCATCCCCTCATTAAAGGAGAAAGGGGTATTGGAGGAAATAGCTGCTTGCAATGTCATCAAAATGGTGGTTTTGTAGATGCATTTAAAGCCTACGCACCGGTTACTCCTCATCCCGAAATGGTTAACTGTCGGCAATGCCACGTTGCTCAAAATAGTACTAGTGTATTCAAGCAGGCATCATTAGAAAAAATACATCCTCCAAGCATAGGTACAGGTGCCAATAATGCATTATTTGGTAGCCCTCCAATGATTCCACATGGATTACAAATGCGAGAAAATTGTATTGCTTGTCACGCAGGTCCCGGAGCAGTTAAAGAATTGAGAGTTTCACATCCAGAACGCATTAATTGTAGGCAATGTCATTTGCCGAAGCAAATGACAACCACCATAATTGATACAACAAAGTTTCTGAGACAATTCGATAAGCTAAATGAATAATTCCAATACAATATATCTGCTATTAATTCTGGTTGCAATAACCATAGTAAGCTGTAAGAAAAAAGACGAATATCATAGCTTGGACGAACGCATCCACGCAGAGTCCAAGACTGGAAAAAATGGAGGAGTTAGTTCTGAACTGCTTTTAAGCGACTCCAAGCTACTCGAAATAACTGAAGGCCATCACACATTTCTAATCCCGGAAAGAAAAGGAGAAATTAAATCGTATGCATGTACCGAATGTCATACAAAACCTCTCAACCAAATAAAGGGTAATGGTATTCAAAAAGCTCATTGGGATATTAAGATAGTCCACGCAAGTGCTGACGTGATGAATTGTGCTACTTGCCATAACGGTAATGACATGAATAATCTGGTGAGTCTTACCGGGCAAACTATCGATTTTAATAAAAGTTATAAGCAATGTGCACAATGTCATACTGTACAATTTGAAGATTGGAAAGGTGGTGCTCACGGAAAAAAAGTTGCCGGTTGGGCTCCTCCAAGAGCCTCTATGACCTGTGTCAATTGTCATAACCCGCATAACCCAAGCTTTGAAACAAGATGGCCGGTGCGATTTAATACAGAGAAAGTTAAAGAACGAAAAGACGGTTTAGAATTCAAATAGAACACCTATGAGTGAAGAAAAAAAATGGTATCGCTTAGATCTCGGGTCGAAGAAAAAACCAACTACCAACTCCTGTGGTTGTGGAAAAAATGAAGGTGGATGCAAAGGGGAACACCAATCGAAAATGCCTAATCAAAAAGAAGAAATGAGTGAGAAGGCTTTTTTAGAAGCTGCAGTTGACGCATCTATTGGTGAAGAAAGGTATAAAGATGGTTTCGATCAGGTGTTTGATGTTAAGATGGATCGTAGAACCGCTTTTAGAAAATTAACCGCTAGTCTGTTAATAGGCGCAGGCGCAGTACATACAAGCTGCAGCATTACGGCTGGTGATACGGCTAAAGAAAAAGCGCAGATAGACTGGGAAGAACAGTTTAAGGGTAATTACAAATTAATGACCGATGATGAAAAACAAGCGACCATTTCCCGCCTGATGCGATCTTATGAGCTGCGAACAGGTAAGAATATTAGTATGACCGCCGAAAATGCTAAAGAAGATGTGTTATTCGGTTATGCATTTAATATATCGAAATGCCAGGGGTATATGAACTGTGTTTCTGCTTGTGTTGAAGAAAACAATCAGGATAGAAACTCTCAAATGCAATACATCCGCATACATGAAATGAAAGATGGTAATGGCTTTAAGTTTGACGATGCTGATGACAACTTTTATCACGAGGTTCCCGCCGAAGGGCATTTTTATATGGGCACGCAATGCTTTCATTGCGATAATCCTCCTTGTGTAGATGTATGCCCAGTACAAGCAACATGGAGAGAAGATGACGGATTGGTGGTAATTGATTATGATTGGTGCGTTGGTTGTCGTTATTGCATGGCTGCTTGCCCCTATGATGGCAGGCGATTTAATTGGAGTAAGCCGGAAGTTCCTGAAAACGAGATTAATAAAAATCAACACTACCTGGGCAACCGTATGCGCAAAAAAGGGGTCATGGAAAAATGCACCTTCTGCGTTCAGCGCTCAAGAAAAGGAAAAAATCCGGCCTGTGTGGAGGCTTGCCCTACCGGTGCACGCATCTTTGGAAATCTTTTAGATCCTGATAGCACCATACGTTGGGTTTTAGAAAACAAAAAAGTATTTCGATTAAAAGAAGATTTAGGTACGGAACCCAAGTTCTGGTATTTCATGGACTGATCAAAAGTATTTAAGCATGAGACGATTTAAAGTTTTTAAAAGTTTAGTAACCGACAGTCTGGATACCATTACGCAGGGCTCTAAACGATATCATTTATGGATGGGCTTTCTCACCATTGTAATGCTTTCAGGAATGTATTGCTATTCCATACAGCTGGACGAGGGCCTAAGTGTAACAGGGATGACCGATCGCGTTAGCTGGGGACTATATATTTCTAACTTTACGTTTTTAGTGGGTGTAGCCGCGGCAGCAGTGATGCTTGTAATGCCGACATATATTCTGAAAGATATTGACTTTAAACAGGCTGTTCTTATTGGCGAAGGCCTTGCCGTTGCAGCCCTGATCATGTGTTTAGCTTTTGTAGTTGCCGATATGGGAGGACCGGCTGTTTTGTGGCATATGATACCAGGGCTTGGGGTATTCAACTTTCCTGACTCCATGCTTACATGGGATGTCATCGTACTTAATGGTTACTTGTTTTTAAACTTAAGCATCCCATTTTATATCTTATTCCGGCATTATCAAGGTAAGGACTCCAACCCAAAAGTATATATTCCCGGAGCTATATTATCGGTGTTTTGGGCAGTCGCTATACACCTGGTAACTGCATTTTTATATCAAGGATTACAAGCGCGCCCATTTTGGAACAACGCATTACTCGGACCTCGATTCTTAGCATCGGCATTTGCAGCAGGGCCGGCACTTATTATTCTTGTACTAGGGATCATTCGATCATTTTCTAATTTCAAGGTAAAGGATGAAACGATCAAGAAAATAGCAATGATTGTAACAGTAGCTGCGCAAATCAACTTGATTATGCTTATTTCTGAACTCTTTAAGGAATTTTATGCGCCTACACACCATAGTGAGAGCGCATTTTATCTATTTTTTGGTCTACATGGTAAAACAGCCTTATTACCATGGATTTGGACTTCAATTGGCCTAAATGTGTTAGCCGTTGTAATGCTGACCTTTGGTAGGTTCCGAAATAACTTTAAAACACTGTACTTCTGCTGCTTTATTCTTTTTGTTGCGATCTGGATTGAAAAAGGCTTTGGCTTGATCGTTCCAGGATTCATACCGGGTCCCTATGGTAAAATCGCCGAATACACGCCTACCGGGATCGAAATTGGTGTCACCCTAGGTATTTGGGCGTTAGGTGCATTTATATTCACTATTCTAGCCAAGACAGCTATTGGTATTGAAACGGGGAGTTTGAGATATGGTAAGAAGGTTCCGTAAGGTATATTTAATGTACTTGTGTTTTAATTTCAGAAATGGCGCAGAAAAAATATTATATCGATTAATTCATTATCATTGGCTAAATTTGAAATTAAAGTTTGCTAATGATTTCAAA
This sequence comes from Spongiivirga sp. MCCC 1A20706, assembly GCF_046524175.1. Lineage (NCBI taxonomy): Bacteria > Pseudomonadati > Bacteroidota > Flavobacteriia > Flavobacteriales > Flavobacteriaceae > Spongiivirga > Spongiivirga sp. MCCC 1A20706. The sequence goes on from NZ_JBEFZF010000008.1 coordinate 43,627, forward strand.
CAACTTTTTATTTAGATTAATATTAGTTTTTTTACTTAGTATATTATCGTTCTCTCTTCCTGCCCAAAGTAAAGATTCTCTGACTAGTGATACTCCTTTTAGAAAAGGTAGATGGCTTACGGGACTAGATGGCGTAATTAGTTCGTCTACTTCTGAAATTGCTGGTGTCGAAGGAAAAACTACTTCTAACCAATTTGGAATCAATATTTCTACAGGTAAGTTTGTAAAGGACAGACTACTATTAGGAGGCGCTTTTCAAGCTCAGAGGACTAGTGGTTCAGGTAACATCAATAGAGCTACGGAAACCCTTTTTATCGGACCAATGGGAAATTATTACTTGTCGAATAACTCAAAAGGCGCTCTTTTTTTACAACTATCCGCTGGTTATGTACGGTATCTTGATGATACAACGGTAGCACAAGCAAATAGTAATGTTCAATTCGAAAGTGAAGGTAACGGTTTTGGAGCGATTGTAGGCGTTGGGTATAGCTATGTTATAAACAATAGGATAGCATTTGATTTAGCTTTCAACGTCAACTCTTTTTGGATAAATGTAGATACAGAGACTTCGGATAATATGGTACTTAACGAAACAATAACCGTAAGCGATACACTGTTTTCATTTGGTTTTAATGTATTGCTTGATGATTTCTTTTTTTAATGAAAAAATACCTCTATCTATTATTGTTATTTCATTTATCGCTTAATGCCCAACAAGAGCGAAACACCAGGGAAAACACCATAAAATCGGATACTATTAACACCAGTAAATCCATCAAATTTATTGGTATTCCTATAGCTTTTTACACTCCAGAAACTGAATTTGCTTTTGGTGGTGGTGGACAGCTATTTTTATTAAACAAATCAAACCAATATAACGCTAGACCTTCAAATATTTTATTTAGTGGGATTTACACACTCAACGAACAGATCATGTTTGAGGTAAAGCCGCAAATTTATCTAGGTAGCGGTAATTATTTTATTGATGCCTCTTACTTGTTAGAAATATATCCGAATCAATTTTGGGGAATTGGGGCAAAAACGCCCGATGAAAACCTTGAGATTTATAAACAGACTACGCATGCCCTCCGATTAGCATTCCTAAAACGGTTACCGCCGGATCTTAATTTTGGGTTTGAATATACCTTCAAAAATCATGATATATCCGAGGTTGAGGAGGATGGTATTCTGGATTCTGGATCTGTTTTAGGGGGCGACCGAGCTGTAGTTTCTGCCTTAGGTGCTATTTTCAATTTAGATTCAAGAGATAACACGGGTTCGCCAACATCAGGGCAATTTCTACAAGCTAAAGCTCAGTTTTCAACTAAATTATTAGGTGCTACCAGTGGTTTTAATAAATATGTAATAGACTTAAGAGCGTATAGTGTTGTCAATGAAAAAAGTACGCTTGCCACTCAAATTTACGCGGAGACTAATTATGGCGATATACCCTTTCAATCGCTTGCCAGTTATGGTGGTGGGACTAGAGCAAGAGGTTATTTCTTTGGACGTTTTATTGATAATCATATGTATGTAGTACAAGCTGAATATCGATATCGGTTTAAACCAAGATGGACAGCAGCCGCTTTTGGTCTTATCGGTGAAGTAGCAGAGCGTCCTGAAAAATTCTTCAACTCGGATACTTTTAAACCAAGTTTCGGTGCCGGTATTCGTTATAAAATATTTAAAGATCAAGACACTTATTTGCGTTTTGATATCGGTTCGGGTATCGATGGTAATAGTGGTATTTATTTTGGTGTAAATGAAGCTTTTTAATTCTTGTTATTTGCCAAATTCCTTCGCTACAATTTTCGAAAAACTGGTTCTTACTTGTTTTGCAGATTCAGGATCTGTAGCTTCCACCGATATGATACGCACTAATCGATCTTTATCGGGCACGGTCAAGTCATAGGTAACTGCTTCTAAAATGTAGATTGTTGAGGACAACGGAACAACGAGTTCTTGATTCTCTTTACTATTAAAACGACTTATATCCGGTAAACCATCAAAGTTGCTGTAATATGAAGTAAAACCAATTCCGTATTTACCATAATTTGGATCTGCAATATCTATTTTCGGAGTGGTATAGTTTTTTTCGAGTTTTTTAACCTCCTTTAATGAAGTAAGCATGATTGATTCAAATCCATCTTTTAAAAACCGTTGTACAATCTCATTGACTTCCTCTTCGGTCCTATTTTTATTCTCCTTTAATTCAGGAAATGCAATATAAGATGCAACCGCATTTACTTCTTTTTGCTTTAGATTCAAAACCATTTGATCTTCATACGATTTTCGAACCTCAGCATCTGAAGTTCGGGCCACCACCAGTAGCTTATCATTTTTTGTTTTCGCAAAATTTGCTGAGGACCAGGAATCAGCAAGCTTTACTGCTGCACAATTGGTAAATAAAGTACTAGTTAACACTAAAATAGTAAGCTTCTGTATGTGTTTCATTTAATATTATTTGTTTCGATGTCTTATATACTTTTCTAATACAACAGCAGTTATGATAACTAGATAAAACTGCCCCATTAATCCGATTAGAATTGCTGCTTTTTGCGCTAGTAATGTAACGGGCAAAATATCACCATAACCAATAGTAAGTAATGTAATATAACTATAATACAACATTCGTTCAGTAAGTACTTCGGGCCCCATACCATTAATGTATAGGCCACTAAAAGAACCTGGATATGCCATTTCAATACTAAGCCCAATAAAAAAGCCGATTAATCCTAACGAAATGTAGCCGCTAATCAGACCAAAAATAATGTTTTTGTCTACAAAAGCTGACTCCCATACCTGTTTGATGATGGCAAATGCTACAGCAACATGAAAAACAAAAAATGTTGCCATCTGTATGGTATTCATCGTTACAGAATTAGTGCCTTGGATAGCTGTAATAACAGACAATGTGATTGCCAGAATCAATAGTATTGATAAAATTATTATTCTTTTGCGGTCACCATAAAAGAATAATAAGCCTGTAGTCAGATTAGCAATCAAAAGAACCGGCGATAAGATCTCTTCAAATACAAAAGATGGAACTATCAGAGATCCAAAGAGGATCGCCACCTGACTAAAAAAGAAAATTTGAAAGCGATAAGAAAATAACTTTTCAAGCATCATTAATCTAGCAGCTCATCATTAAATGCGTAGCCTTTATAGTTAACCTTATACAACACGCTATAAAAAGAAGGAATAAACAACAGGGTAATCACAGTCCCGAATAAAAGGCCGACCATGATAGTTACTGCCATAGGCTCCCACATCTCTCCACCTCCTAAATACAACGGAATCAAACCTAATACCGTCGTAAATGTCGCTAATAAAATGGGTCTAAAACGTTGTAAGCAGGCTGCTATAATAGCATCTTGAGGTTTGCGTTTTAGTTCATTTTCTTCTATTTCTATCCGATCAACCAAAACAATCGCATTATTAATAACGATCCCAGCTAAAGAAATCACCCCTAAAAAGGCCATAAAACCAAATGGCACATTAAAAATCAGGAGTCCCAACACCATTCCGATAATTCCCAACGGGATGGTACAAACAATCATTACCATTTTTCTAAAGGAATTAAATTGAATGATCAGAAGCATTACTATTATAAAAGCTGATAATGGTAAATAACTGGCCACAGCCCCCATGTTCTCAGCCGTACTCTCAGCATCTCCGCCCAATTTATACGTATAGCCAGCACCCCAAGTTTCAGCTTGCTCTTCTAACCAAGGTGTAATTTCGGCAGTAATGGCAGAAGCATTTCCCTCAGCAGTTAACTCACTAGACACATTTACAGTACGTGTTAAGTTCAAACGTTTAATACGAGTGTATTGCCATTGCGGTAAGATGGTTGCTACCTGAAGTAGTGGCACACTTTTACCAGAATTCTGTGCATAAATATTTAAGGTTTCCAACGATGCTAAGGACTGTTGTTTATTCTGGTCACTTAACATTACAATAGGTATCGATTTATCACCTTCACGATACTCACCGGTTCTAAAACCATCAAGCACCGTTTGCAGCGAAGTTGCGATATCTTGATTAGTAACCCCCGCTAATTGCGCCTTATTTTGATCAATATCAATGATGAATTTTTTCCCTTTTGGTCCCCAGTCATCCTTTATGTTTTTGGTACCCGAAATTCCAAAAAGTCTGGTTTTTATGGATTGAGAAATTTCAGCTAACTTATCCGGATCATCTCCTGAAACCTTAATTTCAATAGGTGTACCGCCTCCACCAGAACCTAAAAGGCCTACCTTAATATCGGCATTCGGAAAAGAACCAAAACAAAAGGAATCTAGCTTTCGTACCATCTCATTATTCACCAAAAAATTGGAGGTATTAATCAAGATATGAGCATAGTTAGAGTTCGCTTCGTCAGGATTATATCCTAGGTCATACGCAGATGGGCCTTCGCCAATATAAGCTGACCAATCAACAATACCATCAGTATTATTTTCAGAAACCTGAAGCTTAGTTTGCATAAACGACTCAATAGCAGCAACCATTTCTTGAGTACGCTCAATCTTTGTTCCCTCAGGAAGATTAATGTCTGCAGTAATCATATTGCGATCACTATCCGGGAAGAAAACAAACGCCAAGAGTCCAAATCCCAGAATAGATAAAATAAACAGCCCAACAATACCAAAAAGCACTGTTCTTTTCCAGTTAAGAGCCACTAAGATTAAATCTTTATATTTTGCTTTTAACCCATTAATAAGGCGATCAAGAAAACTGGTTTTCCCTTCTTCCGGCTTTTTAACTTTTAAAAAGAAAACACAAAACAGGGTGATGATACTTAATGCTATTATCCATGAAGATAGAAGCGCTATTGTGATTACAACGAATATGGGGCCCATAATATCTCCCATAACCGATTCGGCCATATAAAATGATAAGAACGCTGCTGACGTTGTCAATGTTGATATTAATAATGGAGTAAAAAGCTCTGAGCAAGAGTCGATAGCTGCTTGTTTGACATCGGCGCCATTTTCCATTTTCACCATGACCGATTCCGCCACCACAATTCCGTTATCCACCATCATACCTAAGGCCATTATCAATGCAGCTAAAGTAATCTGGTTAAGACCTACATCAATTAACCCCATTATAAATAGTGTAGTAATCGTCACTATTGGAATTAAACTTGCTATAACGAGTCCCGTCCTGAAACCCAAGAAAATTAACATCACAGCAAGTACAATACCTATAGACTGTAAAAGATTGCCAATAAAATCACTAATTTTTAGTTCGATATAACTGTCTATAGAGGCTAATCTGTTCACCTCTAAACCAATTGGAAGTTTAGCACGCCACTCATCAAGAACAACATTAAGTTCTTCACCTAACTTGATAATATTAGCTCCTTTCTTTAAGGAAACATGAAGTGACAAGGCTTCTTTACCATTGATTCGCACAATTTGTGTAGGCGGATTGATATAGCCTTTTCGAACATTGGTGATATCTTTTAAAGGCACCACCTGCCCCCCTTCTCCAACGGGAATTAGCATTTCTTCAATATCCGTAACATTATCAAAATTTCCGGTTGGTTCTAAAATAATGCGTTCGTCTTCAACATTAATTTGACCACCAGAACTCAGGATATTCGTATTACTAATGAGCCCTTGTAACCTATTCGAGGTAAGCCCGTAACTTTTTAATTTTGTATTGTCAAATTCCACAAAGACCCGCTCTTCTTGATCTCCGTTAATTTCAACCTTTGCCGCATCTGGTAACTTAATCAAATCATCGCGCATATCATCGGCATAGTCCTTCATTTCTGCAAACGAAAAACCATCGCTTGTTATGCCAACAGCAATACCAAAAACTTCACCTATGCCATCATCTTTGAGCTGTGGCTGTACCCCATTTGGCAAGCCTTGAATGCTATTTAATTTGCGACGCAGCCTATCCCACACAGGCTGCAGGTCTTGTGGTTCTACTTGCATTACCAATTCTACCTGCACTACTGATAATCCGGTTCTAGAGGTGCTAGTAACTTTCTTTAATTCAGGAAGCTCTTGAGCAACTTTCTCTATTTTATCGGTCACTAATTCTTCCACCCGTTCAGGGCTCGCTCCAGGAAACGAGGATACTACTGAGGCAACACGAATTGTATAGGGAGGCATGCTGTCACGAGATAGGCTTTGGTAGCCCACAAGGCCCATAAGCATTACTACACCAAGTATACTTAGTACAACACGGTTATTGTTAATCGAAAACTTCGTAAGATTCATAATTCTGCTTCTTTAGATTTGATTATTGCAATCTTACTTTTTGCCCATCTAAAAGAGTTTGTAGGCCTGCTGTGGCAATTTTCTCTCCTCCCTTAAGTCCTGTTTTTACCTTGAAGCCATTACTTGTTAGTTCACCTACCTCAATTGTTTGTTTTTTAACCGTCCCCGTTTTGTTATCAGCAGATTCTATGAGGAAAACATAATTCCCGTTTCCATCTTCACCCACCGCTTTAACCGGCACAACTAAAGCATTATCATTTGCTTCTTCATTACCTCCTAAGTTGAACGTAACATTCGCTGCCATTCCTGGCTTTATAGCAGAGTTGGCAGGATTGATATCAATTTTTACCGGATAGGTAGACGAATTAGCATCGACCACCGGAGAGACTTCTAAAACGGAGCCTTTCAAATTTCCCTCGACAGCAGATACAGTTAAATCGACTTCCATACCCGTTTCAACTTTATTAATAACATTTTCCGGTAAACCCACCATTATATTAATTTGTTCACCGGCATTAAGAATGGCAATTACTTGTCCTGCACTTACATTGGCATTTAAAGTGCCAGGCTTGCTTGCAATCGTTCCATCTTTAGGGGCACGTATAAATCCGTAATTAATTTGTGATTGCTGAATACTTTTATTCCGTTTTGCAGATTCATATTGATCTAAAGCAGTTTGATAATTATTTTTTGCTGTTTCGTAATCGCTTAATGACTGACTACCACTTTCGTATAGCGACTTGATACGATCTAAGGCCGATTTTGCCGTTTTCATGGCAGAATTGGCACTATTTAAAGCAGAAACCGATTGCTCATACGCCAAATTAGCCTGTACATTATCTAATTTAGCAATAAGGTCTCCCTTCTTTACTTTCTGCCCGACGGTTACATTAAGCTCTGTGATTATTCCATTGCTTCGAAAGCTTAGTTCAATTTCGTCTCCAGCTCTTGCAACCCCACTAAATGATCTAATTTTTTGAGCATCGGCCGTACCAACAACCTGGTAATTCACCGGGCGTAATACTTCTTCTTTCTTTTTTGTTTCTTCTTTACAAGAATGTAAAGTGAAAACTGTGAATAATAGGAATAATGGGTAACCTAAATATTTCATTTCCTGATATATTGATTGTTAGTTTCTACTTAAAATAAAGGTTCTTGCCCTTTGAATAAAATCTTGATTAGCATCATCAGAATTGATCAAAAAGAAATAACCTATGGCTCTTTCTAATTGCATTGAGGCTAATAAGTAATTATAGTTGGCTGTCGCACTTGCCAATTGCGATTGTAAATAATTGGTTTGGGCATCAATTAATTGAATTAACGGAACTGCCCCCTCACTATACGCAATCTGTGTTAAATCTAAACTCTCTTTGGCAGCTTCTTCTGCAATTTTTGAAATTTGAATGTTGGCAATTTCATTGGTCAAATCAAGTACTAAGGCATTAATATTGGTTTCAATATTTAAATCAATATTACTTTTTTGAACATCAAGTTGGTCTTCTTGGATCTTAGCTGTTTGTTGGTTGATGTTTCTTTGGTTTTGATTAAAAATAGGAAGTGAAACATTCAAGCCTATGTTATAAGTACCATCAGGAGCAACAGGAAATCCAACAGGAGGAACAGCTCCCTTTCCTGACTGAGAAATTGTCAAATTATACTGACCTTGTAATGCGACCGTAGGTACAAATCTTCCAGAAGAATTCAGTTTATAAGTACGCTGCACTGCTTTGAGATTGTAACCGATATTTTTTAATTCAGGAGCATTTTTTTTGGCTTCTTCAATGAGAAAATCTACCAAATTGGGTCGAAGCTTGGGATTATCTAAAATCTCTAGAAAATCCTGATAGCGATAATTAGAAAACAGGCCTTCAGAAATTACAGCATCCTGAATATCAATTTCTAAGTCTATGGGATTATTCATTAGCTGATTAATGGTAAAGAAGGCTTGATCTAATTGATTAGCGGCTTCAATAAGAGTTTGCATATTCTGCGCCATCTGACTTCGAAACCGAAGTACGTCGGACTTACCGGAAGCGCCAGATTGAAAATTCTGTTCAGAGATGGCCAAGTTCTTTTTAGTAACTTCTAGGTTTTGCGCTTGAATTTGAGCGTTCGTTTTTAAAATTAATGCATTAAAATAGGCCACGCTACCATTTAGTATAGCATCAAGTTCAGCAGCGTTATAGGTTTCTTGCTGTGCTTTTTGCAAGTTTTCTTGAATGGTAATTCCTGCAGCGGCACCTTCTGAATATATTAATTGTTGCAGACCTACACTTCCTGAAGTAGAAAACTCTGCATTAGTACCGTTAGAAATTTCGGCAACTCTTGGGTCTAAATAGACACCAGATGCAGATGCAGAAATATCAGGAAGAAAGTTACTTTTAGCAGTTTGCACGTCCTGAGTACTTAGATCAATATTTTTACGTTCGGCTTCTAATCCTAAATTCTTGCCTATTACCCCATTCATTATATCTAAGAGTGAATAAGCGTCATTATCAATATAATTGCTTTCTCCTCCAATCATATCAATGTTTCCTAACATGCTATATCGCAACGGAAACTTGATTTTTTTGGCCGTATTGAAATTTAGCGACAATCTATTTTTATATTCTAAAAACATCGGTAATTCCGAAGGATTGGTCCCATTGACTATCGACTCCACATTTAATGCAATACGCCTAAAAAGCTGATCAATATTAGTTTCAGGTTGGTTGGTAGCTAAAATTCCTTTTTCCACATCTTGCATTCGGTTTGCAGAGAATGAGGGTAGTTGCTTTTCGTTTATGTCATCTACTAAGGTTTTAAAAGCGGTTTCTGACAAATCAAACCCACCCGCGAGGTAAATAGCGTCTGTACCCTCGATGAGATTAGAAACAGCACCGTCCTCAGGAATACTAATTAAAGTGTATGTCGATGTTTTATCTTTAAAATATGTATCGAAAAGGTCTTTTATTGGTAGTGCAGTAGGTAAGTAAGCATCCACCAAAATGCCAATATTTTTATACTCGTAAATGTCGTTAAAGGCATCCAAATCCTTTTTATAAGAAAGTGGAGCAATGATGTAAGTTATATTGTTGATGCCTGATGTTTTTTGATCTTTTGGTAAGTCAATAAAATCATTATTGACCGACCCAAACACAATTACCGGTTTTGCATAGCTTTTTTGCTGATACAAGGCAATATTATTAACCACACCAAAAGCCAAAATAATATCGACATCGCTCAACTCCATAGTCTGATAGTTTGACTTGGCTTTTTCTAAATCAAAATCATTCTGTACCGGATCGCGAAAAACTATGTTGGCATCTTGCCCAACAACCGCTTTAATTTCGTTTTGAAGTTTTTTAAGTAAAGGAGCATTTTCGACTGTCGTCTCATCCGCAAGAATACCAATAGTAACCGTTTTGGTTCGTTGGGCATAGACGGAAGCAATGGTGAATAATAATACAATTAGAATGGTTAGTTTTTTCATTAATGTTATTGTTGGTATAGCCTGTCGGAAACAGACCAAGTCAATATTTTGTATTTTCTAAAATGAATTTTAAATTGATCTTCATTGAGCAAAAGTTTTACTTTACTATTCTGTTCTCTAACCAATTGTTTAAATGCTTGAAGTACTTGAGCTTTACTGAATGTTTTTTTGTAACCTAGTGCACTCATTTTTTCACCATAATCATTTAAAATTTGCTGATACTTATGGTTTGTTTCAGCATTTAAATTCATTTCTGCATCTAATTCAGAGAACCACTTTTCTATATAAGCTTCCTCGTCTTTGGCGAAAACACGATGCGTTTCAATAGCACTAGCATTAGAATTTTTCGATTGGGCATGAACACCTCCTATCATTAAAAAAAGAAATACCGCTACATATTTCATTTATTTCTCCTTTTTAAATTTCCAGCCTCGTTTTGCATATGCACTATTTGCAAGTTCCTGAATACTTTTTTCATGAATCTTATATTGTTCATTAGTGAGCATCTTCTTTGCTTCTTTATTCAGTTTGTCCATAAGCACCTTAAATTCTGATTTTTGCTCCTCCTCCGTTAAGTTTTTGTCCTTATCGTCCAAACGAGCCATTTTAACTGTATGGTATAATACAATACTATAATATTCAGTGCGCTCATCCTCGGTCAATTTCATTTGATCAACTTGTTCAGAAAACCAAATTTGGAGGTTATCTGTTTCTTCAGATGAATAATAGTTAACCTTATTTTTCTGGCGTTCTAAGTCTTTCTTTGTCTGAGCGCTTATCGTAACAGTAGATAAAATAGCCACCACAATAATTAAGAGGGCTTCTTTTTTCATAATATAGGTTTTTTTAAAGGTTTTTTGAATGCCGTTAAGCTCAAAAACTTAAATATATTAATAATTAAAATATTGTATTCTTTACCTATTCAAATTTTGAATCTCGTACACAAAACTTTTAGTATCAACTCCCAATTTAACTAAATCCATTGCTTTACCACCAATATACTTGGCATTAACGGGATTAAAACCCAATCCGACTACCATACGGTTTACCCACTTATTTTGAATATCACCCGCGATAGTATAATCTTCATCGATTATTTGAGTCAATCTGTGCAACGCTTCTAAACGCTCCTTATAGGTGATTAACGGTTGAATTGGTTTGTACAAATAGTTTTCCCTGACATCTTCATATTCATGTGCAGGAATCTGTAATTTAACCGAAAGATGTTTTAGAAACATCATTTCTTCTTCTGCTACATATCCGTCTCTTAAAGTAATCTTAACTATAGATGCAAATGCATCATAATACTTGCTATTCGATTCAAAACTCATAACTAATCAAATTAATGTTTGTCAAGTATTTAACCACTGTTTTATTATTGGTGCCTTTGCCTTACTAACTACAATGCGTTCTGGCGCTACCGGAACCGTTTGTATTATTAATTTACCTCCAAAGTATTTTTTTATAGTTTTTATGGCATTCTTATTAACCACAAATTGCCGATTTGCACGATCAAAAATCCTAGGATCTAGCTCCTTTTCCAAATCTTCTAATTTCTTATCTAAAACGTACTTTTTATTCTCAAAAGTTGCGGCTCTTACCACCCCTGTATCGATATAAAAAAATGCGATATCAGATACTTTTACCGGTACTAATTCATCACGATGAGAAAGCAAATAGCTGCTTTTATATACCTCTTGGTTTTTATCTAATTGAGCTAATAATTGTTGTACGGTATCAGCAACGTTGGAACCGGAATCTTCTGATTGATTTTTAAATTGATGTATAGCTGCTTCTAATTCTTCTTCAATAATGGGTTTCAACAAATAATCAATACTATTTACTTTAAATGCCTTTAGTGTATATTGATCGAAAGCTGTTGTAAAAATAACTGGCACATTTAGCTGCACCTGATCAAAAATTTCAAACGAAATACCATCTGCCAAGTGGATATCCATAAAAATTAGATCAACCTTAGGTGTACTCAAAAAATAATCAACTGATTGCTTAACACTATCAAGCACGGCCAACACTTCTATTGTACTGTCTATATTAGCTAGTTGCCTTTTAAGGTTATTACTTGCAGCTAATTCGTCTTCTATTATTACTACTTGCATAACGGTAGTTTTACAGTAAAAAAATTATTGGTATTGCTTATACTTATTTTTATATCCTTAAGCAATTGATACCGTTTGTTTAAGTTAACAAGCCCATATCCTGTGCTGCTGACCAGTGTTTTTCGTTCAATAATTTTGTTACGCACCACAATGGCATCATCTTCCACATCAATGGTAACATGAAGTGGGTTTGTTTCTGAAATTTCGTTATGCTTGACTGCATTTTCAACCAAAATTTGCAAAGCCAATGAGGGGATTTGCTCATTTAAATAGTTTTCAGGAATGTCAATATCAATTTGAAAACGGTTTTTATATCGTGTTTTAATTAAAAAAAGATAGCTTTCTAAGAACGATAATTCTTCCTGCACACTTACCAAATCATTATCATTACTTTGAAGAATATAACGATATAAATAGGATAATTTATTTACGAATGTAGTTGCTTCTTTATTATCTCCTATCAACCCATTTAAAGAATTTAGGCTATTAAATAAAAAATGAGGCCGTACCTGACTTTTCAAGGCATTTAATTCATTCTTTAGTTTTTCTTGCTTTAATGCTTCTTTATCCAGTAAATCTTGCTCATGTATCTTTCTCAATTGAATGGTACTTACAAGGAAAAATAATACCACTAAAATCACAAAGTTTACAAAGTACATTAATCCTTGTTCCTGCTCAGGCATGATTTGTCCTACTAATATCTCATATAAATGAAAAAACAGCAGCGTTGCAATTACGAACAATATGAAATTACCTAGTAGTGATAAACTATTACGTTGCCATTTTTTTAACCTTCGAACCCAATTATAGCCTTTTGAATTCAGACGTATAATTAAATATGAATACAATAAATAAAATACCCCGCGGAAAACGGTGTCGGCTATTGTTGCTCTGGTAAAAGTTGGCGCTAACAAATCGGTAATTTCTAAATAGGCTAATACTCTAGGTAATGTCAATAATATTGATATTAACAATGATATTTTAAATAATTGTAAAGGTTTAATGTTGCTAGAGTCTGCCAACTTTAATAGTTTATTGATGATACTTTTTTGGTAATCAACCAATAAAGTTAAACTGTTTATACTAATATGATTCATACCACTATCTTTTTTTGTAATAAAACTGGAGGGCCATATTCCGCCCTCCAGTCATCAATAAATAAACTAACTCAAACAATCAACCTAACTACTCTAATAGTTGTTTCACCACTTCTTTAGAAAAGTCTTTAGAAGTTCTTTTTAGGGTCTGGGGATTATGCACTTCCGAATTTACTATAGTAACTAATTGATCTTTAGGTTTAGTCAAATCGTACACCACAGTTTCCATAATATATTTTGTACCTTTTACTTGCGTTGGGTATGATGTAGTATAAAAGGTGTCGTAGAATCCTACATGCAACCGGCCTCTATATCGATAATAAATAGGTCGTGTAATACTATTAGTCTGAGTATTTTGAACCACTCTTTGGTATTCTTGCTCATCAATTAACTTGCTTTGTATTACGACATCAAATCCTTTGTCTTTTACAGTTTTTATGAGCTTATCTTCTTCTTGTTTATTTAGAGGCTCGTCAGTATTCAAATCAGGAAATAATTTGTAACTCTCAACAGAATCAAATCCTTCATCAATAAGACGGCAAGTCATATCCTCTTCGAAATTAATTCGTACTAATTTGCTATCAGTATTGCTAACAACAAGAATCCTCTTGTTTTTTATTGTTACCTGTCCTTCTTCTTTCCACATATCGGTTACTCGAACAGTAGAACAGCTTGTGAAAAATAATACTATTAATAATCCAAGTAGTGTTTTTATCGTTTTCATAATTATCAGTTTTAATATTTATAGTTCATGCATTCTCCTAAAATGCATCGGAATATCATGCTCTAAGCGGTTGATGCGACTTTTAAGTTTCAATATTTGAACTAAAAGCACTACATCTATACTCAAAACAAATATCATTGCATAAATGAGTACTTCGTCCATCTGTATAGTTCTTTTGATTGATTCTTTTCTGGTTTAATTTTGTGTATCATTCTCAGTACGAAACGTACTATTGGGTTTCTATCGCTAATTGGCGTAAAACCAAATCCACTAATGTTATTTCCGTTTCTATAATCCGTAGTATTCATAATTTCTAGATTTTATAGTTATACAAGTTTTTTGTTTGATTTCTTGTACAAATGTATATCTGGAAATTGGCCTGATTAGTCAGTTTTTAAGTGAAGTGACTAAAATGGAAAGTGAAGTGACTAAAAGAAAGTATGAACTTAAAAGAATCAATTAAAACCAAAAAAATAGTCTGTTTTGGGAATCATGGATATAAAAAAAGCAGTTACAAAAACCTTGTAACTGCCTCATAAATAAGTAGCGAGAGCGAGACTTGAACTCGCGGCCTCCGGGTTATGAATCCGACGCTCTAACCAGCTGAGCTACCTCGCCATAAATATGTAAGATTCAATTTTTGAATAAGAGCTTGAACCTAACGCTCCCCGCCCGAACGTGCCGTTCGGTACGGGCGGGTAACCAGCTGAGCTACCTCGCCATTGTGCTAATTAGTATACTTGCTGAATTAGCGGGTGCAAATATAAAAACATTATCATCTCAATCAAAAAAAACGCGGTGCTGTTTTTTATTAATTCTCATTAGAAAATTACATCACCGCTCATCACTCAAAACTCCAATTTTTAATCTTGGCACGCGATTTGGTTACATCAGATAATTAAACCATATGGGATTTATAAAGTCATACTAATGACAAACCCATTTAAAACAAATAGATTATGGAAACTATAACAATTTTTAAGCAGGCATATTTAAAAGCATTCGAACAACTTAAAACATTTCAAATATATTTTTTGAAAACACTATCGTGGTTAGTATTAGGTGGTGTTGTAGCCGGAATCATTGCATTTTTATATAGAGTAAGCACAGGATTTTTCGTGATTTAAACTGGTTATAAAGCACTTCTGAAGAAACGTATTGGGATTTAGATTTGTATTTTATCGATAAAATATGTACTTTAGCGATACCTAAATCTTAAAACCCATATGTTATGGAGACATTTTTACAATTGAGAAACCTGTATAATCAGGCATTTGAAAATTTAAAAAATTACCAAAAAGTAGTTTTTAAAGCTGCAAGTAGTATACTGCTGCTAATAATTGCAGTGAGCATTGTAGCCATTTTTTATCAACTATTTACTGGCTATTTTACCATGTAATGCCAAACCTTATGTAATCGAAATCGGCTATAGGTTGTTAACAACTGTTAGCCGATTTTTATTTGAGTATAATCCAAATGATTATCTTAGTCGTATATACTAAAATCATTTTTTTAGTGTTACTTACTATAGACACTTTTGGTTTTCGATTAATTAATTGGGGGATTATGCAAGCAATAAGTTATTTTAAAAATTGGTACAAACAAGCGTTTAGTGACATGAAACCACTTCATGCCTTTGTTTTTAAAATCGCAACAGTATTTATTTTTATCGTTTTAATCGCAGGGGTAATTGCTGTATTTA
This sequence comes from Spongiivirga sp. MCCC 1A20706, assembly GCF_046524175.1. Classification (NCBI taxonomy): domain Bacteria; kingdom Pseudomonadati; phylum Bacteroidota; class Flavobacteriia; order Flavobacteriales; family Flavobacteriaceae; genus Spongiivirga; species Spongiivirga sp. MCCC 1A20706. The sequence continues at coordinate 58,978 of NZ_JBEFZF010000008.1, forward strand.
GAAGACTACTTACAGGATATTTTTAGTCCTAACTTTCAAGCAACATAGATTTCAACTTTTCAAAGTCTACAGTTTCCTGTTGACCTGAGTGCATTTGCTTTATGGTGTACTTGTTATCCTTTAATTCTTGATCTCCGACCATTACGGTAAACACCACATTTGTTTTATTAGCAAACTGCATTTGCTTTTTCATTTTACTAGTATCAGGATACAGGGCTGCACTTATACCTGCCTTTCGAAGTTTAGCTATTGCTTGCGTTGCATATAACGCTTCTTTTTCTCCAAAATTGATAAACAAGACCTTTATACCGGTATGAACCGATTCTGGAAATAACCCAAGTTCTTCAAGTACCAAATAAATTCTGTCTAACCCAAATGAAATACCTACTCCGCTCATATTCTTGAGCCCAAAAATACCGGTTAAGTCATCATAGCGCCCACCACCACCTATTGAACCTATTTTCACAGTATCGGGTGCGGTAACTTCAAAGATCGCTCCTGTATAGTAGTTAAGACCTCTAGCTAGTGTTATATCTATATCAAGCTTTGCCGTTTTCAAGCCAATGGCACCAATCATGTCAAAAATGAACTTCAATTCTTGAACACCTTCAGTACCTTCATCGCTACTTGCAAGCATTTCAGTTAGTTTATCGAGCTTTTGATCGTTACTGCCTTCAAATTCAAATAAAGGCTGCATTTTAGCAATGGCATCTTCCGAAATCCCTTTTGACAACATTTCATTTTTTACCGCTTCCTGGCCTATTTTATCAAGTTTGTCAAGTGCAACAGTAAAGTCGATTAGCTGATCCTTCGCCCCCATTACCTCAGCAAAACCGGATAAAATTTTGCGATTATTCATCTTGATACTGACTCCTTCTAATTTCAGGTCGGTAAATACCGAATCATATAATTGCACAAAATCTACTTCCTGCCACAACGAGCTACTTCCAACAACGTCTGCATCACATTGGTAAAACTCTCGGAAACGGCCTTTTTGAGGTCTGTCTGCCCTCCATACGGGCTGTATTTGATAGCGCTTAAATGGGAAATCAATCTCATTTTGATGCTGTACCACATAACGAGCAAATGGTACTGTAAGATCGTAGCGAAGGGCTTTTTCTGAAATTTTGCCTGTTAAGACTTTCACATCCTTTTCTCGAAATAACTGCTCATCTACTTTGTTTAAAAAATCACCGGAATTCAGAATCTTGAAAATCAGGCGATCTCCTTCTTCACCATATTTACCCATTAAGGTAGATGAATTTTCAAACGAAGGTGTCTCGATAGGCTGAAACCCAAACAAACCAAACTGATGCTTAATGATTTGCATGATATAGTTTCTTTTAGCCACCTCTGTCGGTGAAAAATCGCGTGTTCCTTTTGGTACTGATGGTTTTTGAGCCATTCTTATAAGTTAAACTGTTTAAGGTTTCTGGTTTTAAGTCGAAAGTCAAAAGTTAACGAATCAAACTTCTAAATGTTATTTTTTGTATTTCCGATTTCGTTTTTCAAATTTATTTTAGTGCGGATTAAGTTTTTACTTAAAAACCTCTCGACTCCGCTCGAGGTGACATCCTACTTCCTATCTCGTTTTTTGTATTGGTTCTTGTCTTTTGCCCCTTTCCTATTGCCTATTGCCTATTGCCTAAAAAATCAATCAACATTGATTAGTTGATCAAACCAATTGAATAATTCCCCTTTGGTGATGACTGCTCCTTTCTTAATCAACTCAAAGCGGTCTTTGTTCTTGTCTTCAGTATATGATTTAGATGCGGTCATCATCTCTACCTGATCGGTCAAGAAATTTTTCTTGAACCACGCGAAACCATCCTTAGTGGTCAAATCGATACTCGGATTCAGCACTTTTACAGCGATTAACCTCATTTGATGATCATCTAAAAAAAATAGATGCATCTGACTCGAAGAAATATTTTCTAAATATTCTACCCGGCTTAAAACGCCCTCCCAGATGAGATCACTGAATACATCTAATTCTTGTTCAGCAACTTCAGGTTTACTGGCTTTTATATCTTTCCACTCTTCCGCAGTAATCGATTGCGTAGCCAAAAAATTAATAAATTCTTGGTGTAGCTCTTCAAACTGTTCTTTTGTTAATCGCTCGTACTTCATAGCTCATTTCTAAATCGATGCAAAAGTAAAAAGGCTGCACGATTATGCACAGCCTTTTTAAAATTATTTGATGTTATTCATCAACCGCTACAAGATTTTAGAAATCTTGCCAGTTACATTTAATTAAATATATAACGAACACCAACTTGGGCTCTCCATCTTGAATTTAACGAGGTATTTGCTGAGAATGTTTCTCGTTGATTAGGATCATAGGTAAACGTTGGAGTATTGGTCGCATCTACAGATACTCCTAATACTTGATCAAATACCGGTTGATCGATTACACCCCACTCAGAATTAATCAAGTTACCAAAGTTTAAAATATCTAAACTGATTTGAAACTTATTATTCTCGCTTACTTTAATATCCTGTAATATTTTAATATCCCAACTACTTCTCCAAGGTGCTAATCCCGCATAGCGCTCGGCATAGCTGCCACGGTTATCACTTAGGTAATCATCTTGTCGAATAAACGCTTCAAAGGCCTCTGCTTGACCCGCTCCAGAAAAATTCATTTGCTGCACTTCTGCCGAGGTCGGGATATAAAGAAGGTCGTTAATTGAAGAACCGTCGCCATTAATGTCTCCTCCATAAATATAATTAAAGCGACCACCTTGAGCATACTCAAAGAATGTTGAAATGGTAGTTCCTGTTTTGAATTCTTTAGAAATAACCCCAATTAAGCGATGTGTATCGCCATATCTAGAAAAAGATAACACATCGTTATTAGCATCCCCAACTACCGCATTACCTGCAAATGCATCACCGGTAATTTCGGCGTCGACTGAATTTACTTCTTTAGCATTTAAATACGAATATGCCATCATTGCATACAATCCATTATCCCAGTTTTTCTGTGCCTTTATAGAGGCATTGATAATGCGTCCTTGATCAGAGTTTGTGAAAACGAAGCCACTGTTACCAATATCAGAAGCCGCATATCGTGCTCTGTTATCTCCTGGAGCATTTAATGCTGCTGAAGGAGGACGTAATCCCCAATTTTGTACGTGCGCTGCATTCAAATCTTTTGTATAAGAAGCATCCGCAGTAAGTACTAATCCGTTATCAAAAGCCTTGTCTACACCTATATTGGTTCGCCATACTTGTGGCCACTGGAATTCAGGATCGACCGCTTGATAGAAGAAAAAGTCTAAACCTTGTACCTGGTTTCCTAACCATACAAAAGGAAAACGACCCGTAAACAAGCCTGAACCACCTCGTAATTGAAGTGTGTTGTCTCCTTTTACATCCCAGTTGAATCCAACTCTTGGCGACGCCAAGAACTTGTTGTTTGGCAATTGCTCAGAGTTAATAAGTGTTTCTTGCCCTGTATTTGGATTGAAGTACTGAATGTTAGGCTGATAGGTAAATGGTTTTCTAGCGATATTCTCTTGAATCTTTTCCCGCGTATCAAAATACAATGGTTTGTCAAAGCGAACACCATAAGTCAGTTTAAAATCTTCAGTCACATCCCATTGGTCTTGCGCATAGAAAGAGAACTGGCCTACATTCGTTTCGGCCAATGACCAACCTCCAGGATTTCCAATTCCTGCTGCATTTGAAGCATTAAATGTTGCGATTGCGCTATTAAAAGCTGCTTGTAACCCGCCCGAATTAGCAAAGTTCTGAAAATCCGCTACGGAACCTGCCGTTGGGAAGAAAACTCCTTGCGCTCCGTAAGCTCCTAAATTAAATGAGTTGTCGAACTGGAATTTTTCAAAAGAGAAGCCTACCGTAAAGGTGTGGTTTCCTTCAAAAAAGTTCATATTATCAGTGATCTGAAATACTTTTTGCTCTAACCTATTGTTGATAGAAAATGGCTCGTGACCTGCAATGATATAGTTACTTCCCGCCCCATCTTGAATCGTGATACTCGGTGCAGGTGAAGAAAACGGATTTCTAAAATCGTCAAAAAACGTATATCCAACTTGTAATTTATTGGTCGCTTTTTCTGATAAAGTCGAGTTCAATTCTAGTTGAAAAGATGAAATATTGTTATTAATCTCGTATCCGGCGTTTGCAAATTGAAGGGTTGCTAAACTCGGGCCGCGAAACTGTATCGCATTTCTGTTAGCAGGCAAACCTCTAGACGCATTTAAGAAATTATAGATTAAGGCAAGTCGGTTATTATCATTAATGTTCCAATCTAATTTGAAAATTCCTTTGGTCGACTCTGAATCATAATTAAAGTTTTCAAATCCGCCTGGATTATAAAAAATATCATTTCCTTGGGCATCTTGACCCACAACCACCTGACGAAGAATGTTGTCAACCAACTGCAAATCCGCAAGTGCAACACGCGATTCATTAATCGCTCCTGATCCTCTGTTTGGAATAAAACCATCAGTACCTAACTCGGTACGGTCATCTCTTTCAAAGTTGGCATAGAAGAACAATTTATCCTTAATAATAGGCCCTCCTATACTAATACCATATTGCGTTTGCTCTAGTCCGGTTTTGGTGATATCATCTCCGTTGATCTTTCCTCCGGTTAAGTCATCATTCCTAAAGAAGCCATAAACCGTACCTCTAAATTCATTGGTACCACTCTTAGTTACGGCATTTACAGAAGCACCGGTAAAACCAGATTGCGTTACATCATAAGGTGCTGTTGTAACCTGTATTTGTTCAATCGCTTCAATAGAAATTGGTGTTGCATTCGTTTGCCCACCCGGTTGTGCAGCATCTAATCCAAACGGATTATTGAAGATGGCACCGTCCAGTGAAAAGTTATTGTATTGATCATTTCTACCGCCAAAAGACCCTGCACTCGCGGTAGGCTCTAATCTCGTGAAATCGTTAGTAGACCTAGAAATAGTTGGTAGTCTAGTAAGTTCTCTTCTTCCCACACTAGTTTCAGCTCCAGTGCGGTCATTACCAAAAGTACCAGACTGGTCTCCCGTTACCACCACCTCATCTAATTGTGCTGCATCGGTGGTCATTGCTGCATCGACGTTATAGGTTTTACCTAATGTTAGATACACATCTGTAAATTCCTGTGTTTTAAAGCCAACATAACTAATAGTTACGGTATAAGGCCCACCGACACGAAGGTTCAATAAGTTAAAGCGGCCATCGAAGTTCGTAGCAGCGCCATACTTGGTTCCCGTTGGATTGTGAACTGCCAGAATATTCGCTCCCGGCAATGGTACATTTTGGTCATCTAAGACCAAACCTTTTATGTTTGAGGTCGTTACCTGTGCAAACGTACATGCACTAAAAACCAACATAAAGATGAACAATAATCTTGTTTTCATAAAGGTTTTGATTGAGTTAATTGCTTGTTATAATTAGTTTAAAATTAAATGAAAAAAGCCACCAAAATGGTGGCTTCTTATACTAATTATAAAGAAAAATTGTTAATTACTTTGCTTCTGCTACCACATCAAATGGCAGGTCTACAACAACTTCTCTATGTAAACGAACTTTTGCGTTATAATTTCCAGTTCTTTTTACGTTACCTCCGGCAACGGTAATAAACTTCTTGTCAATTTTATGACCTTCTTTCTCAAGAGCTTCTGAAACATTAATGTTGTTTACAGAACCAAAAAGCTTATCTCCTGCGCCTGTTTTGGCAGTGATCTTAATTGTTAAGTCAGCAATAGCAGTTGCTACTTTCTTAGCGTCTTCTACTAACTTCGCTTCCTTATAAGCACGTTGCTTTAAGTTTTCGGCCAATACTTTTTTAGCAGACTCAGTTGCCAAAATCGCATAACCTTGAGGTATTAAATAATTACGACCGTAACCATTTTTTACGCTCACTACATCGTCTTTAAAGCCTAACTGCTCTACATCTTGTTTTAATATAACTTCCATCTTCTTACCCTCCCAATTATTTTAAAAGGTCTGCTACATATGGCATAAGCGCTAAATGACGCGCTCTTTTTACCGCAACAGAAACTTTACGTTGATATTTAAGTGAAGTACCGGTTAAACGACGAGGTAAGATTTTACCTTGCTCGTTTACAAACTTTAATAAAAAGTCAGGGTCTTTATAATCGATATACTTGATACCTGATTTTTTAAAGCGACAGTATTTCTTTGCTTTATTGGTATCGATATTAAGAGGAGTAAGATATCTGATCTCTCCTTCTTTCTTGCCTTTTGCTTGTTGTTCTATTGAAGACATACTTGTTACGCTTTAATGTTTAACTTTTCTCTTCTTCGTACCGCCCAATCGATAGCGTGTTTGTCTAGCTTTACTGTTAAGTAACGCATAATACGCTCATCTCTGCGGAATTCTAACTCTAAAGGAGTAATTGCTTCACCATCTACAGTGAATTCAAATAAGTGATAAAAACCACTTTTCTTGTTTTGGATTGGGTACGCAAGCTTTTTAAGCCCCCAATCTTCTTTTGATACCATCTTAGCTCCTTTAGAAACAAGAAAATCTTCAAATTTCTTTACTGTTTCCTTTATCTGAGTATCAGATAAAACGGGATTCAAGATGAAAACAGTTTCGTATTGATTCATAATAAATAAAATATGTTAATTGCTTTTTTACTTAAAAGCGGGTGCAAAAGTAGCTAATTTTAATCATTAAAACAATAAGATTATGGGAATTAAGCACTTTTAAAAAACCGAACGATTTTCGGATCATAATGGGACAATGAAAATTAAATACTTTTTTCGCTAAATCACCAATTTTAAAAGGATTATACTGCGATCTATTTGTCTAAATTCTTACATGAAACAACATGCATTTGTTTAAAACAACTAAATAGTCGTATTTTATTGCTTATTATCGATTTTTTCATAAATTGCGGCACACTTATATAGCATCTTAACACATGAAAATTAATTGTATTGTTGTAGACGACTCCTCCACGCAGCGACTTGCCATTACAAGGCTTATTATGAATCACCCTGCGCTGAATTTGGTAGCCGAATACAGCAACGCCATTGAAGCTAAGAACGGCTTAAAAACGCAAAATGTAGATCTTATTCTACTAGATATCGAAATGCCTGTATTGACTGGTTTTGACCTTTTAGAGTCTTTGCAAGAACCACCGCAGGTTATTTTAGTTACCGGAAAGGTAGATTATGCGTTTAAAGCCTTTAACTATGATGTAACAGATTATCTACATAAACCTTTAGAAAAAGATCGCTTTGAAAAGGCGATAGAGCGTGTTATCGAACGCTACAAAGCAAAACATGCGGTAAACCCTGAAGATCAGGAGTACATTTTCGTTAAGAGTAACCTTAAGAAGAAAAAGGTATTCTTAAATGAGATAAAATGGATTGAAGCTTTAGGAGACTACATTAAGCTGATTACAAACGATCAAGGTATCATCGTATTATCGACCATGAAGTCGTTTGAAAAAACACTGCCTGCAGATAAATTTTTACGCATACACAAGTCATATATTATTAACCTGACCAAAGTGGAGCGTTTTAATAGTAAAACAGTAGAAGTTGAAGGAAAACAAATTCCTTTAAGTAGAAATAAGAAAACACAATTATCCGACGCGTTAGAAAATCTTTAGTAATTATCGACGTCGATAATTAATCGAATACTTCTAAAATCAGGAATAGCTTCAAAACTGTTCCTGATTTTTTTTATGTGTGTTTTGGTGTTAGTAAGAGATTGCTGTTTCGGTATTTTGATCAAAATATTCTTGTGATACTGGTTTCTAATCCTAGCAATTGGAGGAAATTCCGGCCCCAAAACATATTTCCCAAAACTATTTTTTAAATAGGTACTTAACCAGTCAGCACCTCGGTTTACTTTATTAAAGTCCTTGTGTTTCAAGGTTACTTTGATTAATCTGAAAAAAGGAGGATATTCATATTGTCGTCGCTCATTAATTTGATCAGTAAACATTCCTAAATAGTCATTCGTAGAAACTTGTTGCAGTATTTGATGATACGGGTTAAAACTTTGGATAAGAACCTTGCCTCGCTTTTTGGTTCGCCCTGCCCTACCAGCAACTTGAAGCATTAGATGAAAACTGCGTTCATGTGCCCTAAAATCAGGAAAATTAAGCATACTATCTGCACTCATTATACCCACTAAACCAACATTTCTAAAGTCCAATCCTTTGGTTAGCATTTGAGTACCAACCAGAATGCTTATTTCCTCATTCTCAAACGCGTTGATAATCTTTTCGTAACCGTGTTTACCTCGAGTGGTATCAAGATCCATTCTACCTACTTTAACCTTAGGAAATAGTTCTTTTAATTCTGCTTCTACCTGTTGTGTACCAAAACCTTTACTATCTAAATTCGCCACACCACAAGCTTGACAATTAGTTTGCATCGCCATACGATAACCACAATAGTGACAGCGCAATTCATTTTTGTATTGATGATAAGTGAGACTCACATCGCAGTTGGGACATTGCGGAGAATGACCACATGTACCACATTCAACTATTGGAGAGAAACCCCTGCGGTTCTTAAATAAAATTACTTGCTCCTTATTCTTTAAGGCCTCCTCGATTTCTTCAATAAGACGGTCAGAAAAATGGCCTTGCATCCTCTTTTTCTTATGCTTATCCTTTAGATCTACCAACTCTATATCTGGCATCAATACATCGCCATACCGTCTATCTAAATTCACCAAACCATATTTATCTTGCTTTGCATTAAAATAGGTTTCCACAGCGGGAGTAGCGGTCCCCATTAGTACTTTTGCTTTAAAAATATTAGCCAATACAACAGCGGTATCTCTTGCATGATATCTTGGAGCTGGGTCAAACTGTTTATAAGATGCCTCGTGTTCTTCATCAATAATAGTCAGCCCAAGATTCGAAAACGGTAAAAAAATAGCCGATCGTGCGCCAACAATAAGTTGAGCCTTTGATGATTTATTCAACATATTATTCCAGACCTCAACACGTTCATTTACCGAATATTTAGAATGGAATATGCTTACCTTTTCGCCAAAATAATATTGTAATCTTTGAATTAACTGAGTTGTCAACGCAATCTCAGGTACCAAATACAATACTTGTCTCCCCTTAGTTAGCTCTTTTTCTATAAGCTGCACATATATTTCAGTTTTTCCTGATGAAGTTACCCCATGTAACAGCGTTACCTCCTTATCTAAAAACGAATGTTTTATCTCATCTAAGGCTTTTTGTTGATGTGCATTTAACGTTTTAATCTCATTTGTTTCCCCTTCAAAAGTTACACGATCAACCTGCTGTTTAAATGTTTTTAAAATCCCTTTATCAACCAAGGTTTTGATAATAGCAGCTGTACTATTACTTTCTTTTTGTAGTATTGATTTTTTAATTGGTTTTTTGGTTGCAGCAGATAAGGTAAACAAGCGCATTACCACTTCTCGTTGTTTAGGCGCACGTGATAATACATCTAGCAGCTCATGCATTTTTTCCTCAGCAGTATACTGTTCATGAAGCACTACATAACTTTCTTCTTTTGGTTTATACTGCTCATATAGTTCTTCTTGTACAGCAATATATTCCTTTTCAATAAGGCTATTGATTATTGGTAAAATCTTTTTAGTGTCTAAAATTGCCCAGAGGTCTTCAATTTTTAAAGAAGATTGATGTCCTAAAGCCTCAATCACCAAGAACTCATGATCGCTTAAGATCGATTCATTTATTTGGTTGTCTGCATTCAGATAAATTATGGTCTCGCTCTCCAGCAAAAATGCTTTAGGCAATGCTGCTCTAAAAATGTCGCCCATACTGCACATATAATAACTGGAAACCCATTTCCAAAGTGAAAGCTGTTCAGCCCTAACTACCGCTTTTTCATCAAGAATTTGTTGAATAGATTTCGCTTCATACGTCTCAGGCGGATTTCGATGGATATTGACGACTAAGGCCGTGTATACCTTTCTTTTGCCAAAAGGTACAGCTACTCGAAAACCGGGTTTCAAGAAATTTGCTTCTGCTTCTGTTACCGTATAGGTAAATAGCTTTTGAAGCGGAATTGGTAATATGACATCTATAAAGTAGTTCAGCGTAGCGGATTCAGTATTTTATCGTTATATAACATAACCATTCTGAACCTCGAAATTACTAAATACAAGATGTTTTGCAGACTAATTTTATTAACATTAAACTGTACTAATCAACAGTAACAATTTCAGCGCAAAACTCCCTAGTTAACTGTAACTCATTACAGAGTTTGATACGTCGAGGAAAAGATTTTTCAGGCTTTGTTTTTAAAAATTTAATAGGGATTGTGTCGCCAATAGCTAACTTTTCAAAACACTCTTTATGATACACATAAAAAAAGCCTTCATAGGTGTTGTTCAAATACTCAAATGAATACCCTATACCATAATGAAATTGTTCAATAGATTTTTCATCATCAATATAACTATGATCCTCGATTTCTAACTTGGTGATAATGCCATTTCCAAAAGCACCATATTTTTTGATTAGTGCCTTTTCGTAGTAATACCGCAAACTAGAGGGCATCGTAAATCCAACAAAAAACAACATGAATCCAATAAAAGATCCGCCGAAAACATATAAAAACCATTTGGTACTGCTTTCAGTTATAGTTGTTCCTACATAAATAAGAATGCAACCGATAAGAAAAAAAATAAGAAAGCCCACAACCAACAACTTATGGGCTTTTATAGCTTCTTTAATAAATTTGACCCTATCAGAAAAAGGAATTCTTTTCAAACTATTCAACCAATTCCTCTTTAAAATGGGTATAGGAATATTGTGCTCGCTCGATCATGAATTTCTTAGCTTTCAACCAATCAGGATTTTGCTCTTGATTAAAAAACACATGTTTTACAGGAGTGCCGTCTTTCTTTTTAAAATGAAGTATTGCATCGTCACCATCCAACATACTCGCATAATTCTGGCTTATTAACTGAATTCTAGCCACCTCATAAACACCTCGAGTTTTTATTTTATGCTTCATATCCATACGAAATGAATATAAAAACATGCGGTAGCTTACTAATAAAATAATCCCTATAACTCCCAATATGATAAAAATAGCAGGAACTGCACCCCATACCTCTATTAGGTTAGTTCTAGGTGGTATATCGGGAATTTCTTCAGGTTGATACCAACCAAGACGAAACCAAGCATCCGTTTTCACAAACAGGGCTGCCAGTCCCACTATAGTCGAAATAACAAAGTTTCTTTTAAACTTTTCAAGATTGTACTTGTACCTTTTTTTAATGTTAGTAAGTTCGTCTTCAGAAAGAGGAATTTTCTCCATAATCCTGTCAAGGGTTTCATTTTTAATTCATCATAGGGCGCCTTCCTTTATTTTTTGAACCACATCAGGATTCAGTAAAGTAGAGGTATCGCCAAAGTTAGAAAAATCTTTGGAAGCAATTTTTCTCAAAATACGACGCATTATTTTACCACTTCTTGTTTTAGGCAAGCCAGGAACAAATTGAATTTTGTCAAGCTTAGCAATTGGACCAATATGTTCGGTAATTGTTTGATTAATTTCTTTTCCTAAATTATTGCGATCACGACTTTCACCTACTTCTTTTAAAATGATAAAACCGTATAATGCATTTCCCTTTATATCATGAGGAAAACCTACAATGGCAGACTCCGCAACTGCCGGATGTTCGTTAATTGCATCTTCTATGGGTGCGGTACCTAAATTATGACCAGACACAATCACGACATCATCTACCCGACCCGTAATACGATAATACCCTACTTCATCTCGTAGCGCTCCGTCGCCGGTAAAATACTTATTGTTAAAAGCAGAAAAGTACGTATCCTTATATCGCTGATGATTGCCCCAAATAGTTCTAGCCATACTTGGCCAAGGAAATTTGATACAAAGTCTACCATCTACTTGATTTCCTTTAATCTCTTCACCTTGTTCGTCCATTAAAGCCGGCTGAATTCCAGGCATTGGTAGTGTTGCATATGTTGGTTTTGTCGGTGTGGCATAAGGGATCGGTGAAATAAGAATTCCCCCTGTTTCAGTTTGCCACCAAGTATCAACAATAGGACTTTTTTTCTTACCAATATTATCGTTATACCAATGCCAAGCCTCTTCATTAATGGGCTCTCCCACTGAACCTAATACCTTTAAAGAAGACAAATCGTGTTTTTCTACATAGTCCAATTTCTCCTTTGCCAAAGCTCTAATAGCAGTTGGTGCAGTATAAAATTGATTTACTTGATGTTTTTCGATCACTTCCCAAAAACGGCTCCAATCGGGATAATTAGGCACTCCTTCAAACATGACTGTGGTTGCGCCATTGGCAAGAGGTCCATAAACTATGTAACTATGACCAGTTATCCAACCAATATCAGCTGAACACCAATACACATCTTCTTCACGATATTGAAATACATTTTTAAAGGTAAAAGCTGTGTATACCATGTAGCCAGCGGTGGTATGCACCATCCCTTTAGGGCTACCGGTAGAACCAGAAGTATACAAAATAAACAACGCATCTTCAGCATCCATGACTTCAGCACTACATTCTGTTGAAGCATTGTCAAGTAGAGGTTGCAACCATTCATCCCTACCTTCAACCATTGAAACTTCACTTCCAATTCGCTTTACTACTAAAACAGCATCGACGCAAGTGCACTCCGCAACACCTTCATCAACGATCGATTTTAAATCGATTGTTTTGTTTCCTCGGTACGAACCATCAGCGGTGATGACCATTTTACATTCACTATCATTGATTCTGGTTGCCAATGCGGTTGAAGAAAAACCTGCGAATACTACAGAATGAATCGCCCCTATTCGAGCACACGCCAATAGCGAAACAGCTAACTCAGGAATCATCGGTAGATAAATACAAACGCGATCACCTTTTTTAATACCCTTATCTTTCAATACGTTGGCAAACTTATTTACACGATCGCTTAGTTGTTGATATGTGATATGTTGTGCTTTTTCATTCGGATCATTTGGCTCGAATATGATCGCTGTTTTGTCGGCTCTAGTAGCTAGGTGTCGATCTAAACAGTTTTCTGTTATATTCAATTTGGCGCCTTCGAACCATTTTATTTCGGGTTTTGAAAAATCCCAACTTAATACATTGTCCCACTTTTTGCGCCATAAAAAGTGCTCTTCGGCAATTTCTTCCCAAAAATTTTCCGGGTTTCTAACTGATTTTCGGTATACCTGGAAATATTCTTCTAGGTGTTTGATATGATAATTACTCATAACTTTTTGTATTACTATTAAAAAACATTGTTAGTTGCACGTAACTTTTGTTTTATAATAATTGATTTATTTCTGAAATAACTTTTTTGACTGAAAAGGGCTTCGTTAAATACTTGTCCGCCCCCATCTGCAATCCCTTTTCGATATCATCAATTTTTGTTTTTGCAGTTAAAAACACCACTTTAGTATTCTTAAATTTCTCTTGCCCTTTAATATATTTAAGCGTTTGAAAACCATCTACTTTTGGCATCATTATATCTAAAATCACTACGTCTGGCACTACTTTTTCCATAATCTCCATAGCTTCGCTACCGTCTCGAGCTATAAATACCTGAAAGTTTTTTCGTTTAAATGCGTACTCCAGCGACATTACAATATTGGGTTCGTCATCAACGATTAAGATTTTATTCATACTGTTTCTTTAGGGATAGTAAATGAAAATTTTGCGCCCTTAAGATAAGTGGAATCTATCCAAATATCACCATGGTGATTCTCAATAATTTTTTTACTGATGGCTAATCCAAGTCCGCTGCCCAATGGTTTTTTTATGTTTTGATGTTTAGCTTGGTAAAATCGATCGAAGATATAATTTTGGTCTTCAGCTGGAACCCCTTTACCGTTATCCTCTACATCAATCACGATATTTCCATTTTGTTCATAAGCTTTTATCTTAATTTTACCATGATCTTCTTCGGTAAATTTAATCGCATTAGATAGTAAATTGGTTAATACTTGTATAATTCTATCTTCATCGTAATACGCACTCATAGGTTCATCAGGTTGAAATAATAGATCGACCGATTTCTTATCTGCGATTTGTTTTACCCCTCTTATTGCTTTTTCAATAGTTTGATCAACTTGATACGGTTTGATATTAAGCGGATCAACGTCATTTGATAATTTCTCAAGATCCAATAGATTATGAATTAGGGTACTTAGTCGATCCGCATCTTTTGAAATATTATGTAAAAACTGATGTTTTAATCCCTCTGGCATCTCATCGTCGTCCGTCAATAATTCTGAAGCAGCTTTTATTGAAGTTATTGGTGTCTTCAGTTCATGAGCTACTGTATCAAGAAACTCATTTTTAATTCGATCTTGCTCGAGTAATTCAGAATTCACCATTTTCAACTGACCTGCCAATTGTGAAAGTTCATCGGATTTTTCTTGAAGCGCTTTGTTGACCAATCTGGTTTTTTTTGATTCTTCAAGAATGTTTAATACTTCGACCAAACTAACAGGTTGTTCTTTCGCTACACTGCTAATTAAAATTCTTGCGGAAGCACTCCCAATACTTCCAGTGAGTAATTTCTCTGAAAAGTTAATCAACCGCGCGTCAGCGCGTTCCTGTTCTTCAGAGATATCGTGCTTCCTATTAAACAAATCAAAAGCTCTCTTGGTTCGCTGCTCCCCCAAAAATCGAATTAACAGCGATTTTATGTCAGAAACGTAGGCCTCCCCCTTCCAAACAAAAGCGCCCTCTTGAAGATTTTCATAATTTTCACTATTTACAAACATTTCAGCATAATTCCGCTCTCTGTAATTACCCTTTCCCGCTAATGAGATAGACAAGAAAAGTAGTCCATTAATCAACATACTCCAGAAAAAAGCATGCGCCTCGGGATTTAAAAAATCGATACCCAAAAACTGGTATGGTTTCAATAACTCAATACTAAAAGGGCCATAATCTATAAAGTTAGTATTACCTGTTATGACAGTAGTCATTTGAGGGGCTATAAGCATATAGGCCACAACTACAACGCCGCCAATCATACCAATAATCGCAGCTTTTGAAGAACCACGATTCCAGTACAAACCGATAAAAAAGGATGGTGCTAACTGTGCAATAAAAACAAAAGCAATAAGCCCAATAGAAAATAGCGAAAGTTCGTATGAAAAAAGAGCATAAAAAAAGTAGGCCGCTATTATCAAACAAAAAATTGAAATACGGCGGATTGTTTTAATGCGATTTGCATTTTTTTCCAAATCTCCTGAACCAAATTTATCTAAATAACCATAAGGTATAATCAAGTTGTTACTTACCATAGTAGACAGTGATAAGGTTGACACCACAATCATAGAAATAGCAGCGGAAAAGCCTCCTAAAAACACTAGAAATGCCAGAAACAGATTATCTTGCTGCAACGGTAAAAGCAAGGTATAGTAATCTTTATTTACCCCGTCAGGTAGTGAGAGGTTTCCGGCCCAAGCTATGAAAATTACAAAGACGTTAAACAAAAGAAGGTACAATGGAAATAGCCAAATAGCGTGTTTTAAGTGCTTTTCATTACTATTTTCAACAACAGTTACCTGAAATTGACGAGGTAAAAGAAAAATTGCAAAAAACGATAACATAATTGTAAACATCCAATTAAAACCGTTGTCGATACCGTTGAAAGAACTTAGATTTCTAAAATTATCTGTAACTACTGCTTTTCCATATAAATCTGCAGTCCCATCGAATACATAGAACGTAACGTAGGCTCCAATTACCAGAAAAAACATCAACTTTAAAACCGACTCTACTGCCACTGTTGTTACAATTCCTTTTCTACGTTTAGAAGCGTCGGTATTCAATGTACCGAAAAACACAACAAAGAGTGCTAATAAAACGGAGATATAAAAGGTTGAATCACCAAAAATAGAACTGGAAACAGTATTATCATTTCCAGTGATCACTTTAAATGTTTCTGAGATAGCTTTTAGCTGGAGTGAAATGTAGGGCACAATGGCAAGAAGACAAATTACAGTAACCATCCCACCTAAAAATCTATTATTCCCAAATCGTAATGAAATAAAATCTGCAATACTTGATATCTTATGTGTTTTAGAAATGCGAATAATCTTTCGCATAACGATAATCCAAAGTGGAATAGCAATAAGAGGCCCTAAATAAATTGTTAGAAAATTTATTCCTGATGTCGCTGCCACACCTACACTTCCGTAGTATGTCCAAGCAGAGCAATAAACGGCAAGGGATAATACGTAGACATAGGGATTATTGATTAATTTACTACTAGCATTGCGCTCAGCCCAAAAAGCAATGAGAAATAAGCAAAATAGGTAGATAAGTATCGTAGCTATGACCCAAATGTTACTCATAGTGTTTGTTTAAAATAAAGTAGGATAAAACAATGACTAATAACCACAATAAGAACACTATAAAATAAAAGGTTGGAAAACCTAAAAACTGCCCATCAGTATCAAAAATTAATACCAGCGGTACATTGAGCACCAAAAACAGTGACAGTGAAATAATTACGAATTTTTGTTGATGTCTTTTTTTCACAGATAAAAATGACTAGTTCCAACTAAAATTAAGAAAAAAATGGTGCTACACATAACGGTAGCACCATGACCAACTAACACCATAATCAATGGGAAGCCTGTGCTTCTCCCGCACCGCTAGGTATCCTTATGTTTTCGACAATTTCCTGAACGTTTTCAGGCGGTGGTGGAGTTAATCGAGATACCACAACCGATATCACAACATTTACGATCATCGCAATAGTACCAAAGCCCTCGGGAGAAGTACCAAACCACCATTCAGATGCTGGTCGTGGATCCATTACGCCAATCAATCCGGTTTTATAACGTATCATGTAAAATAACATTAGAGTAATACCCACTATCATTCCGGCAACTGCACCTTGTCTGTTCATTCTTTTATCAAATATTCCAAGAATAATTGCTGGAAAAAATGATGCTGCAGCCAAACCGAAAGCCAAAGCTACTACTGCGGCGACAAATCCAGGAGGATAAATACCAAACAATCCTGCAATAATGATTGCAACCAAAATGCTTATTCTAGCTGCCCATAGCTCGCCTTTATCTGAAATGTTAGGTTTGATTTGCTTTTTAATCAAATCGTGTGAAATGGAAGTCGATATCACTAATAACAATCCGGCTGCTGTAGATAACGCTGCTGCTAACCCCCCTGCCGCTACCAATGCAACAACCCAATTGGGCAATTTGGCTATCTCAGGATTTGCAAGCACCATAATGTCCCTATCAACATATAACTCATTAGTTGCATCGCTTGCATTACTGATTAAACGCTGACCATGTTCCCCCCTTTTGGGAACTCGATTACCATCAGAATCCTTGACATCCACATATTTTGGTTTTTTACTGCTTAACGCTTTCCCTTCTACGTACTGAATTTTACCGTCACCATTTTTGTCAGTCCATGCGATTAATCCGGTATTTTCCCAATTCTTAAACCATTCAGGAACCTTTTCATAATCTTGGTTACTAACAGTTTCAATTAAATTAGTTCGTGCAAAAACTGCAATTGCAGGAGCCGTTGTATATAAAATAGCAATAAATAATAGTGCCAACCCGGCTGACTTACGTGCATCTTTTACCTTGGGCACGGTAAAGAACCTAACTATAACATGAGGCAGACCTGCCGTACCTACCATTAATGCTAAAGTTATTGCAAAAACATCCCAGGTAGATTTAGATCCTGTAGTATATTCTTTAAAACCAAGGTCAGTATGCAAGGCATCTAATTTGTCAAGTAAAAAAGTACCATCGGCACCAGAACCACCCATCCCAATTTGAGGAATAATATTTCCTGTCATCTGCATTGAAATAAAGAATGCCGGAACCATAAAGGCAAAGATCAGCACACAATATTGAGCTACTTGGGTATATGTGATACCTTTCATACCACCTAAAAAAGCAAATACCAAGACTATAGCCATACCAATGATTACTCCCCACTCTATTTCAACTTGTAAAAATTGTGAAAAAACAATGCCCACTCCGCGCATTTGCCCGGCGACATAAGTAAATGAGACAATTAAGGCACATATAACCGCAACTGTTCTTGCTGTGTTTGAATAATACCGGTCGCCTATAAAATCAGGTACTGTGAATTTACCAAACTTCCTTAAATACGGAGCAAGTAAAAGTGCCAATAGCACGTATCCTCCCGTCCATCCCATTAAATAGACTGACCCGTCATATCCTGCAAAAGAAATAATACCCGCCATTGAAATAAATGAGGCAGCACTCATCCAATCAGCAGCTGTTGCCATTCCATTAGCTAATGGCGATACACCTCCGCCAGCTACATAAAACTCTTTGGTCGATCCGGCCCTAGCCCAAATGGCAATACCAAAATAAAGTCCGAAAGTAACCGCAACTAAAATCCATGTCCATACTTGAACGCTCATAATTATAATTTTAAAAAGTTAGTATTGATTACTCGTCGTAACCGTATTTTTTATCCAATTTGTTCATTAATCGTACATAAATGAAAATTAGTATCACGAAGACGTAAATAGAGCCTTGCTGTGCAAACCAAAATCCAAGTTTAAAGCCTCCTAGCCTTATTTCGTTTAACGCTTCCCTAAAAAGAATCCCGCATCCATAGGATACGATAAACCACACACTCAAGAGAATTAATAAATACTTCAAATTTTCTTTCCAATAGGCTACCGCCCTTTGTTTATCAGTCATAATTATAGTTTTAGAGGTAAATCATTGCTTGTAGTGTAACCGAACCAATAGCATCGGCATCACCAAACTTTTGGTTACTATATTCTAAACTCAACTTGGAATGGTGTCCAGTAAAATAGGCATTTGCGCCAAAACCAAATCGCGTGGCGTTGTCATCAATGGCATCGATTTGTCTTGTATTAAATGATAAATAGGGTTGAAAGCGGGTTTTACCTTGCTCACCCGGTAATAAATATCCTACATGAGAATAAATCATATTACCAGTGGCATAGGTAGTACCTAAAAGGAAATCTTCGCCATAATCATTGCTTTGAAACGTAGCATACGCAGTTATGGCGTCCCCGTTATCACTTAACGGACTGTCGTAAAATGCATCAACAGCAAAAATAGAAACGTCTTCCCCAGTGAGGTTACCTGTTGCGTCAGCAACTACAGAACCACTAGGGTGCAGGAAAAAACCAGCACCTACATTAAACACTTTTTTGCTTCCCAGATAGCTCCCTACACGATAAGGCAAAAAATTAGATTCTTGATCCAAAAATTGATAATCAAAATAGCCGGCATAGGTCTTGCCCGCATCTTTTGATCCTAGTAGCCTGCGTCCAGCGTAAATGGCAGGCCCGCCATTAACAGGATCTACGGTTGCCTGCAAGTTGTCAGAAACCGCTTCGTTTAATGCGATTTGGTAGTGAAATTTCTCAAGTTTACCCTTTAAATACACCCCGATATGCCTTGCGAATTGATCCGAAAGTCCGATTGTAGCCCACGACTGTCGGTTATTGTCCAAAGTCATAAAGTTTAAAGTACTTTGCGAATTAAGACGTGAAATACCGTTCCAGTAGTGTAGACCAGCACCAATAGCATGATTTTCACCTAAACGATATTCTCCCCAAAAACCGTGAAAAAATAATTGTGCTGATTCACCTTTTCCCAATGGACTTATGTTATTTCCATTAAGACTGTTAAGTCCAAAATGCGTTAGAATCAAAAACTTTTTATTCAACTGAGCATACGTTAACAAACGTGCTCTACGAACACTCAAGTTTAGTTTGCTTGTATTATCGGGTACATCGTCCTGATATTGAGCCCAAAATTGACCCCAGGTAATCATCCTAAAATACTTAGAACCATCTTCGTTCAGCTTCACTTTAAAACCTCCAGTATATTCTGTGATTCCTTGAGCAAAACTTACAGAAGCTGTTGCAATACAAAACACTAGCAACAGATTTTTTAAACTGTTTTTCATAAAAAAATGAATTTTGGTTAGTACTAAATAAAAAAGTTACGTGCAGTACTAAACTCATCAAATTCATTTGCTAACAAAAAATTAATATAGTTTTTTGCTAATAATATAGTTAATCCCTAAATCGCTCCCATTTTATAAGCATAAACTTATCCCCTAATTCCGTAACTACAACTCCGGCTCCTGATATATTTTCTTTTTTTTGAAAAAAACTAGCCAGCTCACTCGCATTCAGTATCTTATATGTAGGATGATAATTAAAATTTGCAGGTCTTTTAATATTATATTTCTTGACCCAGTTCATTACGCTAACATTAGATATCCCTAGAATTCGCTCTATTTCCCTGTAGGTTAAACCTTCTAAGTATAACTGCAAAGCTTTGTTAACATAATATTCATCGATTCTTTTCCCAAGCTTATTCACAGTAAAATAATACGAACAAGACTTGCATCGATACCGCTGGCGATTCTTAATAATTCCACTTTTCACAAAATGATCTGAACCACAGTTAGGACAGTTGGAAATAGACATATATATTAATTTAGCATAAATATACTAATTTAGCATATATTATAATTAATACCTGATTCTGTTTATTATATATATATGATTTTTTAAACATAATAAATGAGATTTTTTTAAAATTTTATACTATTCTTTTTGAGTTTTTCAATTTATATATTAAAAAAGGGATCGTTTTTCACGATCCCTTTTTATTAACCTAACTAAAATCTAATTAAAACTGCGCCACCTCCGTACTGTCTTTCATCGCTACTGTGCTTGACGTACCAGCGGTCACCGTATTTTGTACTGCGTCAAAATAGGTAGTACCTACAAACGCCTGATGTTTTACTGCTTTGAATCCATCTGACTGCAAAGTAAATTCTCGTTGTTGCAATTCAGAATAGCCAGCCATTCCACGAAGTTTATAAGCTCTTGAAAGCTCAAACATACTGGTATTTAGAGCATGGAAGCCAGCAAGTGTTATGAATTGAAATTTATAACCCATTGCGGCGAGTTCTTCACGAAATGTTTCCATTTCTGCCTCACTTAATTTCGCCGCCCAATTAAACGAAGGCGAACAATTGTAGGCAAGCATTTTTTCTGGATATTTCTCATGTATCGCATCTGCAAATTGCCTTGCTTGTTCTAAATCAGGTGTTGAAGTTTCCATCCAAATCAAATCAGCATAAGGAGCATAGCTCAACCCACGGTCAATCCCCTGCTCAATCCCATTTTTGACATGGAAGAAGCCTTCAGCAGTTCTTTCTCCGGTACAAAACTTTTTATCTCTATCATCAATATCACTTGTCAATAAATTAGCTGCATCGGCATCGGTGCGTGCTATAATGATTGATGGAACACCCATTACGTCTGCCGCCAGGCGAGCAGCTACCAATTTATTAATAGCTTCTTGAGTCGGTACCAGTACCTTACCCCCTAAGTGACCACATTTCTTAGCAGAACTTAGTTGATCTTCAAAATGAATACCGGACGCTCCATTTTCAATCATTGATTTCATTAACTCGAATGCATTTAAATTACCACCGAATCCTGCTTCTGCGTCTGCTACAATAGGTACCAGATAGTCTTTTTTATCATCAACTCCATTTACCACTTGTATCTGATCTGCCCTTAATAAAGCATTATTAATTCTTTTTACCACTTGCGGAACACTATTAGCGGGGTACAGTGACTGATCGGGATACATTTGTCCAGCTAAGTTTGCATCAGCCGCCACCTGCCACCCACTTAGGTAAATGACCTCTAAGCCAGCTTCAACCTCCTGAACAGCCTGATTTCCGGTTAAAGCTCCTAATCCCGCTACAAAATCCTGTGTTTTTAACTTTTTCCAAAGCTTTTCAGCTCCAAGTCTTGCAATACTATGATCAATAGTGTATGACCCACGTAATTTAATAACTTCTTTAGCGGTATAAGGACGTTCAATACCTTTCCACCTTGGATTGGTAAGCCAATCTGTTACTAATGCTTGAATTTTGTCTTTTGTTTCCATAATTTTACAATTGATATTTATTTAAGTATTCTTAAGGATCCCGTTTATAATGTGACCGCATTTTGATGGGATTCTTTTTTTTGTATTGTCATCTAGATATTTTGATAAGCCGGTGCTGTTAAAAATTCTTCAAACTCCGGGTTACGTACTAAGGAATCAAACAGATTAATCGCACTTTCAAAACGTGTATTTCTAATAGTTACATCCCCCAACTCTGTAATGATTTTTTCCACCTCCTCATCTAACAACTGCTCGTAAAGTTCTAGACTAAAAAAGCGACCATCTTCTAATCTTACCTCATTATGAAGCCATTGCCATACCTGTGTTCTGCTGATCTCCGCTGTTGCTGCGTCTTCCATTAAATTATACAAGGCTACAGCTCCGTTTCCTCTAAGCCACGCTTCTAGGTAAAGAATAGCTACATTAATATTTTTACGGATACCGGTTTCCGTGATCGTTCCTAGCGGGATTTCTACCAAATTCATTGCTGTAATGCTCACGTCATCTCTGCTTATATGCATTTGGTTAGGTGTTGGCATATACTTATCGAACTCATTCATAGCCAGCTCAACCAGTCCTGGATGTGCAACCCATGTACCATCATGTCCGTTTTTCGCTTCCCGCTCTTTGTCTAATCTTACTTTTTCAAGTGCTCTTTCATTGGCACGTTGATCATTTTTGATAGGAATTTGAGCAGCCATGCCACCAATTGCCAGAATACCTCGCTTATGACACCGTTGAATAACCAACTTTGAATATGCATCCATAAAGGGAGTGGTCATTGTAACTTGATCGCGGTTTGGGACTATGAATCCATCATGGTTTCTAAACTTCTTTATGTAGGAAAAAATGTAATCCCAACGACCACAGTTTAACCCTACAATATGATCTTTTAATTCGTAAATAATTTCATCTAGCTGAAAACTTGCTGTAATTGTTTCAATTAATACGGTAGCCTTGAAAGTACCATTTGGTATACTTAAATACTCCTGGGCAAATTCAAAAACCTTATTCCACCAACCAGCTTCCTTATAATGTTCAAGCTTTGGCAGATAGAAATATGGGGCGCTTCCTTTCTCCATTAAAATCTTAGTGTTGTGAAATACATATAGCCCGAAGTCAAACAAACTAGCTGACATATGCTCTCCGTCAATTCGAAGATGTTTTTCATTCATATGTAACCCACGTGGACGAACAATAAGCACTGCTGTCTTCGAATTCAACTGATAGTGTTTTTGCTTCTTAATATCAAGCAACTCAATAATTCCGCTATTGGCATCAATTAAATTCTGCTGTCCCTCCATACAGTTACTCCATGACGGACAGTTACTATCTTCTAAATCAGCCATAAAGGTTTTAGCTCCAGAATTGAGAGCATTGATTATCATTTTTCGATCTACTGGTCCGGTTATTTCAACACGACGATCTATTAAATCGTCCGGAATTGAAGATGCCTTCCAGTCTGCCTCCCTAATATGCCTTGTCTCTTTTGGAAATTCAGGGTACTCGTTTTTATCAAAACCTCGCTGTTGTTTTCTTCGTGCTTTTAATAAAGTAAGACGCTCTTCATTAAATCGAAGTTGTAATGCCGCCAAAAACTCCAGGGCCTCAGATGTTAATAATTCAGGATATCGATTTGTTATCCTGTTATGAAATTGAATTTTTGCTGTTTGGATTGCTAACTGTTCCATGTTTCGCTTATTTAGAAAACAATATTAAAACAAAGAATCAATAAATACAAGCGAACGTTCGCTAAATATTATTATTTCGCAATTTTTAATAAATTCGCAAAAAAGAATATCTTTGTTTGAGAATTATGGAAGAGGAATACATCAAATTAATTTTCGGACTGAAGTTAAAACAGTTAAGAACTGACAAAAAACTATCCTTGTTTGGCTTGTCAAAGCTAACTGGCTTGTCTAAATCATACCTAAATGAGATTGAAAAAGGGAAAAAGTATCCCAAAACTGATAAAATTGCATTATTATCGGAGAAACTAGATGTCCCCTATGACAATCTCGTTTCCTTAAAGCTAGATAAAAACCTAGCTCCAATTGGTGAAATTTTACAATCAAAAATCTTAAAAGAAATTCCTTTAGACCACTTTGGCATAAAAGAATCTGACCTCATCGATATTATTTCAGAAGCACCTGTTAAGACCAATACCTTTATAAGCACGGTCATTGAAATCGCAAAACATTACAATTTAAGTAGGGAGAGCTTTTATTTAGCCTCTGTTAGATCGTACCAGGAATCGAATAATAATTATTTTCAATTTTTAGAAGAACAAGTACTAGAATTTGCAGAAGCCTATCAAATTAACCTGCAACAACCGATAAAAACAGATGAACTTGAAGATATCTTGATCGAAGAATATGGGTACACTATTAATGATCAAGATCTTAAAACCCATAAGGAACTTTATTCATTGCGATCTATTTTTGTACCCAAAACAAAAACCCTCTTATTAGCAGATCACATTGATGATGCGCAAAAGGCGTTTATCTATGCTAAGGAGCTTGCCTATAATTTTTTAGGGTTTACTGATCGCCTTTATACATTTTCTTGGATCAAATTTGAAAATTTTGACCAGGTATTGAATAATTTATATGCCAGCTATTTTGCTGGTGCATTAATTTTACCCCGAAAAGCACTCTCAGAAAAGCTCATTTCAATATTTAACGGTGAAGCGCTTGATAACTCCAAATTCCTTTCATTATTTGAGGCTTTTAATGCCTCGCCGGAATCAGTTTACCAGCGATTGACCAATATCTTACCCAGAGATTTTGGGCTTAATAATTTGTTTTTTCTTCGATTTACTCATAAAGAAGGAAGTGAATCATATTCCTTAAATAAAGAGTTACACCTTACGCATCAACATTCGCCGCATGCTAATGAAAGTAACGAGCATTATTGTAGAAGATGGGTTTCGTTAAAAGTAATCCATCAGCTACAACAGTCTAACGTCGATCATGCTTTTGATTTACAGATCTCGCATTATCAAGAAGATAATCAATCGTATTTAGTTTTAGCATCAGCGACTAAAGATCCTTTTCACCCTGATCAATTTCGTAGTATTAGTCTTGGCTTGTTAATTAATAAACAACTGCAAAAAAAGATTTCTTTTATTGATGATCGTGCAATAAAACATGTAAATGTTGGCGTTACTTGTGAGCGCTGTCCGGTAAAAGATTGTGATGTCCGCGTAGCTTCAGCAAGCCTTTATGAAAAAAGGATAAAAAATGAAAAGATTGAAGAGGTGGTTTCTGATATTTTTAAAAAGTATAATGATTAACTTTAACTATTAAACAACTACAGACATTAGCATGAAAAGATCATTTTACGTTCTAATAATAGCGATATCTTTTTTTGGTTTTGGTGAGGCCCAAGAAAATGAATATTTACAAAAAGTATCGACTTTAGACAGTACCATTGAAACATTGTATGCGGTTATTTCGGGGCCGAAAGGACAAAAGCGAAATTGGGAGCTTTTTAATTATTTGTTCTTAGACGATGCCAAATTAATTCCTTCAGGCCGCAATAGACAAGGTGCTAACACACCGAGGTATTTAACTACTAAAGACTATATTGAACTATCGGGAAAGTGGTTAGAAGAAAATGGCTTTTTTGAAAAGGAACTTCATCGTAAAACGGAGACTTTTGGTAGCTTAGTGCATGTTTGGAGTACTTATGAATCATTTAAAAATGTTTCTGATACCGAACCATTTGCCCGAGGCATCAATAGTATTCAACTATTTTTTGATGGTACCCGTTATTGGGTCACTAATATTTATTGGACGGGCGAACGTCCTGATTTGCCTATTCCCAAGGAGTATTTACCTGAAAATTAAAAAGAGCACCAAACCAACTAAGTAACTAACTGATCACTGGTGCTCTTCGCCTCCAACCAAATGTATTTTCCTTTAGTATTGAGTAATGAGTAGTGAGTAATTAGTAGTTGGTGTTTTTCAAAATTCGTCGCTCATAACTCATACCTCAACATCATTATCTGCTGGCCATTTGAATATCTGTTTTTACACCAGCATATTTTTGTATTAATCGTACCAACAAGTAGTTTAGTCTTTCCACTTTATAATTATCAGTTGTTGGTTTTAAATGCGGATTCCCTATTCCGCTATCATCCGTCAAGAAAACGTAGGTTCCGTTCGTTGCTATGCTGAAGAACCGTGTTAGAAATTCGACATTCTTATCAGCACCGCTTGCTACTACAGGTATGATCTTGATTCCTTTTTCGGCTGCCAATGCGATCTGTTTTTTAATAGTCACAACATTTTCTTGATTTAAATGAGGAGGTGCATCTAATAACAAAAACAGCATGCGTGCTTTAGCATTCTTATTCCACGACTGTTGCATGCTGTTTTTAAGTGCTACCTCAACAGCCTCCTCATAATCTCCACCTCCTCCTGCATATTGATTTGCTAAGCTTTTTTGAACCTTATTTATGTTGGTATCAAAATCGAAATCCCTAACAACATATTCATCATTTATATCTCTATAAAATGTAAGGGCAACCCTTTTTTCATCAATACTACTATCGATTCGGTTCATTATGTTTTTTAATTCTGCCTTTAAGTAAGCAATTTCGTCACCCATTGAACCGGTAGCATCAATGGTGAACATAATATCGATGCTGTTATCTTGTTTACCATTAGTAAGTTGAAAGTTTAACTCCTTATGACCGTTGGTGATTTTCTTTCCTTTAATTTGATTATTATGAGTAACCTGAACACGATAGTATTTAGTTTTTTTAATACCATTTGAATCTTTAAATAATACCGTTTTGCCAAACACATCGGTACGGGTGCTCATGATTAACTTATTAAGTTCATTATAAATAGTTACCTGGGCATTAGGTAGCGGATTCTCATTTTCATCGGTCACATAGACCTCTATTTTTTCTTGTAATAAGAAGCCCCAGTTGTTTTTTATCCTTTTTGCTTCATCTTCATTTGACACTTTTAACCACTCCTCCCATTTTTCTAGGTCATTAATCTCACCGGCTGTTAATTGACCGGATTGTGGCTCGTACCGTCTTCGCTCTCCTTTAGTTGAACTTCTTGACTCTGCAGGTGCATAATCAGCAACTACTGATCCAGTAGCCGATTTTACCTTTTTTGTGGCGTAACCCATGACCACAATCTCTTCCAATGCTGTATCATCACTTTCTAGTGATACGTTAATTGTTGTTTGATCTGATATTACAACTTCTTGGGTGATCATACCGATATACGAAAACACTAAAATTTGACCTTTCGATGCTTTTATGGCATAATGACCGTCAAAATCGGTGGAAGTACCATTAATCGTTTCTTTAACCATCACATTTACGCCTGGCAATGCTAAGCCGTCATTGGCATCAGTAACCGTTCCTGTAATTTTAATTTCTTGTGCTGAAATTCCCGTTGTAATGAAAACAAGAATTAAAAATGTTATAAGTCGTTTCATCCTAGTGTCTTTTTGAATTTTACACTAAACTAGATACAACCTTTGGTTACCACAATCTGCAATGAGGGAAGTAGATTAATGAGTAAGTGATTAAGACTTTTGGCTGAGGAAAGCGAAAAAGAAAGTACTGAAGTCTGATCTAGAAGCCTCTACATTATGCCGTGAGATATTGAAGTACGTTTTTCTCAATACGTTCTTGAATATTACTAATATCAGCTCTTACAAAATCCTCTCCCATGATATTTTCATATAATTCGATATAGCGTTCTGATACTGTCTTGATATATTCATCACTCATTTCAGGCACTGTTTGCCCTTCCAGCCCTTGAAAATCATTGCTAATTAACCACTGGCGTACAAATTCTTTTGAAAGCTGTTTTTGCGCTTCTCCTCTCTCTTGTCTTTCTTGATAGCCTTCTGCATAGAAATAGCGAGATGAGTCGGGAGTATGAATTTCATCTATCAAAACGATTTTACCATCTTTGGTTTTGCCAAACTCATATTTAGTATCCACCAAAATGAGCCCACGTTGCTTCGCAATCTCCGAACCGCGTTGAAAGAGCTTTCTTGTATAGTCTTCTAAAACCAAATAATCTTCTTCTGAAACTATGCCTTTTGACAGGATATCTTCTCTCGAAATATCCTCATCATGATCGCCTTGTTCTGCTTTGGTTGCTGGAGTAATAATTGGTTCTGGGAATTTGTCATTCTCTATCATGCCCTCTGGCATAGATACTCCGCAAAGTATTCTCTTACCCGCTTTATATTCCCTAGCCGCATGACCACTTAAATAACCGCGAATGACCATTTCTACCATAAATGGCTCACACCGATGTCCAACTGCTACATTAGGATCTGGAGTTGCGATTAACCAATTGGGCACCAAATCCTCGGTTTGCTTCATAAACTTGGTAGCGATCTGATTTAAAATCTGGCCTTTATAGGGAATCCCTTTTGGCATTACCACATCAAAAGCTGATAAACGATCGGTCGCTATCATCACCAAAAGGTCATTATCTAAACTATATACTTCTCGTACTTTTCCTTTATATACTGATTGTTGCCCAGGGAAATTGAAGTTGGTATTGGTAATGGTATTCATCTATTTCTTGAAAGTATAAAAGTTCTCGATACTAATTTGATCTTAAAAACATTCAATCAAATTCACTTGAACTGACAATTTTATATTATTAATCGCGGTTTTCGATAGCCTTATATGCTGCAATGATCTTTTTCACCAATTTATGACGAATCACATCTTTATCATCTAAAAATATCATTCCGACTCCCTGAGTATTTTTAAGTACTAATAAGGCTTCTTTTAATCCTGAAATTACTCTTCTTGGCAAGTCAATCTGTCCAGGGTCGCCGGTAATCATAAACTTAGCATTTTTCCCCATACGCGTTAAGAACATTTTCATTTGAGCATGGGTGGTGTTTTGAGCCTCGTCTAATATAACATATGCGTTATCTAAGGTTCTACCGCGCATAAAAGCTAGAGGAGCTATTTGAATAATTCCTTTTTCAATATGTGCTTCCAGCTTTTCGGCCGGTATCATATCGCGTAATGCGTCATATAAAGGCTGCATATACGGATCTAACTTTTCTTTAAGATCCCCTGGCAAAAATCCAAGATTTTCACCTGCCTCAACCGCTGGTCGAGTTAGAATAATACGTTTAACTTCTTTTGCTTTTAAGGCTTGGACTGCCAATGCAACACCAGTATAGGTTTTACCAGTACCTGCTGGCCCGATAGCAAAAATAAGATCATTTTTTTTGCTTAATTCAACCAATTTACGCTGATTGGCTGTTTGTGCTTTTATCAACCTGCCACTTACACCATGAACTAATACAGCGTCACTTTCTTTTGAAGTCTGATAATCTGCACTGCTATTACTGGTCAGCACCCGCTCGATCACATTTTCGTCAAGCTTGTTGTATTTACCAAAGTGGGCGATTAACATTTCGAGACGTTTGTCAAACTCTTCTAACATTTCTTCATCTCCGTAGGCTTTTATCTTATTACCACGAGCAACTATTTTAAGCTTAGGGAAATATTGCTTTAATAATTTGATATTTGCGTTTTGCTGTCCGAAGAAATCTCTTGGCGTGATCTCAGAAAGTTCGATTGTAAGTTCGTTCAAATGCGATCTATTTAATAATTAATGCTTTATTAAAATAAGGATATACACCATTGTTTGTGGGTAACTTTTTCGAGAACACTTTAATTTTATATCGAAAAAATATACTTTCGTCCTATATATGTTATGAAGCCTGTTATAGTGACCATGACATAAGACAAACTTACGTTTTTTTATATCTGCCTAATTAAAAAAATATCAACAATTTGCCAACGCCAATAATAACCTTAACTACGGATTTTGGTAAAAAAGACCACTTTGCAGGAGCGGTTAAAGGAGCAATTTATAAGGAGCTGCCTGATGCAAAAGTTATTGATATTTCACACGATGTTTCTCCCTTTAATATTCAAGAAGCGGCCTACATAATCCAAAATGCTTATAAAAGCTTCCCCGCTGGGAGTATTCATATTATAGGTATTGATGCTGAATTAACTCCTGAAAACAGGCATATAGCATTAAAAATGGATGGACACTATTTTATTTGTGCAAATAATGGCATCGTTTCAATGATTAGTTCGGAATTTGTTGCGGAAAAAATGGTCGAGATTAACATACATAATACCATGCAAACCAGTTTTACTGTACTTGATGTATTTGTGAAAGTCGCATGCCATATTGCTCGAGGCGGAACTTTAGATGTTATTGGTAAACAAGCCAAAGAAATAAAACAGCTTACCACCATCAAACCGTCGATTAATACCGAGGGGAATCAGATAATTGGTAACGTTATTTACATTGACAACTACGGTAATGTTGTTACGAACATTACTCGAAAACTGTTTGATGAAATTGGAAAAACCAGGTCATTCGAAATTTCAGTGCGAAACCACCGTTTTACCAAAATATATAACAACTATAGTGACTTTGTAAATTTTGACATTCCAATTAACGAGCGTCAAGTAGATGGTAGCGGACTTATTGTATTTAATTCTGCTTCATTTTTAGAAGTCGCTATTTATAAAAGTAACCCAATGACTGTGGGCGGAGCATCTTCATTATATGCCTTGGACTATAGAGATACCATAACTATAAATTTTAGCTAATGTTGGTAAGAATTGTAAAAATGAGTTTTAACCCTCAGCATATTGAGGATTTTATTAGCATTTTTGAAGATAGTAAGTCGAAAATTAGAGGGTTTCATGGTTGCGATCATTTAGAGCTATATCAAGATAAAAACACTCCTAACTTGTTTTTTACCTATAGTCATTGGCAAAGTGAAGCGCATTTAAATGCCTATAGACATTCTGACTATTTTGAAAAAGTTTGGAAAGCTACCAAAGCATTATTTAATGATAAACCTGAAGCATGGAGTGTTGATACCCTCTATGTGGTAAATGACCCCAAAACCGAATAACATTTTATGTTAAGCATACTAAAAAAAGAAATAAACAGTTTTTTCTCTTCCCCAATCGGCTATTTGGTAATCGCCATTTTCTTATTGGTAACCGGACTATTTTTATGGGTATTTAATGGAGATTTCAACATACTGAATTCTGGCTTTGCCGATCTGTCCGGATTTTTTAAACTAGCTCCTTGGGTACTGTTATTTCTAATTCCTGCAGTTTGCATGAGAAGTTTTTCTGAAGAAAAAAAACAGGGCACCCTCGACCTGCTTTTGATAAAACCCATTTCGCGCTTTAAGATCATTGTTGCAAAATATTTGGCTTCATTCTTATTAGTGCTATTGGCTTTATTACCATCATTACTGTATGTACTTACCATTTCGAAATTAGGTAATCCTGAAGGCTCATTTGATAGCGGCAGTGTAATCGGCTCTTACACTGGTTTAATTCTAGTTGCTTCAGTATATACGGCTATTGGCGTCTTCGCTTCTGCTATTACTCAAAATCAGATAATTGCATTTGTTAGTGGGGTATTCTTGTGCTTCTTATTTTATCTAGGATTTGATGGTATTGCAGGTTTTGAACTCTTTGGTTCAGCCGATCTTTTCGTTGAAAGCCTAGGTATTAATTCGCATTATGAAAGTACCGGTCGTGGTGTGATCAGTATTGCTGATATTTGCTACTTTATTGGGCTCACCCTTCTGTTTTTAATTACCACCCAGGTGTTATTAGACAGGAAAATTGACCTTAAAAAATATGCTTTACCCATCATATTTCTCGGTTTTATAGTCGGGCTTGGTTTTACCGCTAATAAACGTTTTGATCTTACCGAGGATCAGCGTTATACCCTTTCGGAAGCATCTATTGCCACTCTAGACAATGCAACTTCTCCAGTTTTTATTGATGTCTTTTTGAAAGGTGATTTTCCATCAGAATTTAAACGCCTACAATTAGAAACACAGCAGTTACTAAGGGAGTTTGAAAATCATAATGATAAAGTGCAAGTCAACTTTATTGACCCATTTGAAGAAGAAGAAAATGCGAATGCTATTACCCAACAACTTGTGCAGCTAGGTTTAACCCCCGCTAACGTTACAGTCACTGAAAATGGAAAAACTTCGCAAGAACTAATCGTCCCTTGGGCCATTGCGAATTATCAAAATCGCACTGTTCGTATACCGTTAATGAAAAATAAATTGGGAGCAAATCAGGAAGAACGCGTCGCCAATTCTGTTCAACAATTAGAATATGCTTTTGCTGATGGTTTTAGCAGACTGGTGAATCCTAAGAAAAGAAAAATTGCGGTTTTAAAAGGAAATGGACAACTTGAAGACCGGTATTTGATTGACTTTTTATCTACTTTAAAAGAATCGTACTTTATAGCACCTTTCGACTTAGATTCCCTGAATAATGAACCAATAAAAACCCTTAAAAATCTTGAGCGATTTGATCTTGCCATTATTGCCAAGCCCACTATCGCTTTTTCAGATAAGGAAAAAATGATTATCGATCAATTTATCATGAGAGGCAAAAGCAGTCTATGGTTGTTAGATGCTGTTAATATGGAAACAGATAGTTTAAGGCAGAATGGGGAAGCACTTGCGTTTAACAGGGAGTTGAACCTAAATGATATGCTATTTCAATATGGCGTACGAGTAAATCCAGTATTGGTAAACGACTTATACTCGGCTCCGATCACCTTGGCTACGGGAGAAGGCAATAATGCCCGCTTTGTTCCTGTAAAATGGTTCTATTCGCCCCTGGCAGATGCTGCAACTAACCACCCTATTTCTAATAATATTAATCTGGTGAAATTTGATTTTGCAAATCCGTTAGACACCCTTAAAAATAGTATTAAGAAAACGATCTTACTGCAAAGTTCTGCGGCAACCAAAAAAGTTGGAACACCACAAATAATCTCACTTGACATTGTAGAAAAAGAACCGGATTTGCAGAGCTATACTGCCGGACATATACCACTGGCTGTTTTGTTGGAAGGAAAATTCAAATCAGTTTATAAAAACAGAATTAAACCATTCAAGATGGACTCGACCATGGAAGATGGAAGGAATGCCAAGATGATCGTTGTTTCTGACGGTGATGTGGTAAAAAATCAATTTCAACAAGGTCGGCCTTTAGAACTTGGATTCGATCGCTGGACTGGACAACAGTATGGTAATAAAGAGTTCCTATTGAATGCAGTAAATTATCTTTTGAATGACGACGGTTTGATAAATATTCGATCAAAAGAAATAAAAATTGCTTTTTTAGATCAACAGAAAGTGATTGAACAACGTACTAAATGGCAAATTGTTAATATGGTGGTTCCGTTAATTGCACTAACAGTTTTTGGATTTTTATTTAACCTCATCAGAAAGAAAAAATACCGTTAGAAATGTTAATAAGTTTGTTTTAGCAAACAAAGGGATTACCTATATTTGTCAGTAATTTAAACCAGAGACTACTTCACATGAAATTCATCGTATCAAGCACGTATCTTTTAAAGCATTTACAAGTTTTAGGTGGCGTAATTAACAACAGTAATACGCTACCTATTCTAGATAATTTTTTGTTCGAATTAGATAATTCCACTTTAAAAGTATCAGCTTCAGATCTTGAGACGACGATGTCATCAGTTTTAGAAGTAGAATCGGATGCGACAGGAAATATTGCAGTTCCTGCCCGATTGTTATTAGACACCTTAAAAACATTTCCTGAACAACCGCTTACCTTCGTAGTTCAGGATAATAATACGGTAGAGATTAGCTCTAATCATGGTAAGTATGCAGTGGCGTATGCAGATGGTGCTGAGTTCCCAAAGACAGTTTCACTTGACAATCCAAGCTCGACTACTATCGTAGGTGATGTGTTGGCAACTGCTATAAGCAAAACTATTTTTGCTGCCGGTAATGATGATTTGCGTCCGGTAATGTCTGGTGTATTTTTTCAATTTTCACCCGAGAATTTGACTTTTGTTGCTACTGATGCACATAAACTGGTAAAATATACCCGAGAAGATATCGCTGCTTCTGAGGTAGCAGAATTTATTATGCCTAAAAAGCCTTTAAATCTTTTAAAAAGCATTTTGGCAGGTAATGATGCGGAGGTGAAGGTTGAATACAATGATTCCAACGCTAAATTCTCATTTGAAAACACCGAATTAGTAAGTAGATTAATTGATGGAAAGTATCCAAATTACGAAGCGGTAATTCCTAAAGAGAACCCGAATAAATTAACAGTAGAACGCAATCAGTTTTTAAACTCATCAAGACGTGTTTCTATCTTCTCTAATAAAACTACACATCAACTTCGTTTGAAAATTGCTGGAGCAGAACTTAATATTTCTGCTGAAGATTTAGACTATAGCAACAAGGCAGAGGAGCGTTTAAATTGTGATTATCAAGGTGATGATATACAAATAGGATTCAACTCACGTTTCTTAATTGAAATGTTGAATAACCTAAATGCAAATGACGTTCAGTTAGAAATGTCACTTCCTAACCGTGCAGGGATTCTTACTCCTATTGATGGTTTAGATGAAGGTGAACAAATTACAATGCTGGTAATGCCGGTGATGCTGAATAATTAGAAAAATTTACTTGAAAAAAGTAAAAACCTTCAAGATCTAAATCTTGGAGGTTTTTTTATATGATACTACCCACTACTCCGCTATTAGTTCACCAATAAAGGCTGTAAATTCCTTTTTAAACTCTAAGTGTTTCTCCCCGGTTGCAGGACCATTATAACCAGTATGTATTTTACGAACATTACCTTTCTTATCAATGTAAATAGTTGTAGGATAAGATAATACATGATTCAACATTGGCAATTTTTTCGCTGCTTCCTCCTTATCCGAAGTTCCGTACTGCGCCAACAATAGTGGATATTCCACTCCTATTTTATCTGCCAATCTATTCATGCTTTTAATGGCCTTTTCCTTTGTTTTAGCATATTCAAAATTAAGCCCAACGATTTCAAAACCACGCTCCTTATTCTCCTTATAAAATGGCGCATAAAATTTAGTCTCATCTAAGCAATTAGGACACCATGAGCCTAATATCTGCACTAAAACTACCTTATCCTTAAAACGATTGTCTTCTAGAGATATCATCTTTCCATTGACATCAGGAAAACTGAACTCAAACTTATCATAGCCTTCTTTTAAAAAGGTCAATGAATAATCACTAGGTAATTCGTAGTTCGCATTGCGTTTTGCCACAAAAGGCTCTTGAAAATGATTTCCTGAATAAAAAGTTCCTGTCATTGTACTATCCGTAACCGTAGCGGTAAACAAAAACGCGTGTCCTCCGTCAAAAGCTGATAAGCTTAATTCATTACCATCTAAAACTCCTTCCAGATATCGATAGTCTCCGGTTGTAGTGCGAAATGTACCAGTGACAATCCCACTTTTTTCTTGTTTAAAAATACCTTTAGCGATATATCGATCTTCCTCAACATTAGGGCTAAAAACTGTCTCCCAAACACCGGTTAAATCAGCCATTTGATTTTTTGATATTGCAAATCGGTCTGTTTTGCCATAACTCATTGTAAACGGCACGATGCGATCAAGACTTTCCTTTACAAAATCGCCTTTAATGGTTGTATCATCTGTAAATATTCCGGCTAAATAACCTTCAAAAACAGGGGCTTTGATTGTGATTGAATCCCCATTAATCTCAATTTCATCGACTAAGATTCGTTCTTCTGCATTAAAAATGGTGAGTGTTTTATCTTCATTGACTTCAAAAGTAAAAGGCAATATCTTATTATCCTGCACTTCAAGCTCAGCCCTCCAGATTCCTTTTTGCAAAGAATTAGCTGTTTTGGTTTCAGCGCATGAAACCAATAAAATAAATGAAAATAATACTACTAAATATCTAAGCATAGCTCGTGTTTTCTAAAGAATCGAAAAAACAACAAAAAACTTACAAAAACAAACCCTAGTATTTACTGATATATTTGACAACTTAGGCCATTATGCTATCTTTGACACTTTGAAAATTTACGCTGAATGAAGATTTCTTATAACTGGTTAAAACAGTTTATTAATATTGATTGGAGTGCCGATAAAACTGGAGAATTACTGACTGATCTTGGTCTGGAGATAGAAGGTATCGAAGAATTTGAGTCGGTAAAAGGTGGACTAAAAGGCGTTGTAATAGGTCATGTAATTAGCTGTGAACAGCACCCAAATGCTGACCGGCTTAAACTAACTACAGTTGACATTGGCGAAAAAGAACCTTTACAAATAGTATGTGGTGCGCCTAACGTTGCAAAGGGTCAAAAAGTTCCTGTTGCAACTATCGGGACAACACTTTATGATGATAAGGGAGAAGCCTGGACCATTAAGAAAGGAAAAATACGTGGCGAGGCAAGTCAGGGTATGATTTGTGCTGAAGATGAGTTAGGGCTTGGCACTGATCATGATGGCATCATGGTATTGGACAGTAATCTGAAATCAGGCACCCCGGCTATTGAAGTTTTTGAGGTTGAAAATGATCAAGTTTTTGAAATAGGACTTACACCAAACCGAGCTGATGCCATGAGCCATTGGGGTGTAGCTAGAGATTTAAAAGCAGGGCTTCAACAGCACGATGTAATGAGTACGATTATTACACCGTCGGTTAGTAGTTTTCATGTTGAAAATAGAAGCCTTAAAATTGACGTTCAGGTTGAAAATAAAGAATTGGCTCCTCGTTACTGTGGTGTTACCATTTCTGGGCTTGAAGTTAAAGAATCACCCGATTGGCTGAAAAATAGGCTGAAATCTATTGGGTTGAGTCCCATTAATAATGTAGTGGATGCTACAAACTATGTTTTGCATGAATTAGGGCAGCCGTTGCATGCGTTTGACGCAATTAAGATAAAAGGTAATAAGGTTGTCGTTAAAACCGTAGAGCCCGGCACAAAATTCACCACCTTAGACGACGTTGAGCGAACGCTTCATGAAGATGATTTAATGATTTGCGATGCTGAAAAGCCCATGTGTATTGCTGGTATTTTTGGAGGCGTAAGTTCTGGAGTTACAGAGAATACAACCAGTATTTTCTTAGAGAGTGCTTATTTTAACCCTGTTTCCGTTCGTAAAACCGCAAAAAGACACGGTTTGAATACCGATGCTTCTTTCCGTTTTGAACGTGGCATCGATCCAAACATCACTGAATATGCTCTTAAACGAGCAGCGATTTTGATTATGGAATTGGCAGGCGGTGAAATCACTAGTGACCTGATTGATGTTTATCCAAACAAAATTGAAGATCATCAGGTATTTCTTTCATTTCAGAATACTGCCAAGCTTATCGGTGAGGAAATTCCTAAAGAAAAGATTAAAAATATTTTAATGTCTTTAGACATTAAAGTAAACAACGTTACCGAAACGGGAATCGGGTTGACCATTCCTGCATATCGGGTTGATGTTGTTCGTGAAGCTGATGTAATAGAGGAAATTTTAAGAGTGTACGGGTACAACAACATTTCTTTCGGAACAAAAATTAATGCATCTGTTGCTCATGTTGATAAGTTAGATGATCATAGGGTACAAAACATAGCAGGTGATCAACTTGCAGGACAAGGATTCTATGAAATTCTATCCAATTCGTTAACATCACCAACCTATACTTCATTATCCGACGATTTGAAAGATTCAGCCCACATTACCATGCTAAATCCGTTGAGCAATGATCTTTCTGTCCTAAGGCAATCATTATTATTTTCAGGTCTTGAAGCTGTTATTCACAATATAAATCGCAGACGATCAAACCTTAACTTATTTGAGTTTGGGAAAACCTATCATTTTATAAATGATAAACGAATTGAAAAAAAGGTACTTTCGCTTTTTATCACTGGCAACCGGACATCAGACGATTGGTCGACTGGTAGCACGAAAAGCGATTTCTTTCAACTAAAAGGTACAGTTACATCATTGTTAAATCGACTAGGTATTAGTCATTTTGAAGAACAGCCAGTATTCGATGAAATTTTTGGAGAAGGTATTTCTTTAATTACAAATACTAAGACAATTGTTTCATTAGGTACTGTTAAAAAACCAATATTATCTCATTTTGGTATTGATCAAGAAGTATTTTATGCTGAAGTGAACTGGCAAGTGGTTATCAAAATGCTTAAAAACAACAAGATTATGTTCACCCAAATTCCGAAGTATCCTGAGGTACGACGTGATTTTGCATTATTGATCGATCAGAAAACAAGTTTTAAGGAGATTTATGATATTGCGCTTAAAACGGAGCGTAAGTTGCTGAAAAAAGTTGGTTTGTTTGATGTTTATGAAGGTAAAAACTTACCAAAAGGTAAAAAATCGTATGCAGTTAGTTTTACGCTACAGGACGAGAATAAAACGCTAACCGATAAACAGATCGATAAAATCATGAACAAGCTACAGCAGAATTTCGAGAAACAGTTGGAAGCACAACTTCGATAATTACTAAACGCCATCGTATCTTTTACATTCAGAACATTTTCTTCTTACCGATCTTCGTTTTAAGGTCATTTCATTTTCACATAATAATTAATATAATTATCTTGAAACACCTGTAAAACCAGTAAATGACACCTAGGTGACATCTAAATGTCGTTATAAAAGTAGCCTATTCGCAATAGTTTTGCAATGTCAAAAACAGTCCTATGGAACAACAATCTATTGCGAGAAACTTACTGTATCAACGTAAATTAAAAGGCCTCACCCAAGAAGAGCTGTCAGAAAAAACTCAGGTTACCGTTAGAACCATTCAACGTATTGAAAAAGGTGATGTCAGTCCGCATCTGCAAACAGTAAAATTACTTGCAGTCGGATTGGACATCGAGTTAAATGCCCTAATGCCATTAGACAATCCGAATGAAGAAACACTTCAAAAAAAATGGCTTTTACTCATTCATGGGACACCTTTTTTAGGGTTGGTCATCCCTTTCTGTAATGTGTTATTTCCGCTATTTTTATGGATTCACAAAGCCGATGATAACAAAATTTATGATGATCATGGCCGAGCTGCAGTCAACTTTCATGCTACCGTGACCCTTACCGTTATTATTTCGTTAGTATTTTTCTTTATTCTTCCTGGTTTTAATTTTATTGCCACGATTGCGATACTACTCTTAAGTATTACAATAACGCTGGTCAATATAGTTAGAGCTTTAAATGATCAAAAATATTGGTATCCGTTATCTATTCCTTTTCTAAGGAAAAAGAAGAAAATGTCTTCAAATTCTAGCCATTAGGCATTTCATATTTCAACAACTTAATATTCATTTTCCTATTTACTAAAATGGGACTAAAAATATATCATGAAACTAAAAGCCATTTTTTCATCAATACTTTTTTGTGCTCTATTTGTAGCAATTTTATTATTAACCTTCAAATTATCCATTACGTTGCCTCATAAATTCGAACGGCTTATTACCGGTTTAAGCGGAACAGTAGTAGCCCTTTCACTGTCTTGGATTTTCGTTCGATTTCAGAAAAAAACGTTGAAAGATATCGGTTTATACTGGCAATCAAAAACACTAAAACGTTTTCTGATAGGATGCCTTTTAGGTTTTTTAATTGCTATCTCAATGATTGGAATATTAATAATAATGACTGATCTTGAAATTCATGTAGAAGAAAACTATAATATTATCTCCTTTATTTTTTGGACACTTGCATTAATCCCATTAGCATTCATGGAAGAGGTTATATTTCGAGGGCTTCCTTTAATTAGGTTGAATAAGGCGATTGGAATACGACTTTCAATATTGATAATGGCTATTCTATTCGCTTTATATCATTTTGATTCAGCTTCAATATTAACAATGCTAATCGGTCCGGGTGTTTGGGGAGTTATATATGGTATTTCTGCAATCTGGTCCGATGGTATTTCGCTTCCTACTGGGATTCATTATGCAGCCAATGTAACATTGGCTGCTATAGGCATGAAAAAAGAATACGAAGGTCTTTTTGAAATTGGGTATAATCAAGAAGTAAATCCAGAAATTTTAAATCACACTGAAACTGTTGGTATAATAGTACAGATCATATTACTGATACTTGGGCTATTCGTTGTAGAATGGTATTTAAAAAACAAAAAGTATTCGGATAATAAGGTATATCATATCTGATATTGTTTGCATCCCAAATCCTAATGCACTAATTTAGTGGAGCTAAAGAAAAAGAAAATGCTCCTAAAAAAAACAAATATCGAAGAAGCTCTTTCCAGAGCTCGACAACGAGAATTAAAAGACACTGATATTCTTTCTCAAGTATATGCTGTTTTAGAGAAAGATAGGTTACAAGAAGAACGTATAGAAAATGTGATTAAAGGGAATCGCTTCGGTTCTACTAATAATTTTGATATCGATCTGCTAGATAGTAATCGTATCTATCATATTAGTCAGATAAAGAAAATTTGCATTGATTACCGCTTGCGCTTTTTAGACTCTAAGTATTTTAAATCTAAAATCCCTCATGCAGCTATCAGCGAGATAAAGTCTTTAGAACGAAATCATAACATAGAAATTAATTCATTTAAAATAATAGCGCCTTCCAAGTTATTTAAGTTGGAGAAAGCCGATGATCCGTTATTGTTTACTCCAATTGGTAATGGATATTTTTATCTTATTCATAAATGGGGAAATGATCTTCATCCATTTAGAAAACTCTTAATGATGCCATTTAAATCATTTCCCAATCTCATGTTTGTAATGATTCTGGTGAGTTACCTACTAACAAGTATGATTCCTACGGGAATTTTCTCTAAAAACGGAGCTTCTAACACTGAATTTTTGATGTTGTTTCTGTTTATGCTTAAATCGGTAGTAGGTGTAGTGTTATTTTACGGTTTTGCCTTAGGAAAGAGTTTTAATACCATGATTTGGAATAGTAAATATGACCGAGCAAACTTTTAAAACTTATAGATGACAGATTCCAATTATACACGAGTTTATACAGGAAATTTTGCTCAAGTACAATCGATAGTAAGTCGACTTAAAGAGCTAGGTATTTCTGCTGTGGTACGTGATGATGCTGAGTCTGCAAGACTAGGAGGTTTTGGCGCCCCTGCCGGAATGCAACAAATTTTTGTTCATAAAGATGAGTTGGATAAAGCAGTACCTTTAGTACAAGAAATGAGCGCTAATATTTAGCCCATTTCATACAATAAAAAAGGCCCGTCAAGCAAAATACTTGACGGGCCTTTTTATTTCTTCGAATCCCATTTTAATATCCTCTCACCGCTTTCAAGGCGTCTATATTTCCGTAACCATATCGACTACTTCTATTGGGATAAAAGTCTCCTGATTCTTTTAGTCTTTGTAAAACCTGACTCCTGTTCCAAGAAGGGTTCTTAGCCCATACCAAGGCAGCAATGCCAGCGGTTGTGGCCGTGGCAGTGGACGAGCCACCAAAACTGCTAGATTCCCCATTGTTGAAACCTATAACCGGTTGGTGGTTATTGTTACTTCTTTCCATAATAATAGTAAAGTCAATTTTACTACCATCATGACAAATATCACAACGATCATAAGTCGCCCGTTCCTCAACTCCGGTTACAGCAACTGTTTCACTCATCGTTGCCGGGAAAATTACACCATACCAGTTTGTAAAATTAGTTGATGTTCCACCAGCTGCAAATATCATTTTACCCCTTGAATAAGCATAGCGAACGGCATCTTTAATACGACCAATGGACCAGGGATATCCTATAGACATTGAAATAATTTTAACATCGGATCTTCTTGCTAAAGCTTTCAAAGCATTAGCAACACCCTTGCGTTCATGATAACCTTCAAGTACTACATCGCTTGTTCCTCTATAAGAAATTAAGTTACTTTCATAAGCTACACCTATAAAATCTCCTGTGTTATTATTCGGGGCAGCTATCACTCCACTGGCACTTGTACCATGTCCGCATCGGTCATTTGGACCATCAGTCTTAGTTGACCACCACCAGAATGAATCGACATAAGTGCCATATTTCTGCACGTATCGCCCGCTATAAAAGTCATCAAAACGAGAACCTAAAAGTGGTTGATTGGGTGACAATCCGGTATCAATAACTCCTACTCCTATACCACGACCAGTACTATATGCCCAAGCCTGATTAATTTTATGATCATAATAATTCCAAGGTATTTTCGCTCCATTGCCATTGGTTCCATAATCCGCTATAGGAATGTTAACACCACTTTGGCTACAACCAGCAGAAGATCGGCCTGTTTCCTGGTTTTGATCTTGGGTAAAAAAGCGATATCCTTCCGGTTCTAAATAGCGAATTTGCTTGTTCTTTCTAAGTTCAGCAATGCTTTCTAAAGTAGTAACTGTAACATCGATGTAATTTAAAATATCGTCATCATAAATTAAAATATCTTCAGTAGACTTAGCTGTAGAATTTTTTAATATGGTATTCAAAATTTCTGTTTTAATACTTTCAAGTGCTTGACCTTTTGCGGTACTAAAACTTTCCCCATTGATGCCGTAGCCCACAGTTAGCAAGTTATTACTATGTTGTGTTGCACTCCACAATAAATGATCACTCGCCATGGTCCAGTCAAAAACTCCTTTAGTATCTAATTGTTCTTGAATTGCGCTATTGATTTGTTCAATATTTAATGGCTTGTCTTGATCTATAATGTCAATAGCTTCGGTATCAGGTTGATTATTAACTTCTTCATAAGTACAGGAAACAACAAAGGCGAGCACAGCAACAAATGCTACTAGGGTAATTTTTTTCATTTAGTTTGGTTTTAGTTGATATTACGTCAGCCTTAATTTAGTTAAATTTTCTTAAAAAAATTTATTTTTAATAAAATTGGACCTTTAAATAAGACAATACGGTAATTTAAACACCATATTTTCACAAATATCCAAAATCCATCAAATAAAAAACCCCGCTTTATGCGGGGTTTTTAACCTATTTTATTTAAGGAACTTATGCTGTCACGGCATACATTTTATCCCTCAACTCCTTTATCTTTTTATCACTCATATACTCATCAAAAGTAGTATAGCGATCAATAACTCCGTTAGGTGTTAATTCAATAATACGATTTGCTACTGTTTGCGCAAATTCGTGATCATGTGTAGTAAATAATACGGTTCCCTTGAAATTTTTAAGCGAATTATTAAAAGCTGTAATCGATTCGAGATCTAAGTGATTTGTAGGTTCATCTAACATCAATACATTAGCACGCACCATCATCATTCTAGATAGCATGCAACGTACTTTCTCTCCTCCTGAAAGTACATTACTAGTCTTAAAAGCTTCTTCACCGCTAAAGATCATTTTCCCCAAAAACCCTCGAATGTAAACCTCTTCACGTTCTTCCTCTGTTGTTGCCCATTGGCGCAACCAATCGATCAAATTCAATTCGTTATCAAAATACTCTGAATTATCAAGAGGTAAGTATGATTGTGTTGTGGTTACACCCCATTTATATTCACCCGTATCTGCTTTTTGCTTGCCATTGATAATTTGATAAAAAGCGGTAGTCGCACGACTGTCTTTAGAAAACACAACTACCTTATCTCCTTTCGCCAAATTAATATCTACATTATGAAACAGCGTATCACCGTCTAAAGATGCACTTAAACCCTCTACATTTAAAATTTGATCACCCGCTTCCCTATCTCTTTCAAAAATAATTGCAGGATAACGACGACTCGATGGTTTAATCTCCGAAACATTTAGTTTCTCGATCATCTTCTTTCTACTGGTAGCTTGCTTTGACTTTGCTACGTTAGCAGAGAATCGACGAATGAATTCTTCAAGCTCTTTCTTCTTATCTTCTGCTTTTTTGTTTTGCTGCGCTCTTTGGCGAGCTGCAAGCTGAGAAGATTCATACCAAAAAGTGTAGTTTCCTGAAAAGTGATTAATTTTTCCGAAGTCAATATCAGAAATATGGGTGCAAACCGCATCTAAAAAGTGTCGATCATGACTCACCACGATTACGCAGTTATTATAATTAGCCAAGAAATTTTCTAGCCAAGCGATTGTTTCATAATCTAAATCGTTGGTAGGCTCATCCATAATCAACACATCAGGATTACCAAATAGTGCCTGGGCGATCAGTACTCGCACTCGTTGTTTACCATCAAGATCGGCCATTGAGGTATAATGTAAATCTTCTTTTATTCCAAGATTGGAAAGCATCGCTGCCGCATCGCTATCGGCATTCCAACCATTCATTTCTTCAAATTGCACCTGAAGCTCTCCTATTTTTTCTGCATTCTCATCAGAATAGTCAGCATACAAAGCATCAATCTCAGTCTTGATTTTGTGCAAGGGCTTATTACCCATGATAACGGTTTCTAAAACGTTAAACTCGTCATAAGCATAATGATCTTGCTCAAGAACA
Source organism: Spongiivirga sp. MCCC 1A20706 (assembly GCF_046524175.1). Taxonomy (NCBI): domain Bacteria; kingdom Pseudomonadati; phylum Bacteroidota; class Flavobacteriia; order Flavobacteriales; family Flavobacteriaceae; genus Spongiivirga; species Spongiivirga sp. MCCC 1A20706. The sequence continues at coordinate 103,229 of NZ_JBEFZF010000008.1, forward strand.
GACATTCTTTTCCCAGGTTCTAAATGAACATGCCCTGAAGTAGGTTCCTGCTTGCCAGATAATATTTTTAAAAAGGTTGATTTCCCAGCACCATTTGCCCCGATAATCCCATAGCAATTCCCTTGATTAAACGTAGTGTTTACCTCGTCAAACAATACTCGTTTGCCAAATTGAACCGATAAATTTGAAACTGATAACATAGTTTTTCTTTCGTACTTTTTTCAGAATGCAAAAATATTTAAAATCAACGTTAATGCCATGTATATCTTAACTTTTCCGAAAGTAATTTAACAGCCTATTAACAGCGCTGTTTGTGGTGGTTGGTTAGATTTGTTTGAAACATAATAGTATATCGCCATGCTTTTAGCTAAGCAATTGCATATGAAGCACTTATACTTTTTCATTCTTATTCCCTTACTTTTTTCTTGTGGTCAATCAACTGACCGAAAGGGTGACATCGCATATTTTGGTGGGCAAATTGTGAATCCAAATGAGGATTTTGTTCTTCTTTTTAAGGACAATACCTTAATTGATACAATTAATCTTGATAAGAATAATCGTTTTTTACTACAAATAGATTCAGTTTTACCAGGACTTTATCATTTTTGGCATAGTCCGGAGTACCAATATGTTCATATAGAACCCGGTGATAGCATCTTGCTTAGATTAAATACCTTTGAATTTGATGAATCGTTGGTTTTTTCAGGAAAAGGAGGGGAAAAAAACAACTTTTTGCTAGAAACATATCTTGATCACGAAGAAGAGACGGATTATACGTTTAGTCTGTATGAATTTCCCCCGGAGCACTTTATGAATGCGGTAGATTCAATGCAGCATTTGAAGCTTAACAAGTTCGATAAATTTATTGTTGACAATGAAATTTCTGAAAACGCCCAGACATTACTTTTAGCAACTATCAATTATCCGCACTATAGAACAAAAGAGCTTTATCCGTTTAGACATAAAAACAAATTTGGTAGAGATAATGCCAATGAAATGCCAGATAATTTTTATGCATTTCGTAAGGAGGTTGATTTTAACAATGAAATGCTCAGTCATTATCGGCAATATATAAACTATTTAAAGTCTTACGTAAACGGCGCTACATATGAGTATTGTAATGATCTGTGTGATCGTGATGTTACTAGCAAATCGTTGCACTATAGCACTCACAAAATGGAGCTAATTGACAGTGTCGTAAAGGCTGATAAGGTTAAAAATATACTATTACGCCATACAGCTACTTCGTATTTGTTTGATAATCATGAACATGTGAATGATGAAAAGTTCTTAACCATGTTCTTTAAATATTCGACTAACCCTCAGTATGATCGTGAAATAGACGATTTGTATCACAATATTCAAAATGTTCAAAAAGGGAAACCGCTACCAATAGTGAACCTTGTTGATGTTAATGGTAATGAACTTTCAACTCAAGACCTAAATAAAAACGAAGATGGTACTATTTACTATTTCTGGTCTATTTATGAAAAAAGACATCTTAGAAGTTTAAACAGAAAAATTACTAAGTACCAGAATCGTTTTCCAAACCTACAGTTTATAGGAATTAACATTAATAGTGATCAAGAGAAGTGGATGAATACTTTAGCTACCACAAGTTTCAACAGCAAATCACAATTTAGAGCTAAGAACTTTGAAAGCATGAAAGAGAAGCTAATTATTCCTAGAATTCATAAAACTATTATCGTTGATGGTAATGGTAAAATCGTCAATGCATTTGCAAATTTGTTCGATGCCGACTTTGAGAGACAACTTACCATTTTGAATGCTGATCGGGCTATTGTAAGTTCGAATTAATTCCTAAAAAAACATACCAAAAATCAATAAGAGCCTATATGGCTCTTTTTTATTTCTGTTATCTTTTAAACCGCTAACATGTTAACCTCCCCTCCTATTCACACCACTAAGGATTAAATATACGTTGAACAAATCCTTAGAAATCATGAAAACGATAACAACAATTTATCTCCTATTGTTCTTTTCTGCTATCAGTGCTCAAATTAAACCTACTAGTAAGTTTAATCGAAATGTTACAGTCAAAAACAATAATATTAAAAAGATCGGCTCGACATTGCTTCAACAAAACAACTCCATTGAAATGTGTAGTGCAATGGACTTTGACTTCCCTCCTGTGCTTCCGAATGCCGTAGTGATACTACCGAATGTAATTTGGGATAATGGCGCCACATTAAAAGTTGCCTTTGTCTCATCTTCTAATCAACCAAAAAAGGCTCAACGACTTACAGTTGAAGCCAAAGTGAAAAAATATGCAAAAGAATGGGAAAAACATGCTAACATCAAATTTCAATTCACCACAAACAGCAGTTCGGCCGATATTCGCATAGGCATGGACACCACCAGCGGGTGGTGGTCAAAAATAGGAACCGATGCTAAAAATTTTACAGGAAAAACTATGAATTTTGGCTGGGATGGTAGCGACATTAAAAATGGCATAAGCGAAAGTAGATATAAACGCACTATACTGCATGAGTTTGGTCATGCATTAGGGTTAAAACACGAACATCAAAACCCTGCAGCCGGAATTTGTTGGGATTGGAAAAAAGCTATCGCCTTTTATAAGAGAACTAACGGATGGTCAGAGAAAAAAACCCGAGGTAATTTAGAAGCTCTATCTACTCGTAATATCGGCAATTCAACTCGTTTTGACCCTAAATCAATTATGATTTATGGCATAAGCAACAGTATTACTAGCTGTGATTTCGAAGTTAAATCGAATTCTGAACTTTCATCATTTGATAAAATCGGAATTGGAAACATCTATCCCAATCGCACAAATAGACATTTACTGGGTCCCGGCTTGTTTGCATATCAATGGACCTCAGGATGGGATAATGTTGAAGTGGTTAAAATTGGAAATACAAACTATCTCTTTATGCTAAAGTCTAAAACGGGCGATGTCCATATAAATCGACTAAATCAAAACGGATCCGTAGGAGCTAAAATATTTGACAAAAAATGGACAACTGGATGGACCACTGTTAGAATTTTCCAAAGAGGTTCGCAAAGTTTCTTGTTTCTACTTAAAAAGGGTACCGGAGACGTACACATCCATAAATTTAATAGTAATGGGACAGTCGGCCCTAGGGTCTATGATAAAAAATGGACATCGGGATGGTCGATTGCAGAATTTTATAATCAAGGATCTAACGGTTTCCTCTATTTGAGGAAAACTGCAACAGGTAAATCGAAAATTTTTAAAGTAAATACAAATGGGACCATTGGTTCTCAAATTCGTGAAACTAACGGAACCCCCGGATGGTCCCTTGCCAAGGTATTTCAAACCAATTTTCAAAAGCATCTTTTTCTTTATAGATCGTCTACCGGAGAGGCCCGCATTTATAAACTTAATAGTAATGGCTTAGTTGGTGGGCGAACTTACAATAAGACCTGGACCCGAGGATGGACCACAGCCGAATTCAAAGGTAGCAACCATCAACAATACATTTTTTTGATGAAATACAAAGATGGGAAAATCAAGCAAAATTTTGTGAGCGCTAGCGGAACAGTTGGAGACAATGTCTTTGACAATAATCTAAATAGACCGGACATTGGATGGAGCGCTGCAAAGTTCTTTACAAACGGCTCAAAGAACTATGTTTTTTTAATGAATAAGAAAAAAGGAACTGCGGTAATCAACAAAGTTTATAATAATTAAAAACGCTATAACACAGAGCCTAAAAAAAGCCCGAACTAAAATAGTTTGGGCTTTACTTATGTTAATCTATCAGTGCGTATTAAGCATTTCCCTTTTTGTAATCGGCTAAAAACTTCTCCAAACCTATATCGGTAAGCGGATGTTTTAATAACCCTTCTATTGATGAAAGTGGTCCTGTCATTACATCAGCTCCGATTTTAGCGCAATCAATTACATGCATAGTATGGCGTACTGAAGCTGCCAAAATTTCTGTTTCAAAAGCATAATTATCAAAAATTAAGCGAATTTCAGCGATCAGGTTCAACCCGTCAGTAGAAATATCATCTAAACGACCAATAAATGGAGACACATAGGTGGCACCTGCCTTAGCAGCCAATAACGCCTGCCCTGCTGAAAAAATCAAAGTGCAATTAGTTCTTATTCCTTTGTCGCTAAAATGTTTTATTGCCTTTACCCCTTCTTTGATCATTGGCACTTTTACAACAATTTGAGGATGCAAGGCTGCTAACGCCTCGCCTTCTTTTATAATTCCCTCATAATCCGTAGATATTACCTCTGCGGATACATCACCATCAACGATCTCACAAATTGCTTTATAGTGATTAATGATATTATCCTGACCTGTAATACCTTCTTTAGCCATTAAGGACGGATTGGTGGTTACACCATCTAAAATACCAAGTGCTTGAGCTTCCTTTATTTGATCAAGGTTTGCGGTATCGATAAAAAATTTCATAGTTGTTGTGCTTATTATTTGTTTAGCAAATTAATGGTGTAAAAGTAAACAGTTAATCAGTAATTAAGTCACATTAAACTGTGTTTTTATTTACAGTTTATAATGGTTTACCAACAATTTTTCATACACCTTATCTGGTAGCGCCCGTTTTAACACTATTGAAAATTTTTGCATGAAAGCCCCTACTTTATAGTGTATTCTAGGCTTTTTCGTCAGAATGATTTTATACACTTGTTTCGCAACATCATTTGGATCACCTCCCTGATCGACATGCGCATCCATTTCTTTAAGCGACATTCCATAAGTTTCCTTATAGGGCGAATCATCAAAAACAGGAGTATGGTAGCGACCAGATGCAATATTGGTAGCAAAATCTCCCGGAGCTACATTGGTGATTTGAATACCAAATGCTTTGGTCTCCATCCGCATTGCCTCGGTAATTAATTCTAATGCCCCCTTAGTAGCTGAGTAAACACCTCTAAACGGTAATCCCATATATCCGGCAATAGAAGTAATATTAACTATTAGTCCACTACCTTGCTTACGCATATGTGGCAAAACCGCTTTCATAACGCTAATGGGGCCATAGAAATTGGTGTCGAAAGCAAACTTCATTTCTTCAATAGGGGTCTCTTCAATTGGGCCAGTAATCCCCATCCCTGCATTGTTAATTAATACATCGAGCTTACCCTGCTCAGCTATGACCGTATTTACTGTATTCTGGATCGTATCCTGTTTTGTTACATCCAATTGAAGTAATTTGAAAGCATTCCCATCAGTAAACTGATCAGGATTTCGACTGGTACCATATATGACAAAACCTTTGTCTTTTAAAAAAAGTGCAATGCTTTTACCAATTCCTGAAGAGGCTCCGGTAATTAAAACTACTTTCGGCATAAACTAATGTTGGAATTAAGTTGCAAAGAAAAGTAAAATTACATCAACTTAATACTTAAAAATAGGGCACAAAAAAAGGCAAGCGACCTACATCACACCGCTACGACCGTCTACCCTTGCTGTGTTCCCACCCTGGGGGATTCAACAGGAGCTGGTTGTGTAGGACTTGCCGACTGCAAAGATACTACAATTTAAAATCTAGCAGGCAATTATTAGACTTAAATTTAACTTTTTGAAGCTCCTTTAACTATTCATTTTAATATGTGATAGTTATCTAATAAAAAGTTGAAAAAACTATTGATAATTCAAATTAAAAAGGGCTTATCATACTATTATTAAAGAGTAAAATGAATAAATTGCCTAAAATTTAAATGAAATAATGAAGGTTTTTAGAATAACGCTGATCCTAGTGACATTTGGCCTCCAATTTTCCTGCAATGGTGGAAAAAAAGCAAGAGGATCGAATTTTGCGGTACAATTGCTAACCAAAAAAAAGCATATTAACACAAATGATGTGTTGCGTTTCAGTTTGGTGAATAACAAAGGTATCACTGTCGATTCTATTACCTATAAAATTGATGGTGAAAGTGAAGATCAGGTTACTACCTCTTCTAACTTTGAACTTTCTCTAAATAATGCACCACTTGGTAAACATGATGTTCTCTTTTCTATTTACCATGATAATGAGGTCGAGTTAGTTCGACTACCAGTCAGTATTTTTTCAAGTGAGAAACCAAAGGTGTATGGCTACAAAGTCATCAACGAATATCCGCATGATATAAAGGCCTTTACACAAGGTTTAGAATTTAAAGGCGATACGTTATACGAAAGTACCGGAAAGCGTGGCGCTTCGTCAATACGTATAGTTGACTTAAAATCAGGATCTGTAAACAGGAAAGCTGATCTGGCAGCCAATCATTTCGGAGAAGGAATTACGATTTTAAATAACAAATTGTACGCGCTAACTTGGCAAGCAGGTATCGGCTTTGTTTACGATCCCATTAGTCTTGAGAAAAAAGAAAGCTTTCAATATGGGCAAAGTAAAGAAGGTTGGGGCTTTTGTAATGATGGTAATACTCTTTATAAATCAGATGGTACAGCTCATATTTGGCGTCTTAATCCAGATACGTTAATTGAGGAAGGTTCCATTCAAGTTTGCACTAATAACAAAATTTTAAAAGACATTAATGAGCTGGAATGGGTCAATGGCAAAATATATGCTAATACCTGGCAACCCAATAGAGAAGTTGCGGTAATTATCAATCCTAAAAATGGCGCAGTAGAAGGTGTTATTAATTTTGGAGGGCTAAAAGAGAAGGTATCTCAACATGATCAATTAGATGTTTTAAATGGTATTGCCTACCACCCAACCAAGAAGACACTATTTGTTACCGGTAAATATTGGGATACATTGTTTGAAGTCGAATTGATCGAGCGATAATTAATGAAACAACACAGTAAACAAATTATCGTCACCAACAATGATCTTGATGAAAACAAACATGTAAACAATGTACGTTACCTACTGTGGGTTCAAGATATCGCTAAGGAGCATTGGGAACTGGTGGCGACACAAAAAGACAAAAAAGAGGTGGTTTGGTTTGCGATGGATCATCATATTAGCTACAAAAACCCCGCTTTTTTAGGTGAAAAATTGCTGATAACCACTTACGTTCAAAAAATGCGTGGGGCTATTTCAACCCGTATTGTTGAAATAATAAAAGAAGAAGATCAAACCTTAGTTTGTAAGACTGTTACTAACTGGTGTATGCTGAATAGAGCAACACAAAAACCGGCAAGAATGAATGATGAAATGATCGCAATGTTCATCTAATCTTTAATTAATTATTTGAAAACAAAAACAGAGCATATCGTAAAAGTTAAAAAAATAGCCTGGCTGCTCTCTACGCTATTGTTGTTTATGCTATGGAGCTCTTGCAGAAAAGACTTTGATACTGTGCCAAGCAGCGGAACTTTATCTTTTTCTAAGGATACCGTATATCTAGACACTGTATTTACCAATATTGGCTCCAGTACGTTTAATCTAAAAGTTTATAACCGTTCTGACAACGATATTTCAATACCGACCATTAGTCTACGTGAAGGCAACAATAGTAAAATTAGATTAAGTGTAGATGGTATTGCGGGTACTAGCTTTGAAGATATTACCATTTTAGCAAAAGACAGTATTTTCGTTTTTGTCGAAACCACTATTGATATCGAAGAGGTTGCTTCTGGAAATCTTGAGTTTTTATATACCGATGCTATACAGTTTGACCAAGCCCCCAATCAACAAGAGGTTGAACTTGTTTCGTTGGTAAAGGATGCGGTTTTTTTATTTCCAGAACGTTTTGATGATGGCACCACTGAAAGTCTTATTCTGGGGGTAGGTACACCAAGTGAGACCGAAATAGAAGGTTTTTTACTTGATGATTCTGAGTTGAACTTTTCTAGCGAAAAGCCCTATGTCATCTACGGCTATGCAGCTGTAGGTGCCGATAAAGTGTTAAACATTGAAGCCGGATCTCGAATTCATTTTCATAGAGATTCAGGTATTATTGTTGGTAATAATGGTAGTATTCAAGTAAATGGTTCATTAAGTAGTGACCAGACCTTGCTTGAAAATGAGGTGATTTTTGAAGGCGATAGGCTAGAAAGTTCATTTGATGATGTTGCCGGGCAGTGGGGAGCCATTTGGTTAACTGATGGAAGCACCAACAATCAAATAAACTATGCAACTATTAAAAATGGGACGATCGGTCTTTTAGTTGATAATAATGATGGAGAAGGAAACCCAACATTAATTATAAAGAATAGTCAACTATTTAACCATTCAGACTTTGGTATGGTGGCACGTACCGCGACTATCGAAGCTGAAAATACTGTCTTTGGCAGTGCCGCACGCTCATCTGCTTTTTTAAGTATTGGCGGCACCTACAATTTTAAGCATTGTACGTTTGCGAACTATTTTAATGGAACTCGCTCTTTCCCGACCTTACTCATTAATAATTTTGTTGAGTTGCAAGATGGAAGCTTCTTTACAAGTGACCTTGTTCAAGCACATTTTGCCAATTGCATTATCGAAGGTGATAATAATTTAGAGCTATTCTTGCAGCAAAATGATGCTGCTCAGCTTAATTATAGCTTTACTAATTGTTTGCTTCAGTTTAATGATGTAAACAATCAATTTTCGGAAAATCCACTTTACGACTTTGACAATTTCAACCTTTTTGAAAATATGCTATTTAATGCAAATCCTGATTTTCTAAACCCTTCAGCCAATCAATTTCAAATTGGATTAGCTTCAGAGGGCTTGGGATTAGGAGATTCAAATACCGCTTCACAGGTGCCACTGGATCTTTTAGGTGTCAATCGAACATCGAGCCCCGATCTGGGGGCTTATCAGGCAACCATGCTCCCCGAAGAAAATTAATGATATACGAATAAAACTCAAAAAACGTTTTAAACCTTTATGAGATAACCAAGTCTACATTATTGGATAAAACAAGGTAACCATGTTCCCCAAGTACTTTTTATATCGACTTATCATAGCACTATTAATTGTATCTGTATCAACCGGATGTGAATCGGAAGATGATACAGAAAGTAACCCTGATGCACAATTGATGTACTTCCCTGAAATAGATTCTGATCAATGGGAAACAGTAAGTCCTGAATCGCTATCCTGGGATACAAGCAAACTATCATCTCTTTATACCTATCTAGAGGATAATAGAACTAGAGGTTTTATTCTTATAAAAAACGGACGAATTGTCTTAGAACAATATTGGGGGAACGACATTTTAAATACAAAACCCTTTGACCTAAACACCAATTGGTATTGGGCTTCAGCGGGAAAAAGTTTAACCGCAACATTATTGGGTATTGCCCAACAAGAAGGGCTACTTGATATTAATGATAAAACGTCGGATTACCTTGGAAACGGATGGACCAATTTACCACTGGAAAAAGAAAATCTGATAAGTATAAAAAACCAGTTGACAATGACCACTGGTTTAGATTATGAAATCGCTGATCTTAATTGTGTAGATGCTCCCTGCCTTTTATACAAGCAAGATGCCGACAATCAATGGTTTTATCACAATGCACCCTATACCTTATTAAAAAATGTGGTTGAAAGTGCTTCAAATGAATCGTACAATGCTTTTACAGCAAATCGATTGGGCTCCACCATCGGCTTAAAAGGAAGTTGGCGACAAACAGGTGATAATAATGTTTATTGGGGTAGCACGAGAGATATGGCTCGATTTGGACTTCTCATATTAAATAGAGGAAATTGGGATGGAACTGCAATTTTGAACGACAATAATTACTTTACCCAAATGACAACTCCTTCGCAAAATCTAAATCCATCTTATGGTTACTTATGGTGGTTAAATGGTCAAGATCGTATTATTTATCCCGGGATCGCTACCTCCTTTGATACAAGTTTATCAGAAGAAGCGCCATCAGATCTGATCTCGGCTATCGGAAAGAATGGGCAATTCATTAGTGTTGTACCTAGCGAAAATTTAGTAATGATACGCGTTGGTGAAGCACCAGATGATTCTTTGGTGCCTACAATTTTTCATAATGAGCTTTGGGCTAGGGTAAATGTACTTTTAAACAAAGACTAACTATTGAAGTGTTTAGTTTATCCCATTTTTTTGAGGTTCAAAAGATATTCTATTTGAAGTAGAAATTAAATACTCTATATTGCATTTACTAAACTATAATAGGAATGCAATATTACCAGAAACAAACAAGCTTATTTAAATTCTTAACTTTTTTTACGTTAATATGGTTTTTAGTAGCTGCTTGCTCAATAGAAGAAATTGATCCAGATATCACAGACCCCGACTCAGGAATGCAGGAAGAACCTACTCCCGCTGAAGTTTTGACCGGGAGGTTCATTGATAGTGAGGTCGCTGGCTTGACATTTAAAACACCTACCAAAACTGGACTAACGAATGCAAATGGCGAGTTCTCATATCTAGAAGGCGAGGAAATTGAATTCTCTGTTGGAAGTCTGCCAATAGGAACGGCTATAGCCAAAGATATTATTACTCCAATAGATTTAATTCCTGAATCTACTGTTAACACAAAACAGGTTAAAAATATTGCAGCCTTACTTCAGACTTTAGACAGTGATGGCAATCCTGATAATGGGATTAGTATTTCAACACAAACTCTACAAAATATATCTGTAGATGAAATTGATTATGAGAAGTCCATAGTCAATATTCTTAGTAAAATTGTAGAAGAGGTTAATACCAATACCAACGAGAATTTAACGGTAGTACTGCCGGAAATAGCGGCAAAGCACTTAGCTCGGAACGTAGAAGGGTCTTATGAAATAGAAGATAACAACCAGTACCATTTGATTCCTTTTGTGGAACACTGGTGGTCATATGGCGCCCCTAATAGATTTTATTGGGTGCACTATACCGATGAATCTGGAAAAATATTAGAATCTTATCAATATAGAAAATTCACAAACCGTTTGGTCACTAAAACTACCTATCTAACCTACAATTCCGATGGCTTAGTAACTGAATATGAAATAGAAGACTTCTTCTTCTTTAGAAACCGAAAGGTTACTGCAAGATATGAGTATGATGAAAATAACATTATTAAGCGAGATCATAGAATTCAAGAAAACTCGCCAAACATAAGTTATGAGTTTACTTTTGATGAAGAATGGAAAACGACTGATGTAAAACGAATAGACGAAAACGAACAATTACTTGACACCGCCGTTAGAACATATGATGAAAATGGTAATAGAATTAGCAATACAATTACCTATACTAATGGAAACCCAGTATTAAAAACCATATCCAATTACCTTGAAAATGGGAACTTTGAATCAACAGAAAGCTTCAAAGATAATGAGTCCTTTAGAAATCGAACTTTTACCTATCGCGAAAATAATTCTTTGGAAAAAAGTACAAGTACTATCCAAATTGATGATGGTCAAGGTGGAATAAATATAGTAATGTTTGAGTACGAATACGATATGATGGAATTTCGCTCTTGGAGTAAATTCACGAATGCTCAAGGTGCCGTAACGATACGAACTTTTGAATCGGGGGTTATTACGAGTGATAAAAATTTCTCACCCGAGGGTATTCTTTTTTCGGAAATATACTATGTAAATGGAATAATTAACTTGTCCAAAAGATATGATTCCGAAACTGGCGTATTACTTGATGAAACAAGCTATAATGAGATGGGACAACAACTTCTTACTAAGTTTTATACACTTGAAGGAGAATTGAATCAAACTTTTGAATACACATATAATGACTTTGATAAGGTCGAAAAATCAGTAAGTTATCTCTACATTGATGGGGAACCAAGTTTATTTCAAACCACTATATATAGATATGATATAAATCAAAACATAGAGCGTGTTGATTATTATGACGAGTTTGATACCTTAAGAAGTTATGAGCTATACGAATATAATACTGATAATAGCTACCAAATATATTTCTACGAAAATGAAACATTAAATCGCATTGATTTTTACGATCAAAATGATAATTATATTAGAACGGAATATCCTAACGCTATAAATAATAAAATGACTTCACAAAGAAAGGGCTTAACTAAGCCAAAATGGTTCTTGCCCAATAGTCATACAGCGGGTGTTGAAGAAGAACAAAACATGTCGGGAGCAATAGATTAGCTTCTTTTAAAATCAAATAAAAAGCCAGGAATAAGTGTTTTTCTTGGCTTTTTATTTCTTAAAGGAAAATTATTATACCAATGCGGCTGAAGAAGCAAACAATGGTCTATCTGCCATCATAGCATTTACTTTTTCAGCAACGGCTTCTAAAACCTCTTCGTTTTCAAAATTAGTTATTACTTCATCAATTAACTCAACAATTGATTCCATATCACTTTCAACCAACCCTCTGGTTGTAATTGCAGCTGTACCAACTCTAATCCCGCTAGTCACAAACGGACTCTTATCATCAAAAGGTACCATATTTTTATTTACCGTTATATCTGCTTTTACCAAAGCATGTTCGGCCTGTTTACCATTGATATTCTTATTTCTAAGATCAATCAACATCATATGATTATCTGTTCCGCCCGAAATAAGATGATATCCCCTTTGCACAAATGCTTCTGCCATTGCTGAAGCATTTTTCTTTACCTGCAAAATATAGCTTAAGTACTCATCAGATAAGGCTTCCTGAAAAGCAATTGCTTTTGCTGCAATGATATGCTCTAAGGGTCCGCCTTGATTTCCAGGGAAAACGGCACCATCTAATAATGAGGACATCATGCGTTTTTTTCCACTTTTTAATGTAATTCCAAATGGATTTTCAAAATCTTGCCCCATCATGATCATACCGCCACGTGGCCCACGTAATGTTTTATGTGTTGTAGTGGTAACAACATGACAATGCGGTAATGGATCGTTTAAAACTCCTTTTGCTATTAATCCGGAAGGATGTGAAATATCAGCAAGTAAAAATGCTCCAACGGCATCAGCAATTTCTCTAAATCGTTTAAAATCGATATCCCGTGAATAAGCCGAAGCGCCTGCAATGATCATTTGTGGCTTTTCCTTTTTAGCTATCGCTTCAATTTTATTATAATCTAAAACACCCGTTTCTTGCTCTACTCCATAAAAAACCGGATTGTACAGTCTACCTGAAAAGTTAACAGGAGAGCCATGAGTAAGATGCCCACCATGAGAAAGATCAAAACCCAAAATAGTATCTCCAGGCTTTAAAAAGGCGTGGTACACTGCCGTATTTGCTTGCGAACCTGAATGGGGCTGCACATTAACGTATGCTGCACCAAATAAAGCTTTAGCACGGTCAATTGCTATTTGTTCTACTTCATCTACAACCTCACAGCCTCCATAGTAACGCTTACCAGGATATCCTTCAGCGTACTTGTTAGTAAGCACAGACCCTGCAGCTTCCATTACTTGCTCGCTAACAAAGTTTTCTGAAGCAATGAGCTCGATACCATTAAGTTGTCGCTCTTTTTCCGCTTGTATAAGCTCAAATATCTGTTCGTCCCGTTCCATAAATAGCAATTATTAATGTGATTTTAAGCCAGTAAATTTAGTAAAAACAGTCCATTAAAAGACCATTTGCTTCTAAACATGCTAACAGTTTTTGCACAATTAATGACTGTTAGTTAAAAATGAATGTATTCCTAAAAGAACTCATTCAAAAACTAACAAATTAAGCCATTGTTGTTGCTATTTTTTCATAATATTGTTTGTAGAATATTGGAGAGGTTAAATGCATCTTCATTATGTTAAATCATTATTTTTCAGCTATATAGAAAGACCTTATACAACACTAACATGCCAGATACAACAAACAATCCAAACAGAAAGTCGTGGTTAGACGTTCCTGCTAACTCAGACTTTCCTATACAAAACATTCCGTTTGGGGTGTTTTTAACCCCTGACGATATTATCACCATAGGTAGCAGAATAGGTAACCATGCTATCGATTTAGGTGCGCTACATCAACTGGGGTATTTTGATGAAATACCGTTAACAGATGATATTTTTCTTCAAGATACCTTAAACGACTTTATTTCTGATGGAAAAAAAACATGGCGACTTGTAAGAAACAGAATTGGCGACATTTTTGACATTGATAATCCCGTGTTAAGAGACAATAAAGTACATAAAGACATCATTATTTTCAGAATGGATGAGATAGAGATGCAACTTCCTGTACAAATTGGCGATTATACTGATTTTTATAGTAGCAAAGAGCACGCTACTAACGTCGGGATGATGTTTAGAGATCCTGAAAATGCACTTTTACCTAACTGGAAACATTTGCCAGTAGCATATCACGGTCGCAGCTCCTCCATAATTCCCTCAGGAATTCCAATTCATAGACCACAGGGGCAGACGATGCCTCCGGGAGCTGACAAACCCGTTTTTGGCCCCTCCAAAAGAGTAGATTTTGAATTGGAAATGGCATTTATTACTACCGACGCAAATAATTTAGGAGAACCTATTCCTGTTAACGAAGCTGAAGATTATATTTTTGGGGTTGTACTTTTTAACGATTGGAGCGCAAGAGATATTCAGAAATGGGAATATTTACCATTGGGGCCTTTCTTGGCAAAGAATTTTGCCTCATCCATCTCCCCATGGATCGTTACTTTGGACGCGCTTGAACCATTTAGAACAGATACACCGGAACAAGACCCCGCACCACTTGAGTATCTACAATTTTCAGGAAAGAAAAGTTATGATATAGAACTCGAAGTAGCTTTACAACCCGAAGGTGCGAAAGAAACAACAGTTTCAAAATCTAACTTTAAATACATGTACTGGAATATGAGCCAACAACTAGCGCATCATACGGTAAATGGTTGCCCGGTTAACTCCGGTGATATGATGGGATCAGGGACCATTTCAGGTCCAACACCAGATTCATACGGGTCTATGCTAGAATTAAGTTGGGGTGGTAAAAATAAAGTTGTTTTGGATGATGGTACGGAACGAACCTTTATTGAAGATGGAGATACCGTAATTATTAAAGGATATTGCCAAAATGAACATGTAAGAATAGGTTTTGGGGAAGTAAGCACCAAACTTTTGCCACCATTTGAATAACATTTTAAATTTTTGATTATCAATTCATTAAAAATATTTTTTGAGTTTGGCATCCTATTTGAAAAGATCACTGAATAACTTAAAACAAAAAAGGATGAAACAACTATTACTCCTTTTCGTAACTGCTAGCCTTATAACTGCATGCAGTAGTGTTAAAAAAACCGAAAAGGCGGTTGCAACTGGTAACTATGACCAAGCAATCGAGACGGCTTTAAGAAATTTAAGAACTAACAAAGACAAAAAAAGAAAGCAACCTTATATTGTTTTGCTTGAAGATGCCTATGCAAAAGCAACAGCTAGGGATTTAGATCGAGTCGGCTTTTTAAAACAGGAGAACAATCCTGCAAAGTTGGAAGAGTTGTATAACACCTATTTAAGGTTACAAAGAAGACAGGATAGAATTAGACCAATTTTACCGTTGGCGGGTGCTAGTTTCAATATGAATAACTACACTAATGATATTCTAAATACCAAAGAATCTCTTTCTTCATTTTTATATGGAAACGCCAATGAATTAATGCAAAGCAATGATAAGTTGGACTATAGACAAGCATATGAGGATTTTGAATATTTAAATAAGATTAATCCGGGGTATAAAAATACTAGGGAACTTATGAAGGAAGCCTTATTGAGAGGTCGAGATTATGTACTAATTAAAATGACTAATGATACTGAAGTCGTTATTCCTACAAGACTTGAAGACGAGTTGATGAATATTGATACTTACGGTTTAAATGACCTTTGGAGCGAGTATCATACAGAAAAGTTGAAAGATCTAAATTATGATTACCAAATGGAGTTGGCTTTTAGAAATATCAATATAAGTCCGGAGCAGGTGAAGGAAAGACAATTGGTTCAAGAAAAATTAGTGCAAGACGGGTTTGAATACGAGCTAGATTCGAATGGTAATGTTAAAAAAGATAGTTTAGGTAACGATATAAAAGTTGATAAGTTTGTTAAAGTTACTTGCCAATATTATGAATTTACCCAGTTTAAATCATCGCAGGTTACAGCGAACGTTAATTTTACTGATCTTAGAAATAATCAGTTAATTGAGAGTTTCCCTATTTCAAGTGAATTTGTTTTCCAACATATATATGCAAATTATCAGGGAGACAAAAGAGCCTTAGCTACTGAACTGCTCAATTATCTAAATGCAAGATCAGTTCCGTTTCCCAGCAATGAGCAAATGGTATATGACACTGGGGAGGATTTGAAAGCAAAATTGAAAAATATTTTGGGTAAAAACCCAATCTAAAGAATACTAACTTTAGGTATTAGAAGTAAGGTTGAGCCTAGCATTGTACCATGCTTAACCTTACTTTTTATATTTTTCACTCCAATCAACTATACTCGTTCAGCAACTTGTTGCGAATTAATATCTCCATGAGAAGTGTGAAACACCACTTCTCCATTTCTAAAAATAATCAACTGTGGAGATTGATGAAATACTTCAAAACGACTAGCAATTTCATTTGATATTGACCTAAATTGAAGTAAATCCAAATAGTAAACATCCGCTACATCTTGTGGTACATCATAACTTCCTTCAAACTGGCGGATCACCATGCTACTGATACCACATCGTGTAGAATGTTTAAAGATAGCAACTGTTTTTGTTTTGGAAGCTTCCACTATTTCATCTAATTGATTTACAGCAGTCAAGGGTATCCAAGAAATATTTTTTGCATTTCGATTACCATTATCTTCTGATTTAAACAACTTGTTGAATATTCCCATTACAGTATTTTTTGTATTACAAATCAATAGGCTTCTCAATTAAGAAAAGCCCACTAATTCCTTATTTCAAACCGATTATACTTAAATATTAATCAGCCTTATAGTCTTCGTTATTAAATAGAACTTACACTGCGACAAAAAGTCATTATAAAACTTGGTTTTTCAGTCATTTTGTCGGCTAAGATGTATTGGTACAAAGATTGACATTTTGATTAACATATTAAAGTAACGAATACTATGAACTTAAATAATTTCACCATAAAATCTCAAGAGGCTATACAACAGGCGCAGCTTATTGCGCAAGGATATGGTCATCAACAAATAGAAAACGAGCATATTTACAAAGCCATTACAGAGATCGATGAGAATGTGCTGCCTTTTCTCTTAAAAAAACTCAACGTTAATCCTTCAATAGTTTCTCAAATTGTAGATAAAGAATTAGATCGATTTTCGAAAGTTAGCGGAGGTCAGTTGATGTTCTCGCCTGATGCAGGTAAAACTATTAATTATGCTATGCTTGTAGCTAAAAAACAAGGTGATGAGTACGTATCGATAGAACATCTAATACTAGCGATTTTTAAATCGAAAAGCAAGATTTCGCAAATACTAAAGGACCAGGCGGTAACCGAAAAAACATTGAAAGCAGCTATAGACGAGTTAAGGCAAGGTGAAAAAGTTAGCTCTCAAAGCGCAGAGGACACCTATAATTCTCTTAACAAATATGCCAAAAACTTAAATCAACTTGCCAATGATGGTAAGCTAGACCCCGTAATAGGTAGAGACGAGGAAATTCGCAGAATTTTGCAAATTCTTTCAAGAAGAACAAAGAACAACCCTATTTTAGTTGGAGAACCGGGTACCGGTAAAACGGCCATTGCCGAAGGACTAGCGCATCGAATTATTCAAGGAGATATTCCTGAAAATTTAAAAGAAAAGCAAATTTTTGCGCTAGATATGGGTGCATTGATAGCTGGCGCCAAGTACAAAGGTGAATTTGAAGAGCGTCTAAAATCAGTAATTAAAGAAGTTACCAGAAGCGATGGTGACATTGTATTATTTATTGATGAGATACACACACTCGTTGGTGCTGGTGGAGGCGAAGGCGCAATGGATGCAGCTAATATTTTAAAACCTGCTCTAGCTCGAGGTGAATTAAGAGCAATAGGTGCCACAACTCTTGATGAATATCAAAAATACTTTGAGAAAGATAAAGCCTTAGAGCGTCGTTTTCAAAAAGTACATGTAGATGAACCCGATACAGAAAGTGCCATTTCTATTTTAAGAGGTATAAAAGACAAATATGAAACCCATCATAAGGTGCGTATCAAGGACGAGGCTATTATTGCGGCCGTTGAGCTATCACAGCGATACATTAGCAACCGTTTTCTACCAGACAAAGCCATCGACCTTATGGATGAAGCGGCTTCTAAATTGCGAATGGAGATCAACTCAAAACCAGAGGAGTTAGACGCTCTTGATAGAAAGATCATGCAATTAGAAATTGAGATCGAGGCAATTAAACGGGAAAAAGATGAAGTCAAGTTAAAATCACTACATGCTGATCTTGCTAACCTAAAAGAAGACCGTAACGAGATTAATGCAAAATGGATCAGTGAAAAAGAACTGGTCGACAACGTACAAAAAGCAAAAACTGCTATTGAGAACTATAAACTAGAAGCGGAACGTGCAGAACGTAATGGTGATTATGGCAAAGTGGCTGAAATTCGGTATGGCAAGATTAAAGAAACGCAGGAAGCGTTAGAAAAACTACAAGCGGAATTAGCTCAAAATCAAGAAAACTCCTTAATAAAAGAAGAGGTAACCAATGAGGATATAGCTGAAGTCGTTGCAAAATGGACCGGTATTCCCGTAACAAAAATGTTACAAAGCGAACGCGATAAGTTGCTAACACTAGAAGATGAGCTTCACAAAAGGGTTGTAGGTCAAAATGAAGCTATTGAGGCTGTCAGTGATGCAGTAAGAAGATCCCGTGCGGGATTGCAAGACACAAAAAAACCAATAGGCTCTTTCTTGTTTTTAGGTACTACCGGTATTGGTAAAACAGAGTTGGCCAAAGCGCTTGCCTCCTACCTGTTTGACGATGAAAATGCAATGACTCGCATCGATATGAGTGAATACCAAGAGCGACATTCAGTGAGCAGGTTAATTGGAGCGCCTCCAGGTTATGTAGGTTATGACGAAGGTGGACAGCTAACCGAAGCGGTGCGAAGAAGGCCTTATAGTGTTGTGCTCTTAGATGAGATTGAAAAGGCACACCCTGATACATTTAATATTTTACTTCAGGTATTAGATGAAGGTAGATTGACTGATAATAAAGGTCGAGTAGCTGATTTCAAAAATACAATTATCATTATGACCTCTAATTTAGGCAGTCATGTGATTCAAGATAAGTTTGAGACCATTCCTGATATGGAAAAGGCAACTGAAGCTGCTAAAGTTGAAGTGCTAGGATTGCTAAAGCAATCCGTTAGACCTGAATTTATTAATAGAATTGATGATATTGTGTTATTCACTCCTTTAACAAAGGAAAATATTACAGATATCGTAAAATTACAATTACAGCAGGTCATAAAAATGGTAGCAAAGCAAGATATTACTTTGGATGCTACCGATGAGGCTGTGGATAAGCTGGCTGAATTAGGATTTGATCCTCAATTTGGAGCTCGACCAGTAAAAAGAGTTATTCAAAAGCAAGTGTTGAATAGCCTTTCTAAAGAGATATTATCGGGAAAAATAACCACCGATAGCGTCATATTGCTTGATGCGTTCGATGACGAACTAGTATTTAGAAATCAATCATCTTTAGTTTCATAAATTGGCCGCTGCTAAAAAAGAAAAGCAAGCTTGTGATCTAACAAGCTTGCTTTTCTTTTTTATAGTAGTTTTACATCTTCATCTATGAATTGAATAACACATTTTGAACCATAGAAACGTACAATGCCAGAAATTATAGATCTCAGTCAAGACATTTATGCTGGAATGCCAGTTTACAAAGACCTTCCGCAAGTAGAAATGAGCATTCACAACTCGCATGAAGAATGGGATGGAATAAAAAATCCAACCACCAAAACAGCTGCTGTTCATAAGTTAGTACTTGGCGAACATACCGGCACCCATGTAGATGCCATAAACCATATGGCAAAGCAATACGAAGGGCAATCTATTGACACTATGCCACTATCAATGTTCTATACGGAAGGAATTTGTCTCGATTTTTCCGATAAAGGTTTAAAAGAACTCATATATAGTGAAGAAATAAAAAAAGCATGTGATACAGCGGGTTTAAGTATAAAAAATGGTGACACAGTATTAATCCATACGGATCATTATCGCAAACACTTCAACACTGAACATTGGGGCCATGGCCCAGGACTTACTGCAGAAGCAGCCAGATGGTTAGGCGAACAGAAAATTGCAGCATTTGGTGTAGAAACCATGTCGCCTGGAGTCCCAAAAATTTCGAACAAAGAAATACATTATATATGTGGTGAAATGGGTTTTACACATTATGAGAATATGATTAATCTACATACACTAATAGGTCGAGGGCGGTTCCGTTTTATTGCACTTCCCTTAAAAATAAAAGGAGGCACAGGCTCTCCGGTTAGAGCGGTTGCGGTGTTTGAATAAAAGTTAAAGCATAACATTATGAAGTATTTTATTATTGTTTTATTAGTATTTGTTGCTTCAACTAACATAATTGCGCAAAGCAATACTGAAATCATTCAAAATGAAATTGATCAAACCGTTTGGAAGCCTTTCAAAAACGCTTTCGAAAGTTTAGATGCTGAAACCTTGAATGCCATTTATGCTAAAAAAGTATTACGGGTTACACCGGAAGGTGTTGATACCAAACAAATATTCAAGTATAAAAACATTGAACGATTTAAACAGTACAAAAAAGAGGGGCTCATGATAACCTTAGATTTTTGGTTTGATAGCAGGCATACTAATGAAAATACTTCTTATGAGGTAGGATTTTTCAGAATAACGACAATAGCAAATAAAAACATTCAATATAGTTATGGCCAATTTCATATTGTACTGCAAAAAATAGGTAGATCATGGAGAATTACTCAAGATTGGGATAGCGACCATATTAATGGCAAAAAAATAAACGCACAAGACTTTCAAGTAAATGAACCATTGAGGTTTTGACACAAATCGGGTCCATTATATTAAAAGAAAATATTATTTTTAGATTAAGCTAGGTAAAGTGAATGACTATGAAGACAATGACTTGTAGGCAACTTGGTGGCGCATGTGATATGAAGTTTCAAGCAGAAACATTCGAACAGATCGCCGAAATGAGTAAGAAACACGGGATGGAAATGTTTGAAAAACAAGATCCTGTTCATTTAGAAGCAATGAAGGAAATGCAAATGCTTATGCGGTCTCCTCAAGCGATGCAAGATTGGTTTCAAAACAAACGCAAAGAGTTTAATGAATTACCTTTAGATTAATTAGAACCATACTCACTTAAGAAAGTATATAAAAATAAAAAGAAAGGGGTCCTATCACCCCTCCCTTTTTGGTCCTCACTCTATATAATAATCTACTCTATATTATTTCATAATTCGTTTTAGACAGCATTATTTTTTATTAGTCACTCCCAACACCCAAAGTTCTCCCTGATAGCGTCCATCAAATTGAGAAGCTCTTGCTTTTTCAGCTTCGTCTTCGCTATCATAACGACCCAAATACGCGTAGTAATACTTGCGATCACTATCATAAAAATATTTAGGCGAAAGTCTTTTCTTAGCCAGATTTACCATGAATCTGTTAAAATTACTTTTGTTGGCAAAAACATTGGCCACTACATAAAACCCTTCTTTTACCCCGTCGACAGCACGAAGCTGCAAGGTTTCTGTGTTTTCGTACTTTGTTTTAAGACTATTTTTAAAATCGTCTATTGTATTAACCTTTGTATTGGTATCTTCTTTTTTAGTCCCTTCAGTCGTTCCTTGGGCGGGTATTTTTGACTTAGCATTGTTGCTGGTTTTCGCTGATTTAGACCGATACTTTGTCTTCTTTTTGCGATTATTACCCCTATTTCTTTGTTTTTTAGAAACGAAAGAATAGCTTACTGTTATTTCATAGGTAGGTCCCAATAAACTACTAACATTCGTTCCTTTTTCATATACCATTCCTGCCGAAATTTCAGAACTTATCTTAAATCCTGCTCCAACGGAATATCCTTTAAACTCATTTCGAAAGCCTGAAAAACCATTGTAACCAGCTTGAAACCACCCATAATCAGGAAGATCTAACAAGACCGTTGTACCTAATTGCGAAGCATTTGATCCTTCAATTAGCCCAGTAGCTGCAATACGAAGGGTTCCTTGATCTAAAAAACGTACTCCGCTATTAATTGGATGGGAATAAATAAAATGAGCTGAGAACGTCTTTTCGTCAAAAGATGTTAATGATTCAGAAGTTTTAAGGTTGTAATCAACCAAATTCTGACCATAAATTCCTATGTCAAAACGGCCTATTGAAAGGTTAATACCTGGTTGAGCTATTACTACAACTGACTCTTCAAAATTAGCCAAGGTCGGATCATTACTTACCTCAAAAGAGTTGATCAATGCTGTTCTAAAAATCGGGATGTTAACACCCATTGTAAGCGATACATTATCTGCTAACGGTATGCTATATGCACCATTAACAATAACTCCAAAATTTGTTAATATCCCCACATTTTGTTGAAACAGACTAAGACTAGTTCCCACTTGTTCGCTGACTACTCCAGTATAATTAAAAAAGTAGGATTTTGGTGAGTTATCGATCTCCACCCATTGTATCCGGCTATAAATACTTAAATCTTGGGTTTCTTGCCACACATATGAAAAAGCCGGGTGAAAAAGGGATCGATTGAATTTTAATAAATTTTGACTTGAAATGTCAATTAGTTGTGATCTAACTTCAACTTGTTCTGAGTTTTGTGCTTGTATTAAGGAAAATAAGGGAATAAGCCAAATAATTGAGATGATTAATCTTGCAGTTTTAGTCATGTTGAGGGCGTTGTTTACTTTTTTTTAAGAGCCGTTGTTTTGGGGCTCAACGGCTCTTAATTTAAATAAAAATACTAAGAAGGTTATTGGTGTATATACTTGTTAAGCAATCTACTATTGTACAACTGTAATCGAACCTTTTCCTATTGCTTCTCCTTCTTTCTTAATCATGTAATAAACGATGTTCGTAGCGGCATTGGTATTACTGGCAATACTTTCATTCGGCCAGTTGTTTTGATAGTTGTTTGTTTCGAAAATTGGTGTCCCGTTTGCAGTAAAAATCATCACTTCAACATTTGAATCACTTGAAAGGCTTTCAGGCAATACCCATTTATCATTTACATTATCACCATTTGGACTAATAAAACTAGGAATTTGTTTTGTATCAGCTTTTAACGCATTTATCTCTTCATCATTTTCTGTGATATCTAAGGCGTCATCCTCAATCAGAGTAACAACAATGTTCTTAGTTACTTTGCAATTTCCAGAAGTTGCCTCTATTGTATAGATACCAGCTTCGTCAATATTCGCAATACTTTTATCACTGATTATTTCTCCTATTTCATTCATCCACTTGTAAGTGTCTGAACCAGTTGCGGTAAATTCCTGAATGTCACCTGCTCTAAGTTGAACTTCAAGACCAGGAAATACTTCAACTTGGGTTTCGTCTTCACCTTCGGTAACAGAAATTACATTTGAGTAAGCAAGCCCTGTACAACTTCCTAAAAATGTTTCCGCATAATAGAGGCCAGGTTCATTAACAGTAATCTCGGCTCCAGCAGCTACGTAAAATTCTCCATCTTTAAACCAGTGGTACGTGTAATCTCCTGCTGAATTAATTGCAATCTGCGTTTCACTTTCTTCGCTACAAAGCGTAACATCTTCGTAATTATTTAGCGTCAGGTATAAATTATTTATATAATGAGCTGCGAAAGGTGTAGAAGCCTCACTTATAAATTCAGGAGAAGTAGAACGTGCTCTTATTCTGTAATTCTCTCCATATACATTATCTGGGAATGCAAATTCTGCATAAAAAAAGGTTGCATCATTACTATTTTCAGAAACAGTAAGAATTGTAGGGTTTTTAAAATCCCCATTTTTATCTGATAACTCAATAAAAAAGTTATTATCATTCGCAAAATCCGCTGGTTCTATTTCAACTGCAACTTCAAATTTATTGAAGCTATCTTGCGGACATGCATATTCAAATAATGTTTTTGGTGATAGGATAGATTGGGCATTTGTAAAACTGACCGTAAAAATAGATACAATAAAGACATTTACAAAAGCAGTCTTTACTTGAGCAGTTATGCCGCTAAGAGTAGGTAATTTTTCCATGATGTTTGATTTAGGTGAGGGTTAAACTTAATCTTTAATTTAATTCATTTCATCGGTTTTTTGGTTGGGATTATACATTGGTCTTTTGGTTTGGTTGATGACTGAGAACTTATTGCCTCCTCTCAATCACAGATCAATATTCTACATTTTTAAGTTTAAATGCAAAATTATTCGATGAAATGCACAATATTTATGAAATTGAATCGTTTCATTCTGAATTGAAATTCACTTAAAACCGTTACTAAATCAGTACAAGATCGATAAAATACTTAAAAAAATATACCGAAAGGTATATTTTTAATATTTTAGTAAAAAAATCAGCAAAAGATGTCCAAAGCGCTTCATACTACTGAATTTATCATCGAAAAAGTAACTCCAATCTTTAATAAAAAGGGTTTTTATGGCACCAGTATGAAAGACATTACAAATGCAACTGGCTTAACAAAAGGAGCTATTTATGGCAACTTTAAAGGTAAAGAAGATTTAGCACTCGCAGCTTTTAATACTGCCCTTAAATATATTTTAAAAGGACTAGAAAGCCGAATTTCCATAGGAAAAAAACCACTTCAAAAACTATTTAAGATTACTGAATTCTATGGAGAATATTATGATTACACCCTTGCCATCGGAGGATGTCCTCTTATAAATATAGGAATTGATGCCAATAATCAAAATCTGCAATTATCTCAACGAGTAAGAGAAATTGTCTTAAAATGGCAAAACGAAGTTTCGGAATTAATAGATCAGGGAATTAAAATCGGAAACATTAAGGCGCATACAAATTCTTTTGCATTTGCAAAACGAATGTTTATCATTTTAGAAGGCGGTATCGCAATTAGCACTATTATGAATGACCGAAGCTATCTAGCCAATGCAACCAAAGTTGTTGACAAATTGATCCATGACGAATTATTGGCATAGCAATAACTATTAACAACTCGAACAATCATTCAAGGGAATAACCTCTATTTCTTTTAATTCAATTTTCGACAATAGTTTTAATTTCCCATTCTTAAAATCTACTTCCAAACTATCAAGTGGCCTTTTCTTATTTTCAGGCTTTAGATTTTTATAGTCAACAAAACGGATTCCATTAACAATACGCGGGTTATAGGCCTCTCTAAAACGACTTCCGCCCCCATCAGTATGGTATTCATACGCCAGATAGTCTACAAAGGCACTTTCTTTATTAATCCAATAAATAAAGATATCTTCAAAATCATCGCCACCGCCTTTGGCATTAAATCGCACTTTTACTTTATCGTATTCTGCATTATTAATGGTGGTACCCCCCAGGTATTCCTTAATCACTGCCCCATCATTTAAGCCGTATGGTAACATCGCAAAATAATGAACCGAATTAACTGATTGCCGGTATTTATCTGAAAGAGAATCAGCCAAGGGATAATATTCCTTATCTAGGTAACGAGCAAAATCGTCGTTGGTTAATTCATCGCAAAAACCCCCTAAACTATCTTCAAAAAATCTATTTAGAATAAATCGACTATTATGTCGTATAGCCTTATATTTTTTATCACGAAACCTAAAGGATACAACAGAGTTGCTATAGGTATCACCTCCTGATGCAGCGATAGCATCATCCACAATTTGTTGCACATTAGTAGATGATTGCTGTTTTTGACAACTCCCAAAAAAGAAAGTCAAAGCAATAAGTGAAAGAAAGTTTCGCATAGATTAATTAATAGTATATATACAAAAGTACATATAATGTAATGTTGAAAGAAAGTATTAACAGTAATTAAGATTGAGTGATGATTTCATCAAATGTTAGTACTTTTGGCAGTCATAAAGATTCATCTTGCAGAAGAATATCAACATAAAAAACAAACGGGCTCGATTTGAATACGAAATTCTAGACACTTATGTCGCTGGTATTGTATTGGCAGGAACCGAAATTAAGTCGATAAGGGAGGGGAAAGCTAATATAGCTGACAGTTTTTGCGAGTTTAACAACGGAGAGTTATTTGTTATCAATATGAATATCGATCCATATAGTCATGCAACCTATTTCAACCATAAACCAAAAACAGCACGCAAACTACTGTTAAATCGTCGCGAACTAAAAAAGCTTGAACGAGAAGTAAAGCATAGTGGACTCACCATCATCCCCCTAAAACTGTTCTTGAATGATCGAGGTTTGGCTAAAATAGAAATTGCATTGGGTCGCGGAAAGAAACTTCACGACAAACGAAACACAATAAAAGACAGGGACAACAAGAAAAACCTGGATAGGATTAAGAAAAACTACAATAACTAGCTAATTTTTATCCTCAAGAAGCGGAACGAACCGAAATTCTCCAAATTCTTCTTTAGCAAATTCTTTTTCAGATTTTCTAGTAAATAAGGTCATTACTTGCGGATCGTCACCTACCGGAATCACCAACTTACCTCCTACTTTTAGCTGACTCATCAACGGTTTTGGCACAAAGGGTGCTCCGGCTGTAACAATAATACCATCAAATGGGGCTTGTTCTTCCAACCCTTTATAACCATCTCCAAAAATGAGTTGCTTAGGACGATAACCAAGTTTCGATAGCAACAGTTTCGTTTTTTTATATAACTCTTGTTGACGTTCAATACTATACACCTTAGCCCCCATCTCCAACAAGACCGCAGTCTGATATCCCGACCCGGTACCGATTTCAAGTATTTTATCCCCTGGTGAAACTCCTAACAATTGTGATTGAAAGGCTACCGTATAGGGCTGTGAAATAGTTTGATTGGCCGCTATTGGAAACGCTTTATCCTGATATGCATGCGATTCAAAGCTAGAATCTAAATACAAGTGCCTTGGAATTACCTCTATTGCTTTTAAAACAGCATTGTCGGTTATCTCCTTTTTTCTGAGAATAGCCGCTAACTGCTTTCGCATTCCTTGATGCTTAAAAGTGTCTTTCAAGAGTGGGTCGGGTTTAGTTTTTACAAATAAACAATTCTGAAGTTAAATATCTCAAATTTGAGAAAAAAAAGAAGGACAAGGCTCACCTAAACGCCTTGTCCTTCGTGCACAACATTGATTAACCCAATATACTATTTCACGAATGGTATAAAGTCACTAATTTTTTTAATTCTGGTTTGAATGATCTTACCTGCATAAAAGGCGATCATAAAGATCATAGTCAAAACTACTACCGAAAGGAGCACCAGAAATAACCTTTCAATAAATACCATAGCACCGTAGTTTTAGTTAAACTTTTTTGCCACGAGGATCGTTGGGGAAATCCTCGCAGCATATAACATTATGAGCAGGTTAGAATAGTTTCTTATTCAAAACAAAGCCTGTATTCTCTCCTTCATATATCATTTCACTAATTCAAAAAACAAATACCGCCTTAACGATGATTCAAATGTAATCAAATATTTGTTATTAACAAATTTTGTTTATAACAAATATTAAAATTATCATAACAATTCAACTGAAAATCAGATAAACCTTAACAAAATCAGCTAGTTAGCCCAAATTGCTTTCCCCTATTTTTTTTTGCCCAAAACAAGCGGTAATGGTACTTTTGCAGTAAAATCAAGCATATGCTCAAAGCAGGGGTACTTGGCGCAGGACATTTAGGAAAAATTCATTTGCGCCTACTCAACCAATCAGAACATTATGAGTTAGTCGGGTTTTATGATCCCGATCAAGAAAACGCTAAACGCGTATCAGAAGAGTTTGGATATCGTGTTTTCAGTACTATTACTGAACTTGTAGAAGCGGTTGATGTTGTCGATATCGTTACTCCAACTTTATCTCATTTTGATTGTGCAAAGCAGTGTATTGAATCTGGTAAACACATATTTATTGAAAAACCAATATCAAACACTGTAGCTGAAGCTGAAGCTATGGTTGCTTTAGCCTATAAACATGGAGTACAAGGCCAAGTAGGGCATGTAGAGCGTTTTAATCCTGCTTTTACCGCTGTGAAAGACATTATAGCAGAACCAATGTTTATTGAAACACACCGATTGGCAGAATTTAATCCTCGTGGTACTGATGTCCCAGTTGTTTTAGATTTAATGATCCACGATATTGACGTTATTCTAAGCGTAGTTAAATCTCCAGTAAAAAACATAAGTGCCAGTGGTGTTTCAGTCATAAGCGACACTCCTGATATTGCCAATGCAAGAATTGAATTTGAGAATGGTTGTGTTGCCAACTTAACTTCAAGTAGGATTTCGCTTAAAAATATGCGCAAGTCGCGATTCTTTCAGAAAGATGCTTATATCTCGGTTGACTTTCTTGAAAAAAAATGCGAAGTGGTCAAAATGAAAGATGCTCCGGAGGTTCCAGGAGACTTCGATATGATATTACAAAATGCTGAAGGAATCAAGAAGCAAATCTACTTTGAAAATCCAGATATTGAAGCAAATAATGCTATACTTGACGAGTTAGAAACTTTTGCTACAGCAATAAAAAATAAAACAACTCCGATTGTAAGTTTATCACAGGGAATGGAAGCACTTAAGGTGGCAAAACAGATCATTCAGTGCTTCTAACATATAACACACCTAAAAAACATCATATAATGAAACATATTGCGGTTATAGGAGCAGGTACCATGGGAAACGGTATCGCACACACATTCGCTCAAAAAGGATTTAAAGTAAATCTTATCGATATTTCCGAAGCGGCTCTTGAAAAAGGAGTAAACACCATTGCGAAAAACCTTGATCGCATGGTAGCCAAAGAAAAAATTACAGCAGCTGACAAAGAGGCTACTTTACATAACATCTCTAAAATAACCGACTTAGCTAAAGGTGTGTCCAATGCAGATTTGGTAGTTGAGGCAGCCACAGAAAACATTGACCTTAAGCTGAAGATATTCAAGCAACTGGATGAATCTAGCCCTAAAAATGCCATTTTAGCAACAAATACGTCTTCAATCTCCATCACCAAGATTGCCGCAGCCACTGAAAGACCTGAAGCTGTCATCGGAATGCATTTTATGAATCCTGTCCCGATCATGAAATTGGTAGAAGTGATAAGAGGGTATAATACATCTGATGATGTGACCAATACAGTTATGGAGCTTTCAAAACAATTGGGTAAAACCCCCACAGAGGTTAATGATTATCCGGGTTTTGTTGCCAATCGCATTTTAATGCCAATGATCAATGAAGCCATTGAAACCTTATATAATGGTGTTGCCGGCGTTGTTGAGATCGATACCGTTATGAAACTGGGAATGGCACATCCGATGGGCCCTCTTCAATTAGCTGATTTTATTGGCCTCGATGTATGCCTGTCTATCTTACATGTTATGTACGACGGATTCAAAAATCCCAAATACGCCCCGTGTCCCTTATTAGTAAATATGGTCCAAGCAGGTAAATTCGGTGTGAAGTCTGGTGAAGGCTTCTACGACTATGCAAACTCCAGAAAAGCCGAAGTTGTTTCAGCACAATTTAGTTAATGGCAAGTATAGTACCCTTTAAGGCGGTTAGAGCGCCTAAACAGAAGGTCAATTTGGTACCTTCAAGATCGTATGAAGAATATGACGAACAAGATCTTGAAGCACAACTTGCATACAATCCGTTTACATTTTTACAAATCATTAATCCTGGATATCGGTTTCATAAACACGTCAGTGGTGAAGAACGCTTTCAACTGGTTAAAAATCGGTATTTAGAGTTTAAAGAAGAACAGGTACTGGTTCAAGATGAAAAAGCTTGCTTCTATTTATACAAAATGGAAACCAGAAACAATAGGTTTTGCGGACTGATTGCAGGAACCAGCGCAGCCGACTATAAAAACGATCTAATCAAAAAGCATGAAGACACCTTAGAAAAACGTGAGCAACTTTTTACACAATACCTTAAGACTGTTGGCTTTAATGCGGAGCCGGTTTTATTAACCTATCCTGACAATGATCAATTAGAACAGCTGTTTATGTCGATTATGCAGCAATATCCGGAATATGAATTCACAACTACCGATCGGGTTGCCCACTTTTTATGGGTAATTGATAAAGAACACCACATCTCACAAATAAAGCAGCTGTTCGACGCTCTGGGATCGGTCTACATTGCAGATGGTCATCATCGTTCATCATCTTCCAATTTATTGACAGATCAGATGTCCGCTGAAAATACATCACATAACGGAACGGAAGCTTATAACTACTTCATGAGTTATCTTATTCCCGAATCTGATTTGAAAATTTATGAATTCAATCGATTGGTTAAAGATCTTAATGGGCTAGATAAAGACTCATTTTTAATGAAGCTCGATCGATGGTTTCGAATCGAAAATCGTGGAGTGGAATTATACAAACCCTCAAAAAAACACCATTTTGGCATGTACTTAGATGGAGAGTTTTACTCGCTATATCTTCGCAAATCAGTCTATGAATTTACCGATGCCCTAAGTAGTTTGGATACTCAAATTCTATATAAAACGGTATTAGAACCTATTTTAGGAATCACTGATTTGAGAAACGATCGTCGTATTGAATATGGTTACGGCAAGCACAATGTCATTAAAATGAAAAACCTTATCGATACTGGAGAGTACGCAGTAGGTTTTAGTTTAATACCGGTAACTGTTGATGAAATGAAGGGTATAGCGGACAACGGATTAACCATGCCACCAAAAAGTACTTATATTGAACCTAAATTAAGAAGCGGACTAACCATTTATGAATTCTGAGACTACCATATCAACAGCCATTCTTAAGTATAAAGAAGAACTACCCAGAAAGGTAACCTTGGTTGCGGTTTCAAAGACCAAACCAAACGAAGCAATCATGGAAGCCTATAATGCAGGACAGCGGGTTTTTGGCGAGAATAAAATTCAGGATATGGTGGCCAAATGGGAAGTTTTACCAAAGGATATTGAATGGCATATGATAGGACATGTTCAACGGAATAAGGTAAAGTACATGGCGCCTTTTGTTAGTTTAATTCACGGCGTCGATAGTTTAAAGCTACTGAAAGAAATAGACAAACAAGCCAATAAAAATAATCGAATCATCAACTGCTTACTGCAAGTACATATAGCACAAGAAAGCACCAAATTTGGCTTCGATCATAGCGAAATACGCGCCTTAATGGAGTCTGACGAACTCTCAGGACTAAGCAATATTGTAATACAGGGCTTGATGGGTATGGCCACTTTTACCCATGACCAGGAACAAGTAAGAGCTGAGTTTGAATCACTAAACAACTTATTTACAGCACTAAAGGATACACCGGAAACACCAAACTTTAAACCTCATATCCTGTCTATGGGTATGAGTGGTGACTACCAATTAGCCATAGACTGCGGTAGCAATATGGTGCGAATAGGAAGTAGTATATTTGGTGCTCGCAACTATTCATAAAATACATTGTACGCAATACTTGATATAGAAACCACAGGTGGTAAGTTTAATGAGGAAGGGATAACCGAAGTGGCTATTTATCGCTATGATGGTCATAAAGTAGTCGATCAATTTATTAGTTTGGTTAATCCTGAAAAAGAAATACAACCCTTCGTAGTAAATCTTACTGGCATTAACAACAATATGTTGAGATCAGCACCTAAATTCTACGAAGTTGCCAAGCGCATTGTCGAGATAACAGAAAACTGTGTTCTTGTAGCCCATAATGCAGAGTTTGATTATCGAGTGCTACGTAACGAGTTTAACCAACTTGGTTTTGAATTTAGTAGAAAAACACTTTGCACCGTCGAATTGTCGCAACATCTGATTCCAGATCAACCATCATATAGTTTGGGTAAGCTGGTTCGCACCTTAGGCATTCCCATGAGTGATCGGCACAGGGCATCGGGAGATGCTTTGGCCACCGTTAAACTATTTAAGTTACTACTTGAAAAAGATGTTGAAAAAAATATCATTCAACAATCCATTCAGTCTGGAATCACCACGGTTTTACCAAGTAAACTGCTCGATATTGTTGAAGATATTCCTTCGGAAACCGGTATTCTATATATTCATAATACCAAAGGTGATATTATCTATATAGAACATAGTAGAAATTTAAAACGGAAAGTGAATCAGCACTTTACCGGCCAAAAAGAGGTGTCAAAACGAATACAAAAGCATGTGGCAAGTGTTACATTTTCTCTTACTGGTAATGAACTCATAGCACAACTAAAAGCACATGAAGAAATAACAATTAACAAACCTGCACTTAATAAAAAGAACAAACCTGTTTTTAAAGTGGGGTTATATCAAAAAACAAACGATCAAGGCTATATTCAACTATCGATAGATAAGCCAGACAAACGTAAAATTCCGGTTTGTACCTTCACTAATTATGCCCAAGCCAGAGCAGTACTCATAAAGTTGTCAGAGAAATTTGAATTATGCGCCAGCATTAATCGACTAATACCCAGAGATAAGGTGTGTATCGAGCTCAATGTTGAATACTGCCAGGGCACATGTGAACATAAAGAAGCTCCTGATAGTTACAACAACAGGGTTTCAGCATTAATAAAGCATCAGCAGTTTGAGCATCCCACTATGGCTATAATTGACCGTGGTCGAGAAGTTGATGAACGATCGGTTATTCTTATCGAAAATGGGAAATATGCAGGTTACGGATATTACAACCTTAACTTTCAACTAAACAAACTCGAAGTACTTAAAACTATAATAACCCCTACAAAAGATAGTTTAGAAAAAAGACATTTAATTCGGTCTTATATTCGCAAGAAAAAGGGGTTAAAGTTCACTCCTTATGGGGTACAAGAGAATTTGCATGATCAATAGATTTTCAAGATTTCTTATTTTTACTAAAATCTTCCTTAACAGTTGAGCGAAAAATCCAAAGCATCTTGGCGACATAGACTTCACGAAATAATATATGAAGCTGATACCAAAGTAGGTAAGACTTTCGATATTATACTACTATGGGTTATCATTTTAAGTATTATTTTGGTAATGCTTGAAAGTGTTCCCAGCTTTGACGCTAAATATCATGACCAATTAGATATTGCAGAATGGATCATAACGATTCTTTTCAGCCTCGAATATATCGCCCGAATTGTAGTTGTTAAAAAGCCTACAAAATACATTTTTAGCTTTTTCGGTATTGTAGACCTGCTATCGACCATACCAAAATACTTGTCTTTAATACTGGGCGGGTCTCAGTTTTTGGTTGCGGTTCGCGCATTGCGCCTGCTTCGGGTTTTTAGAATCTTAAAGCTTGTGAGATATATTGGGGAAGCTGCTATGCTAAGTAAAGCGCTAAAGGCAAGTAAACATAAGATCTTCGTTTTTATTTTTTCAGTAGTCATACTTTCTGTAATTCTGGGTACAATTATGTACTTAGTTGAAGGCCCTGAAAATGGCTTTACTAGCATTCCACGTAGTGTTTATTGGACTATTGTGACTTTAACTACGGTAGGTTATGGTGATATAGCCCCGCAAACAGCACAAGGGCAATTTATTGCCACATTGGTAATGATTATGGGTTACGGTATTATTGCAGTTCCAACTGGTATTGTAACATCAGAATTGACAGCGATAAGTAGAGAGGAAAAAATGAATACCCAAATGTGTCCAAACTGCATGGAAGGAAATCATGTAAATAATGCAATTTTTTGCCATAATTGTGGTGATCGTTTAAATGAATAGCAACTACCTGATTACTATTATTGGACCTACAGCAATTGGCAAAACCACCTTGTCCATCAAACTTGCTTCTTACTTTAAAACTGAAATCATTTCGGCAGATTCCAGACAGTTTTATAAAGAAATGTCAATTGGCACCGCTGTCCCATCGAAAGAAGAATTAGCTGCAGCGCCACATCACTTTATTCAACATAAATCGATATTTGAAAATTATAGTGTGGGGAATTTTGAAAAAGATGCACTCAAAAAACTAGAAGAATTATTCGAAAAAAACGATGTCGTCATTATGGTAGGTGGATCTGGTCTATACGTTGATGCTGTTGTAAAAGGCCTCGATGAGTTTCCGAAAATAGATGCTACGATTCGTCTTCAACTCAACCAAACATTAGAGAAAGAAGGTATCTCCGCCCTTCAAGATAAATTAAAGGAATTGGATCCCGATTACGCCAGCAAGGTCGATTTAGAGAATCCTCATAGGTTAATCAGAGCTCTAGAAATTTGTATAGGTAGTGGCATTCCGTACTCTTCATTTTTAGATAATCCAAAGAAAAAAAGACCCTTCAAAACTATTAAAGTTGGTTTGACCGCTGATAGGGAAATCGTTTACGATCGGATTAACCAGCGTGTCGATATTATGATTGGGGAAGGATTAATAGAAGAAGCAGAAACACTTCATAAACATAAAGAGCTTAACGCATTACAAACAGTAGGTTACAAAGAGCTATTCAATTTTTTTGAAGGAAAATGGGATAAGGACTTTGCCATTTCTGAGATTAAAAAAAATACCAGACGTTTCGCCAAACGTCAATTTACCTGGTTCAAGAAAGATGAGGCGATTTTATGGTTCGATTATGAGCAACACATCGATACGATTTTAGAAAAAATTGAAAGTGTTTTAGATTAAGTGAGACTTAGGTTTCAAAAAAGCGCCTAACCAAAGTTCAAAAAAAATGCCTCAAGAATCTTGAGGCATTTTCGACATATTATTTAAAGAACGTTAGCGCTCTACATCAGTTTTTATAACCAAACGGAACCCTTCTCCGTGGATATTTAAAATTTCCACTTCATCATCTCTTCTTAAATACTTACGCAACTTAGCAATATATACATCCATACTACGGGAAGTAAAGTAATTGTCGTCACGCCATATTTTAGTTAGCGCCAATTCACGTGGCATCAGATCGTTTTCATGTAATGCTAGCAAACGAAGTAATTCATTTTCTTTAGGCGAAAGCTTAATGGGCTCTTCGTCTTTGTAGGTAAGAAAACGCAGCTTAGAGTTTAAATGGAAATTACCTATGGTAAACTCAAATTGCTTGCTATCAGCAACAGACTCTGTAGCTTTTCGCTGCATAATTGCGCGAATCTTGTACAACAGTACCTCAGAATCAAAAGGTTTGTTCAAATAGTCGTCAGCACCAGCCTTGTAACCCTTTAAAACATCTTCTTTCATCGTTTTTGCTGTTAAGAAGATTATAGGCACGTCTGCATTTTTCTCTCTGATCTCTTTTGCTAATGTAAAGCCATCTTTATAAGGCATCATTACATCAAGAATACAAAGATCAAAATCATCTCTTTTGAACTTTTCAAACCCTTCCATTCCATTTTTGGCAAGGGTTACATCAAAATCATTTAAGGTTAAATAATCTTTTAAGACAATTCCGAAATTCGGATCGTCCTCTACCAATAATATTTTCTTTTCTACTGTTTCCATAAGGATCTGTTGATCTTTTTAAATTAACGGAAGTTTGATATAAAACGTACTCCCTTTATCTTTTTCACTCTCAGCGTATACTTCGCCTTGATGGTCATCTACTATTTTTTTAACGTAGGCAAGACCCAAGCCATGCCCTTTTACATTGTGTATGTTACCACTTGTTTCGCGGTAAAACTTTTCAAATATCCTTTTTAACACCGCCTTACTCATTCCCATTCCTTGATCTTGAATTTTTACTATAACATTGTTACCAGCATTTTCAGTAAAAACATCAATTTTAGGTGCTTCAGGAGAATACTTTATGGCATTATCTAACATATTGACCAGTACATTGGTAAAATGCATTTGGCTTGCTAGAACATCATCTCTAGCAGCATCTAGATGCGTATTGATAAATCCTCCTCTATCCTCCACAATCAGCGACACATGAGTAACGGCTTCCTCCACTAGGTCGTGCAAACTCACCCTATCCTTACTGATGTCTAACTGATTTTTCTCAAGTCGAGAAATACGTAACACATTTTCAACCTGAGCATGCATTCTCTTGTTCTCGTCCTTTATCATTTTCAAATACATCTTCACCCGATCTTGATCCTCCATCGTTTTCGGATTTTTAATCGCATCTAACGCTAAGTTTATTGTTGCTATTGGTGTTTTAAACTCGTGCGTCATATTATTGATGAAATCTGTTTTGATTTCTGATATCTGCTTCTGCTTAATTAGTTGATATAAAGCACTAGAATAAGCAACAATAATGATTACCGTAAAAACAATCGATAAGGTTGCCATTCCCAAAATAGAACTCAATATATAACCTTTCTTTTTTGGAAAATTGACTAATAGTTGAAAGCTACTTTTACCCTTACTATTTGGAAAAAACTCCGTAAAATAATGCCTGATATTCTCCTGCTCTAACTTAAAACCATCAGATCGTACTTTTGTAGGTAAGCCTCCACCATAAATGGCGTATTCAAAGTCGATATCAATATCGTTTTTTAACAACTCGTTATTTAAAGCAAGTTCTAGTTCTTTTTTAGAAACGCGCTTATGAACTGGTTGTTGCCAACTAACATTGTTATAAGTTTTAGAGTACAAAGCCCTCGAAGCTCTATCTAGCTTATTAACTTTATTAATCCACTCTTCTTGACTTAACTTTTTAAAGTTATCAGGATCATCTTTCAACAATATTCCATATTCCCTGCTTATATAACTTTTCAGCTGCATGCTATCCATGCCTGTTTCAAAGATCGATGAAGAAAAACCGTAGTTCTCCTCTAAAATTCCGTGTTCATAAATAAAAGTTTCGTTGGTTCGCGGATTTTCGCTTTGATAAATGAGGCGAAAACGTTCGTTTACCCCAACGGGATTCACCGTATCAACGCCTGCAAAAACACGGTCCATAAAACGTTCAAAGTCATTTTCTTCAATTTGCCTGCTGACATTGACCAGTGTTTGGTTGACATTCATCGAAAATTGCTCTTCCTTATCATCAACCGAAGTCCATATCCAATAGCCCTGAACGAAAATAATCCCAATTAGCGAAAGGCTCATCAAGATCACTAATACAACGAATAGTCTTTTATTCATTCATTCAAAATTAACGTTTTGGGTAGTAGAGCGAATTGTGTTTAACCTATAATTAACAAAAATGTTAAAATTACAGCTTTACTATATTGACTTTATCAGCTGATTATGAAGGTATTTCACATGAGCTTCAGTGTCTGCAAGATCAGTATTTTCAATACAAAAGGTGGCCAACGCTTTCTTTCGTTCATCACTCCATTGATGATTCATACGGCTAATTACGGCTGCTCTATCCATGTTATCACGGTTCAACACTCTTTGAATTCGAACCTCTTTAGGTGCCGTAACCAAGATGGTGAAATCTAACTGTTTTTCTCCGCCGTTTTCAAAGATGATGGCTGCTTCTTTTAACACGTATGGTGTCTTCTGTTGGGACACCCACTTTTTAAAATCACTGTAAACAGCCGGATGTACAATGGTATTTAATGCTTCTAATTTTTCCTTATTTCCAAAAACTGCATTTGCAATCAATGTCCTATTCAATTTGCCGTTCTCATATGCGTCTTCACCAAAAAGTTCCTTTACACTTTTAACCACTTCATCTGATTCATGCATTAACCGTTTTGCCTCTACATCAGCTATATAAACGGGAACTCCTAAGGCATTAAACATTTTTGCGACCGTGGTCTTTCCACTTCCCATTCCTCCGGTTAATCCGCCTATTTTCACACGTTTAAATTTTATTAATTACCATGTAATAAACTAAATATAAAATTGAGAACATGTGTAACCACTGCGTTCTCACATTAAGAATTTTAAACATTCCCTTTAATTAAATAATTTTTAAATTTCTTAATGTTCGTTTCATGAAATGAGTTTATTTTTTAATTAAATAATCAACAGTACTATTTAGCAACCTATAGTTAGTAACTTTCTCCGTAGTTGCTTTAAGTTTTGGGATTAGCACAGCTCCTTCTTCTTTGATATCATTATAGTCACAACTAATTACAAAACTATCAGCGGTAATATCTTTATAGTTTTTGAGACTAACATTATAAGAAACCTTTAAACCTTCAGGAAATAACTTGACATTAATTCCGTCGGGAACATTCAATACTGTTATAGGCACTTCGATCTGGCCTTCAGTGAACTTTTCAATTTTACCACTAACGGTGATTTTCGTCGCAGAATAGCTTAATGATCTTATGCGGTCGGGAATTATAATCTTTAACTCCTCTTCAAAATCACTATCTAAGTTCTTTAACGTAAGTGCTTCAGTTTCTAAGGAAGTGATGCTGTCAACAAGATCTTCTCTTCCACTAATCTCTATATTTTTTGGCTCAATTTGTAATTTATCAGTCAAATTATATCCTGCTTTAAATTCAAGGTTAACCTTAGGATTTAAATTGATAGTTTTCGATTTATTAGTACCGTATTGTACAATTACGGAATCCGGTCTTAACTCCTCAATCTTAATTTCATTGGGGAATTGCCTTTGTAGTTTCGGCACATTTTCATTGAGTCTTAAAAAATATCGATTTCCTCTTAGTGCATTTGCATCAGCAAGATCAACACTTAAATAGGGTTTAAAAAAACCATATTTAAGCAAGCGAAAACCATTACTTTTCAATTGTACGTTTACTTTTTCGGGTATGTCTCCAATTAAAGTATTCTTCTCAGGTACATTTTGATACCGTAAATTAAACTCAATATTTGTCTCATACTGCTGAGATAATTTAATTAACGACCATAACAAAAAAGAGATAAGCAAAAACAAGGAAAAGATATTGAGTTTTCCCTGTTTTTTAAATTGATTTACAAAGGCTTTTATTAAGTCCATTTGATCTATTCTTTTTTGAAGAACAATTCTGGATAGGCGTTTTCTGGGTCTTTACCCAATACACTAACCTGCATTGAGGTACGAATAAAACCCAACCCATAGCCGAAAAACTGAATAATCACAGCCGGAAAACTCATAAGGCCAACCAACAAACTCCTGTTTTTAACAGCGCTATCTAAAATTAAGATTAAAAAATAAAAGCCGAAAGGGATTAACCCAAAATAATATCCGAATAATGAAGCTAGTAAAGCTACAATTAGCGACACACAGAAAAGAAAAGGAAACCAAAAAACAAGTTTGGCTGTTTCCGGGTGCCATTTATTTAAAATAGGTCTTACTAAACCAAATTTACGAACCTGTTGGTAAAATTTAGAAAAGGAAATGCGCCTTTTATGAAAGAC
Organism: Spongiivirga sp. MCCC 1A20706; assembly: GCF_046524175.1. Classification (NCBI taxonomy): domain Bacteria; kingdom Pseudomonadati; phylum Bacteroidota; class Flavobacteriia; order Flavobacteriales; family Flavobacteriaceae; genus Spongiivirga; species Spongiivirga sp. MCCC 1A20706. The sequence continues at coordinate 142,363 of NZ_JBEFZF010000008.1, forward strand.
AAATGCCTTCTCAAACAATCTTGTTTCGTAACCAACTTTCCAAATACGTATGGCTAAGTCAGGATCCTCTCCCGGGTGTATTCTTCCAAAACCACCTGTTTTTTCAAAGGCTTCTTTTGATAATCCCATATTAAAACTACGTGGTTCGAATTTAGTAACGGCTTTGCCTTTACCGCGTATACCACCAGTGGTAAAAAAAGAGGTCATTGTATAATTAATGGCTTTTTGTAAAGAAGAAAATGAATTGTGTGCAGCATCAGGACCTCCAAAACAATGCACAAACTGATTATTAAGTTCTATCGTTACTTCTTTTAAATACTGTTTTGGCAAAAGACAGTCCGAATCAAGTATCAGGAAATAGTTGCCTTTGGCTTTTTGCATACCAAAATTTCGACTATCTCCTGGTCCGGTATTTTCTTTCTGAAAATAAGTTATCCGAAGTACATTTCTATACGATTCAACAACTTCCTTGGCAGTATGCTGCGAGCCATCTTCTACAATGACTATTTCAAAATCATCCTCAAAATCCAAGCTTTTCATGCTGCCCAACAACTCATCAACCTCTTCAGGCCGATTGTAAACTGGAATAATAAAAGAGAATAATCTTTTCATCTAGCAACAAAAGCAGCTATTCTTCGTCTTCGAACCGGCTCATGACCGCCTCGCTTACTCCCATATTAGAGAAACCACCGTCATTGTATAAGTTTTGTAGTGTAACACGCTTAGTCAAATCAGAAAATAAGGTTACGGTATAATTCGCGCAATCGTCAGCAGTTGCATTACCTAAAGGTGACATTTCTTCAGCATATTTTATGAATCCGCTAAAGCCCTTTACTCCTTGACCCGCAGTGGTCGGAGTTGGCGACTGCGAAATGGTATTTACGCGCACATTCTTATCACGACCAAAAAAATAACCAAAACTTCTTGCAATTGACTCTAAATATGCCTTATTATCAGCCATATCATTATAATCTGGAAAAACACGTTGTGCAGCCATGTACGTTAGTGCTACGATGCTTCCCCATTCATTCATTGCATCACTCTTGTAGAGGGTTTGCATTACTTTATGAAAAGAAACCGCAGATACATCCCACCCTTTAGCCGTCCATTCCGGTTTAAGATCGGTATAGTGTCTTCCTTTTCTAACGTTTACTGACATCCCTATTGAATGCAAAACGAAATCAAGTTTACCGCCTAGAATCTCAACCGATTTATCGACCAAATTTTGTAAATCTTCAAAAGAAGTAGCATCGGCAGGAATAATTTCGGAGCCTGTTTTTTCAGCCAGTTCATTAATTGCACCCATACGCATGGCAACAGGAGCGTTGGTAAGAACAAACTTCCCTCCTTCTTCATGAACGCGTTCAGCCGTTTTCCAGGCAATAGAATTTTCATCTAACGCTCCAAAAATGATTCCTCTTTTTCCTTTTAATAAATTATAAGACATTGGTTTTTGGTTTTTCTAATTTAATAATTGTTTGGCATGTGCCATCGCTGACGAAGATATATCTTTACCGCCCAGCATCTTAGCGATCTCGATAATACGATCATCGTTATTTAATTTTTTAAGGCTCGTTGTGGTTACCTCATTAATATCTTCTTTAAATACTTTGTAATGACTATTCCCTTTTGCAGCAATTTGAGGCAAATGCGTAATGGTGAATACCTGCATACTTCGACTCATTTGCTGCATGATAGACCCTATTTTATTCGAAACTTCACCCGAAACTCCAGTATCTATCTCATCAAACATAATAGTAGGTAAGCGCATATATTTAGACAAAATTGCTTTTATAGCTAGCATAATCCTGGATAATTCACCACCACTTGCTACCTTTTTAAGCTCTCCGAAATTAGTACCTTTATTGGCTGCAAAATGAAACTGCAAACGTTCCTTTCCGTTGGTGAAAAACGCGTCTGTTAAACTAGTTGTAATATCAAAACGAGCATTGACCATACCCAAATCAGCTAGAATTCCTGTTAATTGATCATTTAATGAAGGAATGGCTTGTTTACGTTTATGATGAATGGTATTTGCAATTTGATTCAATGAGTTTTCCGCTTCAGCAACAGCATTTCTTTTAGCTTCAATTTCTGCTTCAATATTTTGAACAGCGCTGACCTTTTTTTCAAGCGCTTCTTGAATTTCAATAAGATCTTCTATAGCCAACACGCCATGCTTTTTTTGAAGATCGTAAATTGCTTGCAGCTTATCATTTATTTGATTTAATTTTTGCGGATCAGCTTCTAAATTATCATGCGCATCTTCAATAGCAGAAGAAACATCATCAAGCTCGATCATGATACTATGCACCCGTTCTTTTATCGATTGATATTCTGAAGAAAGCTGACTAGCGTGCTCAAGACTATTTCTCAATTGAGCAATACTATTTAGAATTCCTATTTGATCATCATTTAGAACCTGATTAGCCGTAGCTAAATTTAGCTTAATTTCCTCTACATTATTGAGTGTTTCATAGGTTGCTTCCAAGCTTTCCAACTCGCCGCTAACCAAATTGGCTTCGTTCAATTCGTTTAATAAGAACTCGTTATAATCTTGTTCTTTAGATGCGTTTTGCTCGAATTCGATAAGTGCTTCTAAGTCCTTTTGGGCGGCATTATATTTCTTGTAACCTTCTTCGTACCGAATAAGGTCTTCAGCAGTATCAGCCAACGCATCAATTACCTTAAACTGGAATGCGTTTTCCGTTAATTGCAGCGTTTGATGTTGTGAATGTACATCAATTAGATAACTGCCTAAACTTGATAGTACGTGTAAGTTAACGGGGGAATCGTTTACGAATGCCCTCGACTTTCCTGAAGGTAAAATTTCCCGACGAATAATTGTTTCTACTTCATAATCAAGATCATGATCCTCAAAAAAATCACGTAACTGATACCCTTCAATTAAAAAGGAAGCCTCAATAATACACTTTTTGTCTTGATTCTTTAGGGAAGATAGGTCCGCTCGCTTGCCTAAAACCAATGCCAAACCACCCAATAATATTGATTTCCCAGCACCAGTCTCTCCTGTTATAATAATCAACCCATCAGAGAATTGCACTTCTAATGAATCGATTAAAGCATAATTTTTTATGGAAAGTGATGAAAGCAAGTACGTTAAGTTTTAGGCATGATTTCGCCTTATTTAAATAGCAAATATACCGTTTAGCTGGGAATTACAACTTACGTTTTTCGAAATACAATTGATGATTTTTTAGTTTAAAGTCTTGTATCAAATCTTAACACTAAAACTTAATATCTTCCCATTTAGAAGCATAAAATGGGGCAATCTTATTTAAGGTTTCAACAGTTCGGGTAATACTCACCTGAGGACCATCAGAAAAAATCCCTAATATTTCATCGCTCTTGGTGTCAAAAAACAATTGCATTAAGAATGAATTAGGGCGCCGCTTATTCATCAAACTAAGAATATTAAAAGTATTTGATATCTTCACTTTCGCCTTTTTCGGATCTTCATGCATAATATCTAAACCTTGTCGGTGATATTGGTACATTACTTGATGAAATTCTTTAAATGTATTGGACTGCAAATTATCACTTAACCAAAACCTATTGCGACGTCCGTCAGCCTGGTTCCATCCTTTAAAACCGCTTTGCTGTGCTTGATTTAGGATATTTTGAGCAAGGGCATAGTATTGCCTACCGCCATTTGGTGCAAAAGTATCAGCATCCATGCCTAAAACAATATAAACGTAGTAGCTTATTACTGAAACAAGGTTAGACTCAAAATTGTTGGGATTAAATACTAAAGGTTGAAATTCGATATACTGAAATGCAAAATCATTATCCTTGTGAAAGAATATGGGGGTCAAATAAGTTGAATTGTATACAGGTCGTGATACCTGAAGCTGAATGCTTGCCTGAAAATTGCTACTACCGTCAAACTGCGAAAGATTGATTAGCATGTTTGCATTAATTTTCTCCTGTCTGGCAAACTGCTTATTCGTCCATTTCGTTTTATTAACAAAGTCATTTAATGAGCGTTCTAGTGTTTTAAATATTTGTTGATTGGTCTGTCCTATCTTATCAGAATTCACAGTTATCTTGCAATTAAGTTCTTGTGCTGTTGAAAACAGCACCGAAACGCAAAACAATACAAACAAAAATTTACGCATTGGTTTTCTTTAAAATGACATTAAAAATATCAGCCGCTACTTCACTTTTCGATTTCAATTCGTAACGATAGCTATTCAATTCTTTATCAATAATAGTGATTTTATTAGTAGGTTGTTTAAATCCAGCACCCTTATCATTTAATGAATTTAGAACAATCATATCTAAATTCTTACGTTCTAGCTTTCCTTTGGCGTTGCTTTCTTCATTTTCAGTTTCAAGTGCAAAACCCACTAAAAACTGATTCCCTTTAATTTCCCCCAACGATGCTAATATGTCTTTTGTTGGTTCTAACTCGATATTAAGTTGAACATCTTTCTTTTTTAATTTTTGTGTTGCAACATTTTTTGGCCTATAATCAGCTACAGCTGCCGCACAAATAGCGATATCAACTTCATCATACAGTTCGTGGCAAGCCTGATACATCTCTTCGGCACTTGCTACCTTAATAACATTAATCAAAGAATGCACCACACTTTGGTTTGTTGGTCCGGTTACTAAATGAACCTCCGCACCAAGATTTGCAGCCACTTTTGCGAGCTCAAATCCCATTTTACCACTACTATGATTACCTATAAAACGTACAGGGTCTATAGCTTCGTATGTTGGGCCAGCCGTCATTAGTATTTTTTTACCGCGAAGTGGTAGTTTACTCAATATGTCAGCTTCAATGAAAGCCACAATATCTTCAGGTTCAGCCATTCTACCTTGACCGGATAGACCGCTAGCTAATTCGCCGCTTGTTGCGGGAATCATCACATTTCCAAAAGATTGTAATTTGTCAAACGATTCAGCGGTACTAGGGTGCTTGTACATATCAAGATCCATCGCCGGAGCAAAATAAATGGGGCATTTTGCTGATAAATAGGTAGCCAATAAAATATTATCACTTGCACCAGACGCCATTTTGGCAAGTGTATTCGCCGTTGCAGGTGCGATAATAAAAAGGTCGGCCCACAACCCAAGTTCAACATGATTATTCCATACTGCACCTTCGTTTTCCTCATCTGTAAATGAGGAAATAACGGGATTTTTAGAAAGTGTGGAGAGTGTAAGCGGTGTAACAAAATCGGATGCTGTGGGAGTCATAACAACTCTTACCTCAGCACCCGATTTTATAAAAAGCCTTACTAACGAAGCTGTCTTGTATGCGGCTATGCCTGCTGTAACGCCAAGCAATACCTTTTTAGCTCGTAAGACAGACATGTAATTAAGCGTCTTTTTCCGTATTGCGGTGATAAATCTTAGTTTCTAACCACTCCTGTAATGCCAAAGCATGTGGTTTTGGAAGCTTTTCGTAAAACTTAGAAACTTCAATCTGCTCTTTGTTTTCAAAGACCTCTTCTAAACTATCATTATATGTAGCAAACTCTTCTAGCTTTTCGATTAACTCTTTTTTGATTTCAGAGTTTATTTGAATTGCTCTTTTTGCAACAATTGAAATGGCTTCATAAATGTTGTCCGTAGGTTGATCGAACTCGTTACGATTTACGGTAACCGTATTTACTGGTGCATCTGTTTTCTTTAAATCCATATCTGCTATTACTAACTTTTCTTATTCTGTTTCCTGATAGTTAACTAACTCTTCGTCTATATCGGTTATCAACTCATCAGCCTTTTTAATAAACTCCCCTTCAGGTCGAAATTTCTTCAGATCGTTATATGCTTCTTTTGCCTCGGTAAGCCTTGTTTTCTTAAGATATTCAAACGTATTCATTGCACGACGATATGCTGAATCAAACTTCACATATAATGCCTCTTCTTTATATGGCGTACCCGGATGATCGATTATGAAATTGTCAATCGCAGTAATTGATGAGCGATAGTCTCGTATTGTATTATATTGTCTTGCGATCTCAAATGCTTTCTTATCTAACTTTAACCTAAGATTCTTTACCATTTCATTGGCTTCCGGAATCTCTTTCGCACCCGGATAAATATTGATAAAAGCTTGAAGCTTTTCAATTGCCTTATAGGTTTCTGTTTGATCTATACTAAACTTTGGTGATTGCATGTAGTAACTTTTAGCACCTAAAAAAGCTGCTTCTTGTACTTTTTCGCTTTTTGGAAACGATTTGATAAAGCGATCAAACTGGTAGCTCGCTAGGTAGTAATCTTTTGTTTGGTAGTAGCTATTAGCATAAAAGAATACAATACGTTCAGCCTGAGGTTTCCCGCGAAATTTAGGAATAATCTGCTCATACAATCTATTAGCTCTTTTAAAATCACCAGCGTCATAATATTGTTGAGCTAAATCATACTTTACCTTTGTATCTTCAGATTTTAATGCTTTTTGATACTCACTACACGAACCAAGAGCCGCTAAACCAACAATTATTAAAAGAAAATGTACTACTTTTTGAAACATCGTGCAAAATTAGAAAATTATACGGTATTTAAAAGGATTTAATGCATGAAGTTAGCACATACATTATTCCGTTTCCAGGGCCTAAATTAATCGCAAAATCAAAATAGAAACTATATTTAGAAATAGTTTAACGTTATACTAAACATTGTCGACCCATGTTTTATTTGAATAGGAAAATTCAAACTCCATATCACGTTATACGATAATCTTGACCAATCATATCTTGATTAAGTCCAGTTATTAGGAGTAAAATTGTCAAGTATTCTTTATATGTTAGTAACAAACAATTCGAGCACCAAGCGGACTGAAATTATTCTTATTTTTAACTTGAAAAACTTTTACTCATTAATTTTTTAACAGATTTCCCCTTTAGTTTTGGGCAAAAAAGCTCTCTACTTCTCATCTTTTTTTTTCATGGGATGGTTTTTTCGTTTCTTTTATTAAGAAGAGGCCTTATTTACAACCAAAACTCGAGTAAATGGCTCAGTCTTTTGCTATTCTTATGTGCCATGTACATAACTCCGTATATGCTGGGATATGCAAATTGGTACGCAACTAAAACCACACGAGAGATATTATTTTTTGTGCCTTTTATGCAGGTTTTACTGATAGGGCCTGTTGTGTTTTTTTACACCAAAAGTCTATTGAACAATAGGTTTGAATTATCTAAAACTGATTGGTTTCACTTTATTCCTTCTGGCTTATATATGATATATAGCTTGATCATTTTTATTACTGATAAAGTTATTTTAGAAAAGTTCTACTTCTATGCAGATGGTCGCGATAAAGACCTTGCTACTTGGTACCAGGTATTAGGGTTAATATCAATGACCATATATTTAATTGGCAGTTTAATAAACTACCAGAATTATAAGGCATTTGTTTTCAACAATGTCAGTTATGCTGAAACTATTCTATTTAAATGGATAAGAACCTTTATGATTGCCTTTTTAGGAATACTGGTTTTGAGAGTTTTATTTTTCATATTAAATCCTGAATGGGGCGAATTTGGCAGTCAATTCTGGCATTATATCGCTTTCTCCTTAGTGATATTCTATATTTCTTTAAATGGATATGCGAATGCTGTAAAAATGGATTTCATGAATGATGTTAGTGCTGATTCTATTACGTTTGATTCATTAGAAGAAGAGGAAGAAAAACAAGGTTCAGGATCTTCCGTTGAAAAAGATATTGAACTTTGGAAAGAAAAAACACTTCAATTGATACACGGAAAAAGGATTTACCAAAACCCTAAATTAAAACTTTCTGATGTTGCCCAATTACTTGATACAAATACGAAAACTATTTCTACAGTTATTAACTATGGCTTCAAAATGAATTTTAATGACTTCATAAACCACTACAGAATTGAGGCTATAAAGAAGAAGTTAGATACCGGCGAGCAAAATACTACTACACTGTTAGGAATAGCATTTGATTGTGGCTTTAATAGTAAAGCTACCTTCAACCGGGCATTTAAAAAAAGTACTTCGCTTTCACCCAAAGACTATCTTAAAAAAATCTCGTGAAAAATAGGACTCAAATCTTGATTTGAAGCGTTTCATTTAACTATCTGATTCATTTTTGCTTCAAAATAACAATCATCATGAAAAAACTATTCCCTATTTTAATGCTGAGCATTGCAGCCAATCTATCGGCACAAAAACCAGCGATCGCTAAAATAGATTCTATTGTAAAATCAAAAGTATCATCAAACGAACCCGGTTTATTTGTTGGCATCGTTAAAGACGGTGAAATTCTATACGAAAGTTACCAAGGATTGGCCAGTTTGCAACATAAGGTTAAAATTTCTGAAAACTCCAGATCAAACATCGCTTCTACAGCAAAACAGTTTACCGCTTTGATGATTTTGAATTTAGCATTGGAAGAAAAATTAAATTTAGAAGATGATATAAGAAAGTATCTTCCAAAGCTTTATCCAAAAGTGCAAACTAAGATTAAAATCAGGCATCTGTTAAATCATACGAGTGGCATACGAGATTTTTATGACTTGATGAGTATACAACAAGATCCTTGGTGGAGAAAAGAAGGTTTGGATAATAACGATGTCATTGAGCTTCTTCAAAAACAACAGGATTTAGCTTTTACTCCTGGCTCGAGATACATGTATAGTAATTCTGGCTATACCCTACTTACCAAAATTATTAGCGTCGTTTCAGAACAAGATTTTCATAAATACTCTGAGCGCTTTTTTAAAAATATTGGTTTGAAAAATACTTCTTTTCTTAAGAACTACATGTATGTAATTCCTAATCAAGCTTTACCTTATTCTGATTGGGGTGACGGAATTTGGCAGCAATACCCTATGGTTACAAATCTTTATGGAGATGGGTTTTTATTTACAACACTAAAAGATCAACTTAGGTTTGAAAAGTCTCTGCAAAATGCCTTTCACAACAATAATGTGCTGCTAATAAAAAGTCAAGAACCAATACCAAATAGTGAGATTACTACATACGGTTTTGGCCTGGAGCTCGAAAACCGACTAGGTCGTAAAGCTATTCATCATTCAGGTGGTACAGGTTCCTACCACTCTCAGACCGTTAGGTTTCCAAATGAAAAATTAAGTGTATTTGTCATGAGTAACAATAGCAGACTTTGGAGTGGCGCTATTGCAGATGAGATTGCCAAAATACTTCTTCCGGTAAAAGAAATTAAAGACAACTATGATAATCGCATTCGGTCTATTTCTAATAATATTCCAAAATCACAACTTATAGGTCAATATCTTTCTCCTGGAGACTATTTAATTCGAATAGAAGAAAAGGGTGGCAAATTAGTCTGGAGAAACGGCAACAATAATCCAATTGAGCTTCAAGAAAAGCAAAAAAACCTTTATGAAATAGCACAAAATCAAAAACTAAAAGTAGGATTCTTTAAAGATAAAATGATATTGTTTTATCAGAATGGTAAGACCAGAGTCTATAAAAAGATGTTACAGGAGAGTATCACCCTTTCTGATTTGGAGAGTTATGCGGGACAATATTATAGTGAAGAACTCAATGTTGATTTTACAATAAAATACGATAAAAACAAGCTAAGTATTTCACTAAGCGGCTGGGATAATGAACATGAACTTGAGGTTTTAAACCGAAACGAGTTGTTGGTTTTTGATTATATTCTAAAAGTCAAAAGAGACCGGTTTGACCGGGTAGTCGCGATACTTTTAACTACTAATCGAGTATTAAACAATAAATTTTTAAAGAAAACTGAATTGAAATTTCAACCAAAAATTCAAGTCGACCAAGGTTCGATCAATGTCACTACAATTGGTTCAAGAAATGGAGAGTCTTCCCAGATTTTATTAACTAAGAATTATGCCAATGGCAATGAGATTTGGTCTAAACAATTTGGCGGGAAAAGCTATGACAAAGCAAATTCTATTATAGCTACTGAAGACGGATATTTGATCATAGGTTCAACAAGTTCTTATGGAAAAGGTAATTACGACATGTTTGTAGTGAAAACTGATAAAAAAGGAAATAAAGTATGGCAACGTACTTATGGTGATTTTTATAACGAATATGGATACTCTGCAGAGAAAACTACTGCTGGATATTTGATTAAAGGAACTATTCAAAAATGCTCTTCAAACTCTGATATTGTAAATAGAGATTGTACTACAAATGTTTGGTATGTGGCTATTGATAACAATGGTGAAGAATTATCAAATACTATTTTAGAAGAAATCACACCAGAATAGAAATAAGTAGCGGTTTGAAAAATATCAAACCGCTATTTTTTCCAAAAGAAAACACTTGAGAAGTGTTTTCCGTTAAGATTGATACTACAAGTTGTCTACAAAAGCTTCCAGTCTTCTTATTAAATCTTGATTTGCTTTCACTAAGGGCAAACGCACCACATTTTTAATGATCCCTCTATGTGCTAAAATAGATTTAATACCAGCGGGATTTCCATCTTCAAAGATCATCTTGATTCCTTCCATTTGACGATAGTAAAGTTCAAACGCTTCTTTGCTCTTTCCTTCAAGACCAAGCTGAATCATTTTGGAGAACTCAACAGGTGTACCTTGACCCATGACCGAGATCACACCATCACCTCCAGAGAGGGTAAGACTCAACGCCAAATCATCGTCCCCAGATATTACCAAAAAGTCTTTCGGAGCGTCTTTAACCAATTGCATACCCTGCATAATATTGTTCCCAGCTTCTTTTACCCCAATAATATTTGAAAAATCATTCGCTAAACGAACTACAGTTTCCGGTAGCATATTCATTGAGGTGCGTCCAGGTACATTATATAAAATAATTGGCTTAGGAGATGCTAAAGCGATTTGTTCAAAATGACGATACAATCCCTCCTGATTGGGTTTATTATAATAAGGCGAGACTGACAAAACTGCATCAAAATTAGTTAAATCAGTATTCTTAATGGTATCACACACCTGGGCGGTATTGTTCCCTCCAATACCCAAAACCATTGGTAGGCGTTTATTGTTAGCAGTGGTTATGGTGTCTATTACTAATTGTTGTTCAACCTTTGTTAAAGTAGCACCTTCGCCTGTGGTTCCTAATACAACTAGATAATTAACGCCTCCTTTGATCACAAAATTAACTAAATCAATCAGTGCGGCGGTGTCTACAGAAAAATCGTTATTAAACGGGGTAACTAAAGCTACTCCTGTTCCTTTAAATTTGTTCATTGTTTTATATAATCTTTAATATGGTAAGATACTTGAGCAGCTCTGACTCAAATGAATCGTAATTCTTAATGTCGGTTGCAATTACCAAATCATTTAAGCGCTTATCAATTCCTTCAAAACCAACTCGAAATGCTGCTTTGCTTTGAGCCGCCACTATTTGCGGTGCCAAATGATCTGCATTATCAAAGTAATTGATTAACAAATCCATAGGTGTTTCAGTGAAATGCTGTAAAGCAAAATGTTTTAAACGACCTCCCCAACCAATATCGGAATCAGAAAACATAGTCTTATTAAAATTGCCATGAGATTTAGGATCTGAGTGATAACAGATAAGGTTTAAATTGAAGTTAGGAAGATCAATCGAGTTTGCGAGATTTGAAAAAGCGTCAAAATCTGTGAACGATTCAGCATCAACAATACATCCTACCTTATGAATTCCATTTGATTCATAAGAAGGTTTCGCATCGTACTTAGATAATGCTCTATTCAAAAAATTTTGACTAGTCTTTTTCTTTAGTGCCTGTAAAAACATGTATCTTTAAGGTGTGCTGCAAATGTATATAAAAAGCCCGTTTATTTACAAAATCAAATTATGAAAATACAACAAATTGTTTTATTTGTAACTTTTTGTTTTCTGTCTGGATGTAAAAACACATCAACTGAACTCACAACCATCCAAGCCAAACAAATTCCCATTAATAATAGTATTAAAAACGATCTAATCGTTGACAGTATTATTCAACCTTACCGAATCCATGTAAAAAAAGAACTCAATAGTGTGCTAAGCTATAATGTTCGAGATATGCATAAGAACGATGGTGTTTATGAAAGTACCATTGGTAATTTTATGGCTGATTTGTTGTTAGAAAGATCGAATGCTGTATTTGAAAAGAGGGAAGGAAAGAAAGTCGATGTTTTTTTAATGAATCACGGAGGTATACGCTCTGCTCTGGGAGAAGGTACTATCCCTCTTAAAGCGATGTATGATGTAATGCCCTTTGACAACACCATTGTTGTGGTTGAACTCACTACTCAAAAATTACAGCAAATGCTCAATTATTTAAGCAAAGCTAAGCGCGCCCACCCCATTGCGGGTATGACACTTAAAATTGATAAGAATGAGAATATCGTTGAGACTACTATAGGTGGAAAGACGATCAACAAAAATAAAAATTACCTAATTGCCACTTCAAACTTTCTATACCAAGGCGGTGACAATATGCATTTTTTGGCTAATCCGGTAAATTATTATGAGCTTGATTATAAAATAAGAAATGCAATGATTGATTATTTAAAAAAGATAGACACCATTGATGTTTCATTGGATAATCGCTTTATTCAAATACGATGAAAAGAAGACAATTCATAGCCAATACGGCCGGAGGAGCCGCATATTTAGCAGTTGGAAGCGGATTATTGCAATCTTGTAATCTTGCTTCTAAAAAACACATTACCATTCTACACACGAATGATACCCATAGTCATATTGATGCGATTGAGGCTTCACACCCTAGACATGCCAATGCCGGTGGAGTTGCAAGAAGAGCACAATTGGTTGAAAAAATACGACAAGAAAATGTCAATACCTTACTGTTAGATGCCGGTGACATTTTTCAAGGCACTGCGTATTTTAATTTTTATGGAGGTGAATTAGAATTCAAGTTAATGAGCCATCTTAAATATGATGCAGCCACTCTTGGCAATCACGATTTTGATAATGGGATTGACGGTTTATACGCGCAGTTACCACATGCCAAATTCGATTTTTTAATTGCGAACTATGATTTTACCAACACTGTAATGAATTCGCACACCAAACCCTATAAAGTATACATTAAAGATGGAATACGAATAGGCATATTCGGATTAGGCATAGAATTAAACGGACTCGTAACGCAAAAAATGTATAAGGAAACAAAATTTCTTGACCCTATTGAAGTTGCTACCGATATGTCACGTATTCTAAAAGAAGAGGAGCACTGTGATCTTATAATTTGCTTGTCACATTTGGGGTATGAATATCGAAACAATCCTAATATGCCTTCAGATCTAACCGTAGCGGCTGCGACAAAAAACATCGATTTGATTATTGGTGGCCACACCCACACTTTTCTAGAAAAACCAACCATAGTCGACAATCTAGAAGGTAAAAAAGTACTTGTCAATCAAGTTGGTTGCTGGGGAATTAATTTAGGTCGAGTTGATTTTTATTTCGACTCCCATAAGAATAGCTCTGCAGAAGGGACTTCGATAATTGTATAAAACCTACCTTAATTGGTATTTTAAAGAACAATGTGCAATTAGCTTCAACTTTGCTCTGATTAAAATTGAGATTAATTAGTAAGGAAATTCATTATTATTAGTCTAAGCATTTGTTAATCAACATAACTCAACTAATACAACCATAATGAAAAAAATTCTTCCTTTAGCTTTGCGCATCATTGTTGCGATCATTTTAATACAAACTCTTCGATTTAAATTTACTGCTCATCCAGATAGCGTATACATTTTTACAAAGGTTGGACTCGAACCAATTGGTAGAATAGGTATTGGAGTTGTCGAATTAATTGCGGGTATTTTATTGCTAATCCCAAAAACAGTTTGGATGGGTGCCTCACTTACCGTTGGTGTTATTGCAGGTGCCATTTTTATGCATTTAACGAAACTGGGGGTTGAAATTAATGGTGACAGTGGGGTATTGTTTTATACAGCGATCGCAACGTTTCTGCTTGCCTTAACGATATTATGGATGTATAGGAAACAAATTCCGATTCTGGGAAGTAAAATAAGCTAGCTAATGGTTAGCTGGCATGCTGATAGAATAAGTCAGTGAGCTCGATAAACTTAAATCATTGCTAAAAAATCATCTTCAGAAATTAAGGGTACTCCTAAGTTTTCTGCCTTTGTTTTCTTACTTGGTCCCATTTTGTCTCCGGCAACTACATAAGTTGTCTTTGAAGAAATCGACGAACCCACTTTACCCCCATTATCCTCAATCAATTTTTTGAGTTCATTGCGGGATACTTTTTCAAAAACTCCTGATACTACAAAAGTCTTTCCTACCAAAATATCGGATTGATTCTGCAGGACCTCATCTGAAATTTTTAGTTGGACACCATATTCCTCTAAACGTTGAACCAACATTTGATTTTTTTCATTAGAAAAGAAGTCGACTACACTTTCGGCAATTCTACCCCCTATTTCGTCAACACTAATAAGATCTTCTTCCGGCGCTGCAGCTAAGTTTTCAATACTTTTATAGTGCTTGGCTAATTTTTTGGCAACAGTCTCGCCAACATATCGAATTCCCAAAGCAAAAAGCACTCGCTCAAAAGGGATTTCTTTTGATTTTTCGACACCTGACACCAAATTCTCGGCGGATTTTTCCGCCATACGCTCTAGTGGCATCACCTGTTCTTTAGTGAGCGTATATAAATCAGCATAGTTGCCAATTAAGTTTTCTTTTACCAGAAGGGCTACGGTTTCTCCTCCTAAACCTTCTATGTCCATTGCTTTACGTGAAATAAAGTGTTGAATACGACCAATTATTTGAGGAGGGCACCCCATCTCATTCGGGCAATAATGCTGTGCCTCCCCTTCTTTTCTAATTAGAATGGTTTCACACTCTGGACAGGTACTTCTGTACACGGTTGCAGTAGAATTTTCAGGTCGTTTACTTAAATCGACTTCAATCACCTTAGGAATGATTTCTCCTCCTTTTTCAACAAAAACGGTATCACCTTCTCGAATATCCAACTTCGCAATCTGATCAGCATTGTGTAAACTTGCACGCTTCACTGTGGTACCTCCCAATAAAACCGGCTGTAAATTAGCTACTGGAGTAATAGCTCCTGTTCTTCCTACCTGGTAACTTATCTCATTTAACACCGTACTTACACGCTCTGCCTTGAACTTATATGCCATTGCCCAACGCGGTGCTTTGGCCGTATAACCTAGCTCTTCTTGTTGGTACAAACCATTAACTTTAATTACTACTCCGTCTATTTCGTAAGGTAAATCATGACGATGCACATCCCAATAGGCTACAAATTCTAAAACCTCATCAATACTATTCGCCAGTTTGGCTACTTCAGGCACTTTAAAACCCCATTGACGCGCCTTATCCAGGCTTTCAAACTGGGTTTCTACACCTAAGTTATTACCGGTTAAATTATATAACAAACATTCTAAAGGGCGTTTAGCGACCTCGCTACTATCTTGCAATTTCAAACTTCCAGAAGCCGTATTACGAGGATTCATATAAGGATCTTCTCCGTTTTCAATGCGCTCTTCATTCATTTTTGCAAATCCGTCTAAGGGCAAAATGATCTCCCCTCTTATATCAAATTTCTGTGGAAAATTACCTTTTAATTTTAAAGGCACTGACTTAATGGTTCTGATATTTGTGGTTACATTATCTCCTTGAAATCCATCACCTCTTGTAACTGCTTTCACTAAAACTCCATTTTCATAGGTTAGACTTATTGAAGCACCGTCATATTTTAACTCACAAGTATATTGTACTTCTCCGTCAACCAGCTTTTTGATGCGCTTTTCCCAATCTTCAAGATCTTCTTTAGAATATGAATTATCAAGTGAGTACATTCGATGTTCGTGCTTGATCGTTTCAAAATTCTTGGTTACCGCCCCACCCACTCTTAAGGTTGGTGAATTCGGATCGTAATACTCAGGATGTTTTGCTTCAAGCTCTTGAAGTTTTTTTAAAAGCAAATCAAACTCGTAATCACTTATGGTTGGTTTATCTAGTACGTAATAATTGTGGTTATGCTGCCTTAAATCTTCCCGCAGTTGGTTAATTTGTTGTTCGGTATTCATATATTAATGTCACTAAATAAAACTTTGAAAAATGGCTAAAAAAAGCTTTTAACTATGCTTTTGATTAGAATAAATTGATTTAGGTTAGTTCTTTTTTGATCCATTTTGGTACGGGAACGGGCTTGTAATTTTTCATTTTTTCAATTAATCGTTCAATGTGATTATCAACAATGAGCATTTCATAATTATCCATTTTCAGAAATCCTTTTCTTACCATATTTTCTAGTAGTGCCAGCAAGTCATCATAAAACCCATTCGTGTTTAAAATACCTATTGGCTTTTGATGTAAGCCTAGCTGACCCCAAGTTACCATTTCAAATAGCTCTTCTAAAGTGCCATAGCCCCCTGGTAAGGTAATGATAGCGTCTGATAAGTCATGCATTAACAACTTCCTTTCGTGCATATTCTTAGTGACATGCAGTTCTGTCAGGCCTAAATGTACAACCTCTTTCAGTTTTAAAAATTCCGGAATTACACCTATCACCGTCCCTTTATTTTCAAGAGCGCCTTGCGCTACTTTTCCCATAATACCAATCTTACCTGCGCCATAAATAAGATCGATACCATTGGTTGCTAAATAAGAACCTAATTGATATCCTTGATCGATTACATCGACATCATTCCCTTCACTACTTCCGCAAAAAACAACACAACTTTTCATTACATTTTGGCTTTTATCATTCTTGGTTTCCCAAAGATATCGTTTTTAACAGTTACTTTTTTAAAACCACAGGCCTCACAAAGTTCTTTTGTTTCATCTGACAGGTATTCATTGATTTCAAAATAAAGTGCACTGTTGTCTGAAAGGCAGGTAAATGCTAATTTGGCGATCTTTTCGTAAAAAATTAGTGGGTTATCATCAGAAACGAACAACGCTTTTTCCGGCTCATGGTCAAGCACATTTTGCTGCATCTGTTCTTTTTCAAGATCGCGTACATAAGGCGGATTAGACACGATGATATTATAGTTTTTTAAGTCCGTAACTGCTAGAATGTCCTGAAGTATAAAGTTCACCTTTACTTCATTACTGATGGCATTTTGATGGGCAACCTTCAATGTGTTTTCATCAACATCAATAGCATCTACCATTGCACTAGCTAAATTTTTAGCTAGCGAAATAGCAATGCAGCCTGTACCAGTACCAATATCTAATACCGAAAGTTTATCATCAACCTTGCTATAATCGTCTAATATCCATTGCACAAGTTCCTCTGTTTCGGGTCGAGGAATTAACGTATGTTCATTTACCTTAAAGTCTAAACCGTAAAAATGGGTTTTACCTATGATATATTGAATGGGCTTATTTGCTTTCAAACGAGATAGCGCGTCATAAATAATTGATTGCTCGCTTTTAGTAAGCTGTATACTGGTCTTTAGCGCTAATGTTAACCTAGAGACTCCAAAAAAGTGTTCAGTAAGCATAAAAAAGAAACTCGACACCTCTTCTTTTCCGAATTGGTTGTCGAGTTCTTTATGAAAAATTCCTTGTATTTCTTTTAACTCCAATTAATTATGCTATTGTACTCTAAACCAATTTTGTGTTCTATATAAAAATGCAATATACCCACGAACATTCAGCTTGTTTTCATCATCTTCGTCCACCCATATTTTGCATTTGTATTCCTTTCCTTTTTGAGGGTCGAAAATCGTGCCGCCCTTGTACTCATTACCCTTTTTTTCAAGATCCTTAATAATCGTTAACCCTAAGATAGGCTTATTCTTATCAGCTCCCTCGCATTTTTCACAAAGCGCATCTTTTCTATCAGGATTTAAAATCTCAACAATTTTTCCGTATATCTTACCATTATCATCATAGATTTCAACTACAGACTTTGCTTCTCCTGTTTCATCATCAATACTTTTCCATTTTCCCGTGACGCTTTGAGCAGATACGGTAGCTGATGAAGCAATTAATAACAGTAATACCAATAACTTTTTCATAGGTTTTAATTTTTAAGATTTGTACGTTTTAATCAATACTTGCATATGCTTCAGGTTTTTCTTCTTCTTGTCTATGACTTCTTTTAAGTCGACTAAGTGTGGCATTTAACTCGAACCCAAGCAATAAAATATTACAATTGAGCCAAATATAGACCATAAGTATCAAAAGACCTCCCAAGGCACCATACAGCTCATTATACCTAGCAAATTTATCAACATATATGCCAAAAAGGTATGATGTAAGAATAAATAACAAGGTGGTTAGTAAGGCTCCCACCGAAAAGAACTTGATCGATCGTCCTTCTGATGTACCAAAATAAAATAAGGTAGCTGTTATAAGGTATGCCAGCATAATAAAAAAGCTAATTTGGGCTACCTTAACACCAATGTCGTCGCTTTTAGCCACATTGGTACCATATTCTCTACCTGCATATTCACTTAAATATTCTACTACATAAAACTCAAAGTAAATCAAGCCAATGACCCCTATTACTAATAGGATAGAAATGATCAAACCAACCACTAGCGCATATGCATATTGTTTGATGAAATTTCTGGTTAGCTCAACATGATATGAGTTTTCAAAACTGCTAAAAATAGCATTTATGCCGTTTGCAATTAAAAAGATGGAAAGTACAAAAGCTGATGAAAGTAAACCTCCATGTTTTTGTTCTTTTATCTGATAGTATATCTCACTAAAATAGTCACTTGTTGCTTTTGGGAGAATGGACTCTAAAAATGCTAAGAACTCGATGTCGAATTCTGTATGAGTGCCTGGTAAATTGACATAAGGTGCGGCAAAAGGCACTAAATTCACTAAGAAAATGACCAAGGGAAATAAAGCCATAAATAGGCTAAAGGCAATTGCACTGGCGCGTGCTGAAAAAGCTCCTTTCACCACGCCTAGCACATACATCTCTAATAAATAATACAATGAAAGTCCTTCGAAACCCGGTATTTTGATCTTTTTAAAAAAACGAACGATCCAATTAATGATCGGAATACGTTCCAGTCTTTCTTCTACCTTTTCCGACATTGTTTATACTGCCTTTAAACTTAAATCCATATTGTTTACCGAATGTGTTAAGGCACCTGAAGAAATAAAATCAACACCACATTCAGCATAATTACGAATAGTATCCTCGGTAATTCCGCCTGATGACTCGGTCAAACAACGATCTCCTATTAATTCTACTGCAGCTCTGGTATCATCATAACCGAAATTGTCCAATAAAATTCTATATACCGGTCCGGCATCAAGAATCTGTTGTACTTCGCTCAAATTTCGAGCCTCCACTATTATTTGTAAATCTAATTTATTATCCGCCAAATAAGATTTTGTTTTGGAAATAGCATTAGCGATTCCACCTGCATAATCAACATGGTTATCTTTTAACATGATCATATCATATAACCCAAAACGGTGATTTACACCTCCTCCAATAGTAACGGCCCATTTTTCTAATGCTCTAAAGCCAGGAGTGGTTTTTCTAGTATCTAATATTTTAGTTTTTGTTCCTTTTAATAACACAACATATTGGTGCGTTTTAGTTGCAATGGCACTCATACGTTGCATTGAGTTTAGCACCAAACGCTCAGCTTGTAAAATTGATTGCGAACTACCTTCTACATAGAAAGCAATATCTCCATGCTTTACTGCTTGTCCATCTTCAATCAATACCTCTACCTTTAAATGTGGGTCAACATGAGCAAAAATCATTCTTGCCAATTTAACTCCAGCAATAATACCCTCATCTTTAACCAGTAATTTTGCTTTACCTTCTTGTTCCAAAGGAATACAAGCCAGACTGCTATAATCACCAGGTCCTACATCCTCGCGAATTGCATTATGAATTATTAAATCGATTTCTTGATTGAGATGTCTTTTACTGATCATGGTTAGAATGATTGATTTAATTGAGTTCTAATGTAGCACAACCGTAAGAATAATGCTAATTTTATACTATGAATATTTCGCTGCTTGCTATTGGAAAAACAGATAAAGCCACTCTTTCTTCCTTAACTGATGATTACACCAAGCGATTAGGGCATTATGTCAATTTTACTTTTGATGTGATCCCTGATTTAAAGAATACAAAAAACCTCAATGAAGCGCAACAAAAAGAAAAAGAGGGAGAGCTTATTTTAAAAAGAATAAAAAACAGTGATCATTTAATTTTATTAGATGAGAAAGGGAAAATGTTCAACTCTGTAGAGTTCTCTGAACAGCTACAAAAAAAAATGAATATTGGATTAAAACAGATTATCTTTGTAATTGGAGGGCCATATGGATTTTCACCTTCCGTATATGCTAGGGCGAATGAAAAACTATCATTGTCAAAAATGACATTTTCGCATCAAATGATACGACTATTTATGGTCGAACAGCTTTATCGAGCATTTACCATCATCAAAAACGAACCTTATCATCACCGATAGTTATGGAAGAACCCATCGAAGAATTAGAACTTGTATTTGCTACACACAACGAAAATAAGTTTATTGAAGTTTCGGCACAGTTACCAAACTATATAAAACTATTAAGTCTAGAAGATATTGGATGTATTGAAGATATACCTGAAACAGGTGATACTATTGAGGAAAATGCCATTTTAAAAGCTGATTATGTAAAAGAGCACTATAAAAAAGATTGTTTTGCAGACGATACCGGACTAGAAGTGGTCGCTTTAGAAGGGGCTCCTGGAGTACACTCAAAAAGATACGCGGGCGAAGCAGCTACCGCAGACGAAAATATCGACAAACTATTACTTGCAATGAAAGACGTAGGCGATAGGAATGCGTGCTTTAAAACAGTAATTGCCTTAGCTATTGGCAGCGAAAAAACTTTATTTATTGGCGAGGCGAATGGACAAATTACCCACGAGCGGCGTGGTGAAAAAGGTTTTGGCTATGACCCCGTTTTTAATCCTGATGGATTTGAAGAGACCTTTGCCGAAATGACTCTGACTCAGAAAAGTGATATTGGGCATCGCGGTAAGGCAATGCGCCAGTTAATTGACTATCTGAAATAGTCTAACTATACTTGGGGATTTTGCCCTTTACCCCCTCATAAAATTTCATGATTTCAGCAATATCAGCTTCCATATTATCAGTCATTTTAACGGGATCAGCAATTTTAATGGTTTTCTTTCCAAAATCAAACGCAATTTTGATTACAGGTACCTTAGCCGCTTTCGCTATGTAGTAAAAACCTGTTTTCCATTCGTCTACTTTTTTGCGGGTGCCTTCGGGCGCTAAAGCCAGTCTAAATTTTGACTTGCTTTCAAAAATTTCAACGATCTGTTGTACTTGGTTTTTCTTTTTAGAACGTGCAATAGGCGCACCACCCATCCATCTAAAGAACCAACCAAAAGGAGGTTTGAATAAGGATTCTTTTCCGATAAAATTAATTTCTTCTTTTAGAGCAGCACGTATCAGAAGACCCAGCAAAAAATCAAGCCAATGCGTATGCGGTGCAACAACCATAACACATTTAGAAATATTCGGAACTTCCCCTTCAAGTTTCCACCCGAGTAGTTTAAAATAGATAAATCGGGCGATCGCCTGCATAGTGTTTACATTTTTTCGTAAAGGCCTCTTAGTTTTTCAGGCGTTACCTTCTTACGCCAATCAGCTCCAACGGCATTCTCCCAAAGCGGACCTAATCCCATTGCAACTTCTATCATGGTGTCAAACTGCTCATCGCTTAGGTTTGCACAGATACCTTTTGGTATGGAAATATCATGTTTTTTAACCATTTGCTTAAACTCAGCTACTCCCTCTGGATAAAATTCTTCAAGATGATCAAATACAATGCAATTTCCAACCCCATGACGTGTCCCTAGCAAATACGATAATCCATAGCTCATAGCGTGTGCAACACCGACCTGTGAATAGGCAATACTCATGCCTCCATGCCAGCTAGCCATCATAAGTTCATCCTGACTTTGTTCATCTACCACTTTCTTATTAAAAACCTCACGGCAAAGATCTAAGGCTTTCTCACCATAGCTTTTACTAAAGGCGTTTAAATAAGTACCATTAAGGGACTCTATACAATGAATATAACAATCCATTCCTGTATAAAACCACTGCTTTATGTCAACACCTTTTGTTAATTCAGGGTCTAGCACTACTTGATCAAAAGGAGTATAATCAGAGTTAATGCCCAGCTTCTTTTTAGGTCCAGTCAGTACGGTGGTCCGAGATACTTCTGCCCCTGTACCTGATATTGTCGGAATACCTACATGATATACTGCTGGATATTTTACTAAATCCCAACCTTGATAGTCTGCTGAACTTCCCGGATTGGTCATCATAATAGCCACGGCCTTTGCTAGGTCCATTACTGTGCCACCACCAATTCCAATGATCCCTTCAGGCACCTCTGCAGTCCGGCTAAAAATAGTTTCACGTAGTGAATCTACCTGAATTGTTTTAGGTTCATTATCGGCATTTATAAAGATAATATGGTCGCGATCTCTTTTAGGTATACGTTTTACAAAAACATCATTGGTAGAGAATACATCATCAACAAGAAATATCATAGGGCTTTTAGGAGAGCTTCTTTTTTCAGCCAGTATTTGATCAAGTTGATCAAAACTTCCTCGGCCAAATACTACCCTAGGTACCATAGGAAAATTTTTATACATCATATCGGTTCGCGGTCTATTTAGGTATGTGCAAAACTACCAAAAGAATTACAGATACTAATTTGTTTTGTTTAAATGATTTTGAAAATAATCGTAAAATTTACCCAGATCAGATCCATCAACTAAGGCATGATGCACATGTATTGATACTGGCATTACTAGCTGATCGTTTTGCTGCAGAACTTTTCCCACAGATATTTTAGGAATCGAATCTTTAAATTCACTATGCATTGCATGTGATAAACTGGTAAAGTGAATCCATGGTAAGGCAGAAAAATGAATAGTGTTTACGTTACCATTTGTAGGAATAAGACCTTTACTATTTTGAACCTGATCTATTTCCTTTTGTACGTTTTCTTTGAAAACATCAAAACTGCTGTTAAATTCTATATATGAAAACCCAAAGGTACCGTCCGGCCTATTAATAGTCGATGAGGCGTCAATAGTATTATGAACCAACACTTCTCCATTTTCATTTATTCTATATCGTAAGGATTCTACCTCGTTTACGGCACATAAGCATTTATGCAAATACCAACTAAAAAAAGAAATATCATTTTTAACACAAAAATCTTTTGCTATGGTAACGTCAACATTTGTGGTAACCCCATAAAAAGGGTCATCAAAATTTTTGTAAAAATTAAAATGATCTTTACGCACCCATGAGTCAATATCTAACGGCTTAAAGTTGTTAGACATGAGATAAAAGTTCTTTTATTGAATTAAGTGTCAAAAATTTTTCTTCTTGCTTCGCATTTGTGCTCACTTGTTCATGAACCCAGGTGGTATGAAATGGAACATGTACTGCTTTAGCCCCTATGTTCAGCAGGGGTAAAATATCTGATTTAAGCGAATTACCTATCATCAAAAATCGTGAAGGTTCGATATCTAAATGATTAAGAAGGCTAGCATAGTTGTCTTCCTTTTTCTCGCTTAGGACTTCTATATGATGAAAATACTGGAGTAGTCCCGATCGTTCCAATTTACGTTCTTGATCTAACAAATCACCTTTCGTGGCAACTATTAGCTTGTATTTGGGAGAAAGTGCTTTCAGTACTTCTTCAACGCCTTCAAGCAATTCAACTGGTTTTTCGATCATTTCCTTACCAATGTTCAATATAGCACCGATGGTTTCATTCGAAACGGTGTCGTTTGATAATTCTAAGGCCATTTCGACCATTGAAAGCATAAAACCTTTTACACCATAACCGTATAATGGTAGGTTTTTCATTTCCATTTTAAAAAGCTCCTGATCTATCTTATTTGGGGTTTCATACTGAGAAAGAAGGGTAGCAAAGGCCTCTTCTGCTTCGCGAAAATAGGTTTCGTTTACCCATAAAGTATCATCAGCATCAAAGCCAATTACTTCAACTTGATCAAAATTCATAATAACTTTCTTGCTCTTTCTAAATCTTCTGGTGTATCTATCTCGACTCCAACAACATCACTTTCAACCATTTTTATTCTCTTGCCATATTCCAAATAACGTATTGCTTCAATTTTTTCAGATGCTTCTAGCGTCAACATAGGTGATCGATGAAAATCGATTATTGCTTGTTTACGGAACGCATATACTCCTTTATGCTTGTAATACGTAGCACCAACATTTGTATCCCGAGGATACGGTATTGGAGAACGCGAAAAATACAATGCGAAATCGTTCTTATCAACAATTACCTTGACCGTATTCGGATTGTTGATCTCATCAATATCGGTTATCGGAGACATTATTGAAGCCAAGTCAATCTCTTTTTCGGTATCAGTTTGGAATACGTGAAGCACCTTAGCTAAAGCAGTGCGTTCCGTAAATGGTTCGTCACCCTGAACATTTACAACGATATCAATATCCATATCAGCAACGGCTTCTGCAATCCTGTCAGAGCCACAATCATGCTCAGCGATGCTCATTATGGCTTTTCCTCCATTATTGACAATCTCGTTGTAAATAATGTCACTATCAGTAACTACAAAAACATCGTCAAATAGCCCCGTATTTACTGTGGCTTGATAGGTAGTTAAAATAACAGATTTGCCTCCGAGGTCTTGCATGAGTTTACCTGGAAATCGAGATGCCGCATATCTGGCGGGAATCATTGAAATAACTTTCATTATATGGGTATATGCTAAGCCATAAAATTAGTTATAATTAAAACATCAGGTCGTCCTGCCACGCACCTTTTTGTAAAAAAATCGTACGATTAGAATAATTACTACGGTTAAAACAAAAGCCACTATGGGCACGAAAACTGAAGTTATAGACAAAATACCAGCGGTTGCTGTTTCAACAGTCGATACGCCAGAGTTTCCCAAACCACCGGTTGTTGCTGTACTTGCTAATCTTGTGGCAGCCGACGTACTTGCGATTACGGTAGCAGTACCCCCACCAGCTATAATAGCCAGTGACCAAGTAACTACAGGATCAAGATCGGCCATTGTGGCCACCATGACAGCAGTTCCGGCAACAGCAGCAAGAGGCACGGCGATGGTATCAAGTAAATTATCTACCCAAGGAATGTAATAAGCAAAGATTTCGACAACAGTAGCAACTCCCAAAACGATTAATGCTGTCAGACTACCGACCCACATCCAGCTTTCGTTTAATGGAATGTGACCTAAATAGGCAGCTAAACTAAGTGCAAATAAAGGAACAAAGACCCTAAAACCGACTGAGGCTGCCAGACCAACCCCTAAAAAGATACTAAGTACGGTATCCATTGAATTGTTTATTTAGATTGAAATTAAAAATACGGTTTTTAGATTTTGTTTGGCATTTTCATTACTCCTCTTCGAAAAATTCACTTTTAAATCCGATGAGGAAGAGTTTATCTTTTGCTCGCGTAACCGCTGTGTAAAGCCATCTTAAGTACTCTCGATCTACCCCATTTGGTAAATAGGGTTGTTCTACAAAAACGGTACTCCATTGCCCCCCTTGCGATTTATGACACGTAATTGCGTATGAGAATTTTACCTGTAGTGCGTTAAAATATTTGTTTTTTTTCACTTTCAAAAATTGTCGGTACTTAGATCGTTCGTTTGCATAATCCTCCACCACAGCTTGATATAACTTGTTTGAATCTTCGTAAGATAATGAAGCCGATTCCGCTTTAATGGTATCTAGTAGTAGTACCGTTTCGAAGGGTTTTTGATTGGGGTAATCAACCATACGCACCTTGACCTCAGCAAACTCAAAACCATACAACTCTTTGATATTGAATATCTCTAGAATTTCGATGATATCCCCATTCGCAATAAATCCAGCTTCAGTACTTTCTTTTAGCCAGAAGTAATTGTTTTTTACTACCATCAAATAATCACCTGCAGAAATTTCATGTTCATTAAATAAAATGCGACTTCGTATTTGCTGATTGTACAAATTTGCACGTTTATTCGATCGCACGATGATTGCCGTATCTTCTTTTCCATTAGTATCATAAGCCCCTGTTATAGCTTCTAATATTTCATGACCATCTATCAGACGAACAATATCAGCAAAAGAAGAAACATTGAACTTAAAATCATCGTAAAACGAACTTGCCAACTGCTCTCTAAGTAACGTTGCATTATATAGAATGCCTGAATCTTGTTGCTGCCTTACTACTTCATCCATTTCAATTTGGGTGACTTCCTTATTGAAGTTAAGTGACATTTTATCGGCATCTAAAGCAGGGCTTAATTCTAGCCTGACAGGTGGAAGTTGTGCAGTATCGCCTATCAATAACAATTTACAATTATGTCCGGAGTACACATACATCATCAAATCGTCAAGTAAACTCCCATTTTCAAAAAGCTTTGAATCAGCAGGAATATCAGGAATCATAGAGGCCTCATCAACTATAAAAATAGTGTTTCGATGCTTGTTTTGCTGTAACTGAAAGCTCACCCCACCATTTGTTTCCTTTTTTGGAAAATAAATCTTTTTATGGATGGTAAATGCTTTAGAATTACTGTAGTTGGTAATCACCTTGGCCGCTCGCCCCGTAGGCGCCAGTAACACCGATTTTAACTTAACATTCCATAAACTTGAAACAATGGTCGATATCATGGTTGTTTTTCCTGTACCGGCATATCCTTTAAGTAAGAATAATGCGTCTTTTTCCGTCGATAGCAAAAACTCAGATAGCTGATTTAAAACCACCTGCTGTTTTAAGGTGGGTTCATGTGGAAATTTTTTCTGAAGCAAGGCGTTGAAAGAACGACTATCCATTAAGTGTATTTAGCTAGTAAAGATAGGAATGCTTTTTTGGTTAAAAACTTTTGCGATTAAAAAAAAATTGTAGATTTGCGTGTAACACTAATTAAATTTTAGCAAACAAATGAAACGCATCATTCAGATCGCTCTTTGGTTAATAAGTATTGGCCTAGTATATCTTATCTATGACTCTATTAATGCACCAATACGTTTTGGCAAAGTAAAAAAGGAGCGCTATACTCAAGTGATTGAGCGTTTGAAAGATATTAGAGATGCACAAATTGCGCATAGAACTGTAACTGGAAAATTCGCTAGTGATTTTAACGGCCTTATCAAATTTATTGATACAGCACAGTTCACACTAACTGAAACGAGAGATTCAAGTTATATGGAATATGATGAGAATTTCCGCATTGACATGCTTCGCGAAGTTAAAGTGATAGATACTCTGGGCTTCGTACCGGTAAAAGACTCTTTATTTAAAAATTCTGATCGCTATAAAAGCCTAGAGACAATTCCTGAGGGTTCGGGTAAACCAGGTTCAAAGTTTACTATGAAATCTGATATGATTGATAAAAATGGTTTTAAAATTGCGGTTTTTGAAGCGAGAATTGATAAAAACCTAATTTTACACGACCAACCTGATTATTTATTACAACAGGAAAGAGAACATATATCTGTGGAAGAAGTAAACGGACCCGACATCGTCGTTGGTTCTTTGGGAGAGGTAAGTACCAATGGTAACTGGCCAACCATTTATGACACCCCCCAAAATAATTAATAGAAACATAGAAGATAAAACGCTTCTAGACTTGTCCATTCAGCTTAGCTTGGGTGGACTTTCTTTTTGTATACTAGACAAGTCCATTAATACCATAACGCATTATACATCGTTCCCTTTTCATGATGTCATTTCGCCACATCAGTTATTGGAAAAGGTAAAGCGTGTTTTTGCAAGTGCTCTGGCATTGCAACAACCTTTCAATAAGGTAAAGATTGTTTATGTTAATGAACTAAATAGTTTTGTTCCTACAGCCCTATTTAGTGACAAAAACCTAGGAGACTACCTTAAATTTAATACAAAAGTTCTTGAAAATGATTATATAACGTTCGATGTATTAAGCAATACCGAAATGGTAAACGTTTACATACCTTACGTAAACATCAATAATTATATTTTTGAACAATATGGTACTTTTGAATATAAGCATTATGCCTCATTACTTGTCAATAGTATTTTGAGCACTGCTTCATCAGACGACCAATCCATAATGTATGTACATGTACATGAAAACCAGTTTGATATTGTGGTATTAAAACAACGAAAACTTCAATTGTTCAACTCGTTTTCTTATACTAATAAAGAAGACTTTATTTACTACATTCTATTTACGGTTGAGCAGTTACAACTAAACCCAGATAAATTTCAACTCTATTTATTAGGCGCAATTAATAAAGAAAGCCCACTTTATAAAATGGTCTACACCTACATTAGAAATATTGATTTCGGAAAGCGTAATGAAACTTTTGGCTTTAAAGAAGAGCTGGTCCCACCCACTGATCACGAAGATTATGTTTTACTAAATTCGTTTTGAATGCGAATTATTTCAGGAAAATACAAAGGAAAAAGGCTGATCGCACCATCTAAACTACCGGTTAGACCTACTACGGATATGGCCAAAGAAGCCTTATTTAACATTATAAATAATCGGTTTTATTTAAATGAAATTAGCGTTTTAGACTTATTTGCGGGAACCGGCAACATCAGTTTCGAATTCGCTAGCCGAGGTACAGAACATATAATTGCAGTAGATCGTTACTATGGTTGTGTGAAGTATATTGATAAAGTAGCCAGGGAGTTAGACCTCCCAATAAATGCAATTAAAAGTGATGTTTTTTCCTATCTAGAAAAAGTAAATACCAAACATGATCTTGTTTTTGCTGATCCGCCTTATGATTTTAGCACAGAACAGTTTGACAAAATTATCGCCTTGGTATTTGATAATGAATTGTTGAATGAAGAAGGTGTGCTAATTATTGAGCACTCAAAGCATACTGACTTATCTGAAAATAAGTATTTACAGGAAACCCGTAAATACGGTGGTAGTGTTTTTAGTTTTTTTGAAAAGTAATAATACTTAAGGAAGATATATCCCAACAGTTATTGAAATTAGTTTAACCGCCACACTAATATTCAAAAGGTGCTAATACTACGATCGGACTGAATAAAACTACGCAAATAAATCAAAGATTTGCTTTTTATCAAAAAAGCAGGTCATAAGCCGGATTCTGTTCTTAGTCAAACTAAGCCTTATCATTTATCTAGTCATTACGTTACCATAATGATCTAACCGCCTACCCTCCGACTCGAACGCGCAGCTCTCAAGTGTCGGTTTACATGGCGTTGCACCGTATAGAGTTTACCTGATTTCACTACAGCCTTACCTGTACATTCTTTCTGCTGCACTGGTCCTATCCCGATCCCTCAGGATGACGGGTGTTACCCGCTATACTGCGCTATGGTGTCCGGACTTTCCTCACTGACGGTAAAAGTCAGCGCGATAAGGAGACCTGCTTTAGCAAATATACGATTGTTCCCTTTATTTTAGTTTACCGTTTTTCACTTCGAATCATTCATTTTCAAAGAATCTTAACAAATAAAACTAGGAATTATTTGCCACGAGCAGCTGCCAATAGCATATTCCTATTTCACAATCCATCAAATTACCAATTATTTCCACGATTGTAATTGGTTACACACCGTTTATCGATCTTTTGAATAGGAATATTATTAATTTTTGATCGATTTTTCTTACTTTTTATGTATTTAATCGATTAATTATTTATATAATCTATTATTTAACATTATTTTAAGTATTTAATGTTCTTTTCATCGATATATT
>NZ_JBEFZF010000009.1:0-141178 GCF_046524175.1 Spongiivirga sp. MCCC 1A20706
GCTGTACTGCCGTGCCATCCGACGTGGCATAGTCGATCGTAAAACCACCCTGGACCGCTGCATTTGATAACGTAACCGTGAAACTCGCAGTGCCCGCTGCCTCATTCACCGTCACATCATCAATCGATACATTCGCTGTATCATTATCCGTGATCGTAATAATTCCTTGATTATCTGAAACAGTGACCAGTGCATTACTTATTCCGCTAAGGTTAACAAAAAGATTTTCACTGGGCTCAAGAACAACATTATCTACAATAGAAACTACGATACTTTCTGTTTCTCCCGTAGTACCAGCAAACGTCAGGGTACCGCTCGTTGTAGTATAGTCTCCTGGCTGAATCGCGGTATTATCTGCAGTATCGTAATCAATAGTAAAGCCACCCTGTACATCGCCCGTTAAAGAAACGGTTAAGGTGGCGGTACCTGCATCTTCAGCAACAGTGATATCATTAATTACTATAGTTGCATTATCATTATCCTCAATAGTACCTATTCCTCTTGTATCAGATATGGTAACCAGCCCACCTGTTACACCAGATAAATCAACAAAATACGTTTCATCAGGTTCAACGAGATTATCATTATTTATAGTAATCGTAATAATTTCTGTTTCGCCATTTGTACCTGTAAAATTTAGTGTTCCCGAATTAGCGATGTAATCCCCAGGAGCAATTGCTGCATTATTTAGTGATCCATAATTAACACTGAAGGCACTATCCACTGCTCCTGTAAGCGTAACGGTAAAAGTTGCCGTACCATCAGCTTCATTAACGGTTATGTCATTAATAGCTATTGAAGAGCTATCATCATCGTTTATAGTAATTGAACCTTGAGCGTCACTTATCGTTACATTAGTATTTGTTATTCCACTTAAATCAACAACAAAATTCTCCGTCGACTCAGTTACACTATCGTCGATAATTGGCACCACAATTTGTTGCGTTTCTGTATCCGTTCCAGCAAAAGTTAATGTTCCAGATGTAGTTGTATAGTCACCTGGCTGTAAGGCAGATGCATTTGCAGTATCAAAATCCACATCAAAACCTCCTTGAACAGAACCACTAAGCGTTACGGTTAGCGTTGCGTTACCCGCAGTTTCATTTACAGTAACATCATCGATTATTATTGAGGCTGTATCATTATCGGTTATAGTTCCTGTTCCTTGAGCGACACTTATGCCAACCAAAGCATTACTTATCGAGCTTAAGTCCACGTTAAATGTTTCATCAGACTCCAATAAACTATCGTCAATTATTGAAACTGTAATCGTTTCTGTTTCGCCATCGGTTCCAGCAAAATTTAACGTCCCAGAATTCGCTGTATAATCTCCGGGAGCATCTGCGGTATTATTAGCCGTATCAAAATCTACGGTAAACGCTCCCTGCACATCGCCGGTTAATGTAACGGTAAATGTAGCAATACCACTACCAATATTTTCGTCTACAGTTACATTATTGATAGCAATACTTGCTGTATCATTATCGGTAATCGTATATGTTGTGGTAGACTGTGTAGTGGTGTCAGTATTAGCGTCACCAATTACAAGACCTGAGGAAGGATTTGCGAGCGAAAAATTAATCGTCTCCGTAGGTTCTACTAAATTGTCATCAACAACATTAAAAACTGAAGTCGGAATTGTATAGGTCGTTACACCAGCTGGTATGGTAACGGTTGTTGTATTTGTATAATCAGCACCAGATGCACTACCTCCAGAAACTGTTAAATCAATTGTACCCGGAACAGCCAAAGCTGTACTCAATTGAAGGACCGGACTATCAGTAGTACTTTCAACACCTGCATAGGTTGACGAAGCAAACTCAATTACTGATGCTACCAGTTCTATTCTATAATCTTCAACCTCCCCTGCTAGTGTGAATCCATCAGGACCGGTAAGTGTTTCTCCACTATAACGTGCTCTTAAAAAGGTTGTTCCAGTGGTGGCTGAAAGTGGAACTGTATAATTTATAGTGTTTGTTCCTATGGATGCGGCCTGATTTGTTACTATTCGCTCGCCAGCATCAATAAAATCGCCGTCAGCATTTAAGTCAATCCAAATATTCAAAAACCCGGTTGTACCATTTCCTGAAGAGGCAAGTACATCAATGACCAGCGCTTCACCCAATTGAAGAGATTGATCTTGAATTGAAGATCCCCCAATAGTAACCCCATCATCTTCAGCGCCATCTCCATTAGCATCAGCAGACTGTAAGCCATCCGATTCTGAATCCGGAGCTATCGCTCCAAGATATAAATCATCGGTCAATCCATGACGTGCACCATCAGAAGCGAACAATGTTGGATAATCTGGATCTGGAGCGTCACCATAATCCACCGGCCGAACCCCAATTGCTGAAGAAAACTCTGAAGTACTATTACCAATGGTAGCGGTAGCTGTAATTAAAGTCCCAGAGGTAACACCGGATGGCAAGGGTATTGAAAATTCAAATTCGTTTGTATTATCCCCATTACCGTCAGCATCAGCATACACTGATGTTCCGGTTGCGAGATCATCACCACTACCTTCAGTCAAGGTCGCTAAGTATGTTTGTCCTTCACCATAATCCTGTGTAAGTCCAAGTTGATTATCTCCAGCACTTGCTGCTCCTGTTGAAATATCCGAGATGAAAAATTCAATTATTGAACCTGGTCGTGCCCAACCTTTTATCTCTAGCGTAGTAGCATCTACCACAACACGCTCAAATACGGGAAAGTTTAATAAATTGTTTGTTCCTGCATCTCCGTCACCTGTATCATTAATTGTGACACCGTCGACATTATCTGTGTCCGCTCCAGGAAATAGGTCAATTCCAAGAGAAGGGGTTAATGTTCCATTTCCGTAAATTGAATTTTGTGTTATCCAATTACCAGTTGTACCAGAAACTTGTACTCCAGCTCCCGCGTTGTCATAAATTACATTACCGCTAACTGTATTATTTGCTCCATTTAATGAAATACCAAAAATTTCTGATGTAGGTGTGCAACTTGCACTTTGACCAGAGTTCTTAACTGTATTCTGATTAATGGTCACCCCTCCAGGAGCGCCTAAGCCAAGATCGATACCGGTGGCGCCAGTATTTTGAATCAGGTTATTTTCAATTGTAATATTAGATCCATTAAAAACTGTAATACCATCAGCAAAACAATTCACACTCGGATTGACAGTATCTAAAAAATTCCTTGCAATATTTGTATTGGCCGAATTATTTATTCGAATACCTCTATCAACAGCAGATATATAGTTATCGCTAATTACTACGGCATTACTTCCATCAAGCAAAATACCATTAGAGGCACCAACAGCATTACCATTCCCATCAAAACCTATTAAGTTTTCGGCAATTGTTACCGGGTTACCGGTACCAATGGTCGCATTCACTTCTATAGCAACTTGACCATTATTAGATGCTACTGCAATGTTCCGTACTACTACGTCATCAGCACTAGGTCTGATAACAGCACCTGTAGCAGTATCTCCTACAACCGCTACTTCAGGCTGCTCATAGGCTGGTAAGGTTGTTCCAGAAACTCCAACGGTCTCACCCGCAGTAATTGTTCCTGTATTTAAATTGGTAGAATAAGCGGTTTGTGTGCGCCCATCAATATGAGTGTCTGTACCCGTTATCGCCGGCAACTGAGTTACTTGATCAATTATGAAAATTCCACTAGTAAAACCAGCATCAGGAGTTCTTCCCTGAGGATCGGAAGTTGGCGGCATCATGAAAATGGAAACGTCCTCTCCCGCAGCTGGATCGAAAATACTATTTGAAACAATGTCTAATCCTGCATTACCTAATGCATTTGCATTTGTAATAAACTGAGATAATGAACCTTGTCCTGCATCATTAGTATTTACAATGGTATTAAAATTAAATCCGAAATTAACATCTACAAGCCCTTCATTGGTAATGGAAACCTGTGTCACTGATTGCGCTCCAGAAATAATACCTGCAGCGGGATCTGCAGCACCCGGATTAGCTCCACCTACTTCCTGATCTACATCCAATAATGTAGTGTTTCCAACATTATACTCACTGCGATATGTTTGTACCGGTATACATGTTAAACAGGTGTCACCTCCCGTTCTATTGGATCGAACTGTACCATTTACAACCCTAACAGAGTAATTACCATTATCCATCCCAGCAAATACATACTCCCCATTAGTATCGGTTGTAGTAGACTCTCTTAGCAAATTACTACTATCATACAATTCAACAATCGCACCTACAACTGGCGTTGATCCCGAAGCAACATAGTCACGCCCGTTTCCTCCACCATAATTAATATCTTCAAACACCCGACCCGTAATCAGATTCCCTGGCACCTTTACAATTACCACATTCGGCATAATAAAGTCTCCACCAGACTCAACATTCACAGTAACTTCCGAATCCCCGGTACTTATAAAAGAAGATATGTTATAGGTATCTAAATCAAGGCCATAGCTAGTAGTAATATTTACAGTAGAACCGCCCGTGTTATCATAAATAGTTGAATTGTAAGCATTATTTCCTGTTTGCCCTCCATCTCCAGTCAAAGTAGTTGTAGTCAAGTCCTCATTTGTAACAGAAAGTCTTTCGGCTGTGCTACTAATATTTGGATCTCCTTCCCATGAAAGAAAAGTTGCTTTAGCCCCCGAAGTTGCATTGGCAAAAAAGCCGTCTAAAGTATAGCTAGACGAAGAGTTTTGTTCTCCTGCAAAACCCTCGTATAGATTGATAGAAGAAGCGGGTAAAGAAGGATCAGAATAAAATACAATAAGAGCCCAACCTCCTAACACTACCGTACTTGAACAATAAGGATCATTATTGTCGATGGTTAAATCAGAAAAATCCCAAACATTGGTACCTGGATTCACGGTAGCTTGAACAATTGCTGTAACATCTGCTCTTAAACTGAAAAAAGGCAGCGAACCAAAACTAGTCGTATATGCCTGATCAGCATTAACAGTGACCCCCTCAAAAGTAACACTTGTATCTGCAGAAGCTCCCGAATGTGCCCAATATAAAAACGCATTGGTAATAGTTCCGCCCGCGGTAATTAAAGAAGTCAATGTATTACTGGATGAAGCAACAATCGTACAATTATTAACCGTATTTGGATCAGCTCTTAAGGTATTTCCGGTCGACACATAATCAGTATACCCATTAAATGTTCCTTCAAGTTGTAATGGTTGATCAGTAATTAAATCATCGTCTACAATGGTTCCAACCCCGGTTGCATCACCAATGGTTACCGTTGCCCCAACAATATTCGATAAAGTGACATTAAACTGTTCATTTGCACCTTCTAAAAGGGCATCGTCTATAATGGGAACATCAAATGTTACGGTTTGATTTGCAGCACCAGAAAAGCTTAAGGTACCTGAACTGGTTGTATAATCACCTGGAGCAACTGCGCTATTATTCGTTGTAGCATAGTCAACTGTAAAAGGTCCGGTTGCAGCCGTCATACCCATATTGACACTAAAAGTTGCGACACCAGCATCTTCATCAACCGTTACATCATCAATTCTTATATTGGGAGGATTAATAGCACTTATTACAAGATTGTCAATATATCCAAAATCATCACCTTCCCAGTTATTGTTATTATTAAGAATTCTAATGGTGGTATTTGCCGAAATGAAGCTACTAATATCAAAATTACTAACGCTACCACTGTTGGTGTCACTAAATGTAAAAATTGTAGTAAAATTTACCCCATCTGATGACATTTGTACGCTCATTTGCTCACCAGAACCTGAATCAACCGAAATAGTTTCCCAATCAAATGAGAGTGTTGCAGAAGTAGCAGCAGATAAGTTTAAACTCCTACTAGCTCCTTCTCCAAAATAAACAAATCTAAGGGTAAAACGATTTCCGGTAATTCCAACAAAATCACCATTAGGACCAGCGTTCCCGAAGGGGTCTACTTCAATCCAATCTGTACTCCAATTAGCAGTACCATCTTGATTCGAATACGAAACGACATCAAAATTATCCTGAAATGTATCTTGACCAAAACTAGAATAGGTTACACCAAAAAACAGCAGCACCATTAAAATCCGTTTAATGGTAATATCATTCATATTATATGTGAATAAACGCCAGATCATTTGACGTCGATGTTTTTTAAAGTCTCCTTATAAAAACCACTCTCACAATAACAGTCAATGAGGTAAATAGCAATGTAACGTAAGGGTATTACAATTCTATGCCAATAAGTAGAAAACAAAGTAGTTTTACTCATAGTTAGGGGTCAAAGCAGGTTTTAGTCTTGGGGACTTGAAACCTGATACTTTAACATAATCTGTTAAAAATATCAGAATTTAAACCTTGTTGTTAACAAATGTAACGTTTTAGTTAACAATTTAATTAACAGTTTGTAGTATTAACAGCGTTTAATCGATAAAATACACTTTGTTTCGACTAACTAATTGTTAATAACTACATACGTATATATAACAATTTAGGTATTAAAACTCCTACCTGTGAACCAAAATAACTGTGCTTATCTTTAAATATCAGCAATAACCTATCTCCTGAAACATCATATTTATGTACTTTTGCATGCCTTAACAAACATGACCCATGGGCTTTATTGAAGAAATAAACAGAAGAAGGACATTTGGAATTGTATCGCATCCTGACGCGGGAAAGACTACCTTAACTGAAAAGTTATTACTTTTCGGAGGCGCTATTCAAGAAGCGGGAGCGGTTAAATCGAATAAAATTAAGAAGGGGGCGACCAGTGACTTCATGGAAATTGAAAGGCAACGAGGAATTTCTGTTGCTACTTCCGTTTTAGCCTTTGAATATCAAGGAACCAAGATCAATATTTTAGATACTCCCGGTCACAAAGATTTTGCTGAAGATACCTTTAGAACGCTTACCGCTGTAGATAGCGTTATTGTTGTTATTGATGTTGCAAAAGGCGTTGAGGAACAAACTGAGAAATTGGTTCAGGTATGCCGAATGCGCAACATCCCGATGCTTGTTTTCATCAATAAATTAGACCGAGAAGGAAAAGATGCGTTTGAACTATTAGATGAAGTTGAACAAAAATTAGGCTTAAAAGTTACCCCATTAAGCTTTCCTATTGGCATGGGATATGATTTTAAAGGCATTTACAATATATGGGAAAACAATATTAATTTATTTAGTGGCGATAGCCGCAAAAATATTGAGGAGACAGTACAAATATCTAATCTTTCCAGCAAAGAATTAGACGAATTAATTGGAGAAACAAGCGCCGAAACACTTAGAGAAGAGCTAGAATTAGTGGAAGGTATTTATCCAAAATTTGAAAAAGAAGCGTATCAAAACGGCACACTACAACCTGTATTTTTCGGCTCTGCCTTAAACAATTTTGGTGTACGTGAATTATTAGACTGTTTTGTTGAAATAGCACCAAAACCTAGACCGAAACAAAGCGAAGAACGCCTTGTAGAACCGGAAGAGAAAAACTTTAGCGGGTTTGTATTTAAAATACATGCGAATATGGACCCAAAACATCGTGATCGACTAGCATTTGTAAAAATCGTTTCAGGAGAATTTAAACGTAATGTACCTTACCTGCATGTACGGCACAACAAGAAATTAAAATTTAGTAGTCCCAACGCATTTTTTGCTGAGAAAAAAGAAATTGTCGATGTCTCTTACCCCGGTGATATTGTGGGTTTGCACGACACCGGCAACTTTAAAATAGGTGATACACTAACCGAAGGTGAGAACATAAATTTTAAAGGAATACCTAGTTTTTCACCCGAACATTTCAGATATATTAATAATGCCGACCCGATGAAATCGAAACAACTTTTTAAGGGAATCGATCAGTTAATGGATGAAGGTGTGGCACAATTATTTACGCTAGAAATGAACGGAAGGAAAGTAATCGGTACCGTTGGAGCACTTCAGTATGAAGTAATACAATACAGACTAGAGCATGAATACGGCGCAAAATGCACTTATGAAAATTTAAATGTTTATAAGGCGTGTTGGGTTGAAGCTGAGGATGAAAAAAACGAAGAATTTGCAGAATTTAAACGAGTTAAATCAAAATTTTTAGCAAAAGACAAGCAAGATCAACTGGTATTCTTGGCGGACTCCCCTTTTTCACTTCAAATGACCCAACAAAAGTATCCAAGTGTAAAATTACATTTCACTTCTGAATTTAGGGAAAAACTAAAATAAGCCGATTTAAGGCATTTTCTAGAAACCAGCTAAGGAATTACACTACTAAAAATTTTTCATTAAAAATATCTAGCTTCTAGAAAGGTACAGTTTTTATTGTTATTATTAAAAACTATTTTGTTTAAGTAATTTAATAGTTTTTAATTATTAACATGCCTTTCAATCTTGATCCCAGTTTTCACTTTTTCTAATCGGGTCCAAACGAGATCTGGTTTGCTCTTTGGAGAGACCAAAGCAATTATATGTGATTTGTTCTCCTTTTTATTAGATATTACTTCAATATCCATTTTAAGCAACAATCGGCGGCCATCATTAAAAGTATCGAAGAAAACGACATTAGCATCATACTTTGTACTAAACTTATTTTTTGATTTTGTGTGCTTTAGATTGACTTCGATTTCTTCATAGTCAATATCAAACTTTTTAGAAGAAGCTACTGCTTTGCAAAGCCCTTTATAATATGCAACCAATAACGCTTTCAAATCCTTCTCTAAGAATTTAGGATTATCTTGTATTTCAATTAGAAAAACATAGGTAAAATAGGTTTCAGCATCAACATTGAACATTCCAGGTGCAAAACGGAGTTCTTCAAAACCCTTATGTGCTATTTGAGAAGCAAATGGTAGGGGTAAATCAATACGTTCAAAACGCCAATTTTCAGGCCCCAATAAATAAGTAGGTTTCTCCTGATCTTGTTGAGACAGAATAGCATTTAAACTAAACAGTAGGAAGATTATTAAAAACAATTGCCTTCTCATGAGATAATGGTTCAATTTACGCCTCACCAGTAGGCCCAAAGTTTAAAGGGATTGGAGGCTGCTCATAATCTTTGATCGAGCCATGAGCCTTTTCAAATCTGCTAACATTGTCACTCAACGCCTTCATTAATCGCTTAGCATGTTGCGGAGTAAGAATGATACGCGACTTTACCTTTGCCTTTGGTGCTCCTGGCATCATACTAATAAAGTCAACCACAAACTCAGAAACCGAGTGATTGATAATCGCCAGGTTACTATATGTACCTTCAGCCATTTTTTCGTCTAATTCTATGTTGATTTGCTGCTCTTTTTTATGTTGATCGCTCATTATGTTTCTTTTTAATGTTCGAAAATACAATTTTTATGAAGGTTATTAAACAGAGATTCCAAGAGAAATTACAAAGGCTCACAGAGGATTCAGCTCTTATCTTCTGATAAAAAAAGGAATAAAAAAATGCCCTGACGTTTCCGACAGGGCACTTACTATATTTCGAAATAAATTGTATTTAGGACTACTTAGAAGTTTAGTTCTTCCTTACGAGCCATAATCTCATCGTATTCCTCTTTCGACCCTACAATGATATTATCATAATCACGCATACCGGTACCGGCTGGTATCTTATGGCCAACAATTACATTTTCTTTCAATCCTTCAAGCGTATCAACCTTACCACTTACCGCTGCCTCATTCAATACCTTAGTAGTTTCCTGGAAGGAAGCTGCTGATATAAACGATTTCGTTTGAAGCGATGCTCTGGTAATACCTTGCAATATTGGTGTAGCAGTCGCAGGTTGCGCATCTCTTGCTACTACCAAGTTCTTATCTTCCCGACGTAAGATCGAATTTTCATCTCTTAGTTCACGAGAAGTAATGATCTGACCTGCTTTCAAGTTTTCTGAATCACCAGCGTCTTCTACAACTTTCTTACCAAAAATGGCATCATTTTCTTCAATAAAGTCATATTTGTGTACTAGTTGATTTTCTAAGAAAATAGTATCTCCCTGATCCTGAATCTTCACTTTACGCATCATTTGACGTACTACAACTTCAAAGTGCTTATCGTTAATTTTTACACCTTGCAGTCGGTACACTTCCTGAACCTCGTTTACTAAGTATTGCTGTACAGCCGATGGCCCCTTGATATTCAAGATATCTTCAGGAGTAATTGATCCATCTGATAACGGCATACCTGCACGTACATAATCATTTTCTTGTACAAGAATTTGATTAGAAAGTTTCACCAAGTACTTCTTAATTTCACCTAGTTTGCTTTCAACAATAATTTCACGGTTACCACGCTTAATTTTACCAAATGACACAACACCATCAATTTCACTTACAACAGCTGGATTTGATGGGTTACGCGCTTCGAAAAGCTCAGTAACTCGAGGAAGACCACCCGTAATATCACCCGCTTTAGCAGACTTACGAGGAATCTTAACCAATACCTTACCTTCTTTAATTTTCTCGCCATCATCAACCATTATGTGCGCACCAACCGGAAGGTTGTACGAACGTAAGGTCTCTCCTTTTGAGTCTTGAATTAATAAAGTTGGTATTAATTTCTTATTTCTAGATTCCGAAATCACCTTTTCTTGGAAACCAGTCTGCTCATCGATCTCGATCTGGTATGTGATACCTTGCTCGATATTTTCGTAAGCAATTTTACCTGGGAATTCTGAGATGATTACCCCGTTATATGGATCCCACTGACAAACAACATCTCCCTTTTTCAAGGTCTGTCCATCTTTTACAAAAATGGTAGAACCATAAGGCACATTGTTTGTACTTAATGTAATTCCTGTTTTCTTATCAATTAATCTTGCCTCAGTTGTACGAGAGATCACTACATCAATCTCATTTCCTTCAGCATCCTGGCTTTTAACTGTTTTCAGTTCGTCAATTTCTAACTTACCATCAAACTTAACAGCCAATTTATTCTCTTCAGAAATGTTACCTGCAATACCACCCACATGGAAGGTACGGAGTGTTAACTGTGTACCAGGCTCACCAATTGACTGAGCCGCTACAACACCTACAGCCTCACCACGTTGTACCATTTTACCGGTAGCCAGGTTACGGCCATAACATTTAGCACAGATACCTTTCTTCGCTTCACATGTTAATGGCGAACGCACTTCAAGGCTTTCAATAGGACTCTCGTTTAATTTTTTAACGACATCCTCTTTGATTTCCTCTCCAGCAGATACTAACAACTCTTCATTAAGCGGATTGTATACATCGTGTAATGAAATACGACCAAGTACACGCTCACCTAGTGATTCAACAACTTCGTCATTTTTCTTTAATGGTTCTACAACAACACCGCGCAGTGTATGACAGTCATCGATATTAATAATAACATCTTGAGATACATCTACCAAACGACGTGTTAGGTAACCCGCATCCGCAGTTTTAAGTGCGGTATCTGCAAGACCTTTACGTGCACCGTGTGTAGAGATAAAGTATTCAAGAATCGATAGTCCTTCTTTAAAGTTAGAAAGAATCGGGTTTTCAATAATTTCACCACCACCGGCAGTCGATTTTTTAGGCTTAGCCATCAAACCACGCATACCTGTAAGCTGGCGAATCTGCTCTTTCGATCCACGTGCTCCTGAATCAAGCATCATGAACACCGAGTTAAATCCTTGCTGATCTTCACTAATACGCTTCATTGACAATTCAGTCAAGTTCGCATTGGTTGAAGTCCAGATATCAATAACCTGATTATATCGTTCGTTATTGGTAATAAGACCCATGTTATAGTTGGTAATAATTCCACCAACCTGATCATTAGCCTCATCGATCATTTTTTGCTTTTCTGGAGGAATAATAATATCACCTAAACTAAATGATAATCCACCTCTAAATGCAAACCCGTACCCTAGTGCTTTTATCTCATCTAAAAACGCAGCGGTTGTAGGAACATCAGTTGCTTTTAAAACATCACCGATGATATCACGAAGTGCCTTTTTAGTCAATACCTTGTTAATGAAACCTGCAGCTTCAGGTACTTTTTCGTTGAAAAGTACACGACCTACAGTCGTTTCAATAATTTGAGGTACTAACTCACCTTCTTCATTAAAATCTTTTGCACGTATTTTAATACCTGCATTCAATTCAACTACACCTTCGTTGTAAGCCATAGTCACCTCTTCATCAGAATAGAAAGTAAGGCCTTCACCTTTCACTTTGTATTCTTTAGTTGACTTTTTAAGTTTGGTCATGTAGTACAGACCTAATACCATATCCTGAGATGGTACCGTAATTGGCGAACCATTTGCTGGGTTTAAGATATTGTGTGATGCAAGCATTAAAAGCTGCGCTTCTAAGATTGCTTCTGGACCTAGTGGCAAGTGCACCGCCATCTGATCACCATCAAAATCCGCATTAAATGCCGTACATACTAATGGATGCAATTGGATTGCTTTACCCTCAATAAGCTTCGGCTGGAATGCCTGGATACCTAAACGGTGAAGCGTAGGAGCACGGTTTAGTAATACTGGATGTCCTTTAAGAACATTCTCCAAGATATCCCAAACTACCGGCTCTTTTCTATCTATAATTTTCTTTGCAGATTTTACAGTTTTTACAATTCCGCGCTCAATTAGTTTTCTAATGATAAACGGCTTGTAAAGCTCTGCTGCCATGTCTTTTGGCAGTCCGCATTCGAATAACTTTAATTCTGGCCCTACAACAATTACAGAACGTGCAGAGTAATCAACACGCTTACCAAGTAAGTTTTGACGAAAACGACCTTGCTTACCTTTTAATGAATCTGATAATGATTTAAGTGGACGGTTAGAATCAGTTTTTACGGCTGATGCTTTGCGCGTATTATCGAATAAAGAATCTACAGATTCTTGAAGCATACGCTTTTCGTTACGCAAAATCACCTCTGGTGCTTTAATCTCTACTAAACGCTTTAAACGATTGTTTCGAATGATCACACGACGATATAAATCGTTCAAATCAGAGGTTGCAAAACGACCACCATCTAACGGCACTAACGGACGTAATTCTGGCGGAATTACAGGCACTACTTTCATGATCATCCACTCTGGGCGGTTCTCACGGTTTAGATTAGCCTCACGTAACGACTCAACAACCTGAAGACGCTTTAAAGCCTCTGTTTTACGTTGCTTAGAAGTTTCTGTGTTTGCTTTATGACGTAATTGGAATGATAACTCATCAAGATCAATACGCTGTAATAATTCAATCAAACATTCAGCACCCATTTTGGCGATGAACTTGTTAGGATCTGAATCTTCTAAATATTGATTCTCCTGAGGAATTGTTTCAAGAATGTTCAAGTATTCTTCCTCAGTTAAGAAATCCATTTTTTGTAATGGCTCTCCTTCTTCATTTTTAGCAATACCTGCTTGAATTACTACATAACGCTCGTAGTAAATGATCATATCTAATTTCTTAGATGGTAATCCTAAAAGGTATCCTATTTTGTTAGGTAACGAACGGAAGTACCAAATGTGTGCCACCGGCACAACAAGGTTAATATGACCTACGCGATCACGACGTACTTTCTTTTCAGTTACTTCTACACCACAACGATCACAAACGATCCCCTTATAACGAATACGCTTATACTTACCACAAGCACATTCGTAATCCTTCACAGGACCGAAAATACGCTCACAGAAAAGTCCGTCACGCTCTGGTTTGTGCGTACGATAGTTAATCGTTTCCGGTTTTAGCACCTCACCTCTCGATTCCGCTAAAATAGCTTCAGGAGATGCTAATCCGATTGAGATCTTGTCAAATCTTTTTGGTGTATTCTTATCTTTATTTCTAGCCATGATATATGGTGATATAAATTTTTAATGTGATTAAACCACACTTCGACTACGCTTAGTGTGATACTCCATGTACGTGCTTACTCTTCTAGTCTGATATCTAAACCAAGACCTTTAAGTTCGTGCATTAGTACGTTAAATGATTCTGGTAAACCAGGTTCTGGCATTGCCTCGCCTTTTACAATACTTTCGTATGTTTTGGCACGACCAATAACATCATCCGATTTAACAGTTAAGATCTCACGTAATGTGCTCGACGCTCCGTAGGCTTCAAGAGCCCAAACTTCCATCTCACCAAAACGCTGACCACCAAACTGTGCTTTACCACCTAATGGTTGTTGCGTAATTAAGGAGTATGGTCCGATAGAACGTGCGTGCATCTTATCATCAACCATGTGACCTAATTTTAACATATAGATCACACCAACTGTTGCAGGTTGGTCAAAACGATCACCAGTACCACCATCATATAAATAGGTGTGACCAAATCGTGGAATACCAGCTTCATCAGTCAATTCGTTGATCTCGTCAAGTGAAGCACCATCAAAAATTGGAGTAGCGAACTTCTTACCAATTTTTTGACCTGCCCAACCTAATACGGTTTCATAAATCTGACCAATGTTCATACGTGATGGTACCCCTAATGGGTTCAACACGATATCAACCGGAGTACCATCTTCTAAGAATGGCATATCTTCCTGACGTACGATACGAGCAACAATACCTTTGTTACCGTGACGACCCGCCATTTTATCTCCTACTTTTAGTTTTCTCTTTTTAGCGATATACACTTTTGCAAGCTTGATGATTCCTGAAGGAAGTTCATCACCCACTGAAATGGTAAACTTGTCGCGACGTAATGCACCTTGAAGATCGTTTTCTTTGATCTTGTAGTTGTGAATTAAATCGGCTACCAATTCGTTTGCATCACTATCAGTAGTCCATACACCACCTGTTAGGTGATTATAGTCGTCTACTGCGTTCAGCATTTTTAAGGTAAATTTCTTTCCTTTCGGAAGAATTTCTTCGCCTAAATCATTTTGAACACCTTGACATGTTTTTCCGTTAACGATGCTAAACAACTTATCAATAAGTGTATTACGTAGCTCGTTAAACTTAGAATTATATGCCATATCAAGCGCTGCAATATCTTCCTTATCTTGAGCTCGCTTGCGCTTGTCTTTAATTGCTCTTTCAAACAATTTTTTATCGATTACAACACCACGTAATGAAGGAGAAGCTTTTAACGAAGCATCTTTTACATCACCAGCTTTATCTCCAAAGATCGCACGAAGTAATTTTTCTTCCGGTGTAGGATCGGATTCACCCTTAGGAGTAATCTTACCTATTAAGATATCACCAGGTTTTACCTCGGCACCAATACGAATCATACCATGCTCATCAAGGTCTTTTGTTGCCTCTTCAG
This sequence comes from Spongiivirga sp. MCCC 1A20706, assembly GCF_046524175.1. Taxonomy (NCBI): domain Bacteria; kingdom Pseudomonadati; phylum Bacteroidota; class Flavobacteriia; order Flavobacteriales; family Flavobacteriaceae; genus Spongiivirga; species Spongiivirga sp. MCCC 1A20706. The sequence continues at coordinate 15,174 of NZ_JBEFZF010000009.1, forward strand.
AAACGTTTGGTATGTCATTGGTCAACTCTTCATTACCTAATTTGGTATCTCTAACTTCTAACGAATATTCATCAATATGAATAGAAGTAAAGATGTCATCGCGAACCACTTTTTCAGAGATCACAATCGCATCCTCAAAGTTATATCCTTTCCAAGGCATAAATGCTACTTTCATGTTACGACCCAATGCTAGTTCACCAGCTTGTGTCGCATACCCTTCACATAATACTTGACCTTTTTTCACCTTGTCACCTTTAGCAACAATCGGCTTTAAGTTAATCGAAGTACCTTGGTTTGTTTTTCTAAACTTGATTAAGTTGTAGCTCTTGCTATCGCCATCGAAGCTTACTAACTGCTCACGATCACTACGGTTGTAGTTAATAGTGATCATATTAGCATCTACATACTCAACAACACCATCGCCTTCAGCATTGATCAATACTCTAGAATCTGACGCTACCTGTCTTTCAAGGCCAGTACCTACAATTGGGGAATCAGGACGTAATAACGGAACGGCCTGACGCATCATGTTCGATCCCATCAATGCACGGTTCGCATCATCATGCTCTAAGAACGGAATTAACGAAGCCGAAATAGAAGCGATCTGGTTAGGAGCCACATCTGTATAATGTACTTCAGACGGATCTACCACTGGGAAGTCACCTTCTTCACGTGCAATTACGCGATCAGCATCTATTTTACCTTTTTCATTTAGAGGAATATTCGCTTGCGCGATTCGTTTTCCTTCTTCCTCTTCAGCACTTAAATACTTATATTCCGCAGTATTAACAACACCATCTTTTACTTCGCGATATGGTGTCTCTAAGAATCCCATTGAGTTTACCTTCGCAAACACTCCAAGTGAGGATATCAAACCAATATTTGGACCTTCAGGAGTTTCAATAGGACAAAGTCTACCGTAGTGTGTATAGTGTACGTCACGTACCTCAAAACCAGCACGCTCACGAGATAAACCACCCGGACCAAGAGCCGATAAACGGCGCTTATGAGTAATCTCTGCTAGTGGATTTGTTTGATCCATAAACTGAGATAGCTGGTTGGTACCAAAGAACGAATTGATTACAGACGAAAGTGTCTTCGCATTAATCAAGTCGATTGGAGTAAATACCTCGTTATCGCGAACGTTCATACGCTCACGAATAGTGCGCGCCATACGTGCAAGACCAACACCAAATTGTGATGAAAGTTGCTCACCAACAGTACGTACACGACGGTTAGATAAGTGATCGATATCATCAATCTCCGCTTTAGAGTTGATTAATTCGATCAAATACTTTACGATCGTAATAATATCAAGTTTCGTTAGCACTTGCTTATCCATTCCAATATCAAGTCCTAACTTTTTGTTCATTCTGTATCGACCTACCTCACCTAAATTGTAACGCTGATCAGAGAAGAATAACTTGTCGATTATTCCACGAGCAGTTTCTTCATCTGGTGGTTCAGCATTACGAAGCTGACGGTAAATATGCTCTACCGCTTCTTTTTCAGAGTTGGTAGGATCTTTTTGCAAGGTGTTATAAATAATTGCGTAATCACCTTGTTGTGAGTTTTCTTTATGAAGAAGGATGATCTTAACATCAGCATCGACGATTTCATCAACATGTTCCTTCTCTAAAACAGTATCACGATCAAGAACGATCTCATTACGTTCAATCGATACTACTTCTCCTGTATCTTCATCAACGAAATCTTCATGCCATGTTTTCAATACACGAGCAGCTAATCGTCGACCAAGCACTTTCTTGAGTCCACTTTTTGAAACTTTCACCTCTTCTGCAAGGTCAAAAATTTCAAGAATATCTTTATCGCGCTCGAAACCGATTGCACGGAAAAGTGTTGTTACAGGTAATTTTTTCTTACGATCAATATACGCATACATTACGCTATTGATGTCTGTTGCAAATTCAATCCATGATCCTTTAAATGGGATAACACGGGCAGAATACAACTTGGTTCCATTGGCGTGGAATGACTGACCAAAGAATACACCCGGAGATCGGTGCAACTGAGATACTACCACACGCTCTGCACCATTGATCACAAAGGTACCAGAAGGTGTCATATAAGGTATTACACCAAGATACACATCTTGTACGATCGTCTCAAAATCTTCATGTTCAGGATCAGTACAGTATAATTTTAGGCGTGATTTAAGTGGCACACTATAGGTTAATCCCCTTTCAATACACTCTTGAATAGTATAGCGAGGCGGATCAACAAAATAGTCAATAAATTCGAGGACGAATTGGTTACGGGTGTCCGTAATTGGGAAGTTCTCCATGAAGGTATTATAAAGACCTTCATTACCTCTCTGTTCAGATTTAGTTTCTAATTGGAAGAAATCCTGAAACGATTTGATCTGAATGTCAAGAAAATCCGGGTAAGCCGGCGTGTTCTTGGCTGAGGCGAAGTTTACTCTTTCAGTCTGATTTTTGAACATCAATGGACAATATTTTGATTACAATGAAAAAAATGCCGTACAAGAAACGTTCTTATACGTAAAAGGGTTTAGGCCTTATCCCGATTGTCGTCGAGAAAAGGCCTAAACCAAAATCTATTGGCGTTGGCCGAGCTTACTTAAGCTCAACCTCTGCTCCTGCTTCTTCTAAAGAAGACTTAAGTCCTTCTGCTTCGTCTTTAGCAACACCTTCCTTAATTGGAGATGGAGCATTATCAACTAAACCTTTTGCATCTTTAAGACCTAAACCAGTAAGTTCTTTAACTAGCTTTACTACAGCTAATTTAGAAGCACCAGCGGCTTTAAGGATTACGTCGAATTCAGTTTTCTCTTCAGCAGCTTCACCACCAGCAGCAGCGCCACCAGCAGCAACAGCTACAGCCGCAGCTGCAGGCTCGATACCGTACTCTTCTTTTAAAATATCAGCTAACTCATTAACTTCTTTTACTGTCAAGTTAACTAACTGTTCTGCAAAATCTTTTAAATCTGCCATTTCTATCGTTTTTGTAATTTTTAAAATATAATTTAATCTAAGTGCGTACTATTTTATTAACCCTCTTTTTCAGATAAGGTCTTAAGAATACCTGAAAGCTTGCTACCACTACCTTTAAGTGCAGAGATAACATTTTTAGCAGGCGATTGAAGTAAGGTAATAACTTCTCCAATCAACTCTTCTTTAGACTTAATTTCTACAAGGGTATCAAGTTGGTCGTCACCAACAAAAATTGCTTCTTCTACGAAAGCACCTTTTAATAAAGGCTTTTCTGATTTTTTACGAAATGTTTTAATCACTTTCGCAGGCGCATTACCTACTTCCGATAACATTAAAGAAGTATTTCCTTTTAATGTTTCTGGTAAGTTGCCAAAATCTTTGTCAGAAGCTTCCATTGCTTTTGCAAGCAAGGTGTTTTTAACTACGGCTAACTTTACATTAGCTTTAAAACATGCACGACGTAATTTTGAAGTCGTGTCTGCATCTAATCCTGAAATATCTGCTAAATAGATATTCGCATTATCAGCTAACTGCGCAGTTAAGTCATTAATTACTTGTGATTTTTCTTCTCTTGTCATGATTACTAAATCTTAAACTACCAATTAAACTGTTTTAGGATCAATCGCGATACCTGGACTCATTGTACTAGACATGAATATACTTTTAATGTAAGTACCTTTTGCTGTAGAAGGTTTTAGCTTCACTAAAGTTGATAACAACTCGTGCGCGTTACCTGCAATTTTATCAGCACTAAACGAAGCCTTAGCAATTGAAGCATGTACAATACCAGTTTTATCAACTTTAAAGTCAATTTTACCAGCCTTAACTTCTTTTACTGCTTTAGCCACATCCATAGTAACAGTACCAGTCTTTGGGTTCGGCATTAAACCACGAGGACCTAACACTCTACCTAAAGGACCTAATTTACCCATTACACTAGGCATGGTGATAATTACGTCAACATCTGTCCAACCACCTTTAATTTTAGTTAGATACTCATCAAGGCCAACATAGTCAGCGCCTGCTTCTTTAGCATCTGCTTCTTTATCAGGTGTTACTAATGCAAGTACTTTTACATCCTTACCGGTACCATGTGGTAATGTTACCACACCACGCACCATTTGATTTGCTTTACGCGGATCAACTCCTAAACGCACAGCGACATCAACAGAAGCATCGAACTTTACATTGGTGATTTCTTTAACCAAAGCGGAAGCATCTTCGACAGAATACAACGTATTTTTATCAACTTTTGCTCTGGCTTCTTTTTGTTTCTTTGTTAATCTTGCCATTGTCTTTTCTTTTCTAGATTAAAAAGGTTTAGGACCTGAAACTTTAAGTCCCATTGATCTTGCTGTACCGGCAACCATGCTCATAGCAGACTCGATAGTAAAGGCATTTAAATCTGCCATTTTATCTTCTGCAATTGCTTTCACTTGGTCCCAGCTTACGCTAGCTACCTTTTTTCGGTTTGGTTCGCCAGATCCTTTTTTAATCTTAGCTGCTTCCATTAGCTGAACTGCTGCAGGGGCTGTTTTGATTACAAATTCAAATGATTTGTCTTTGTAAACGGTGATCACAACCGGAAGTACTTTTCCCGGTTTGTCCTGAGTTCTAGCATTGAACTGCTTACAGAACTCCATAATGTTCACACCAGCAGCACCTAAAGCGGGTCCAACCGGTGGCGACGGATTCGCAGCACCTCCCCGAACTTGTAATTTAACTACTTTGTCAACTTCTTTTGCCATTTTACTAAATTTAGATTGGTATGCCCCTCATATTTGGAAGCTAGAGCGACCTACCTATATAACTATGTAACAATTATATTTTTTCTACTTGCATGTAGCTAAGCTCAAGCGGTGTCTTACGACCAAAAATCTTCACCATCACTTCTAACTTGCGCTTCTCTTCATTAATTTTTTCAACCGTACCATTAAATCCATTGAATGGCCCATCAATTACCTTAACAGTTTCGCCCATTACAAATGGTATTGCAACGCTATCAGTTTGTACAGCTAACTCATCAACTTTACCTAACATACGGTTTACCTCTGATTGTCTTAATGGTACAGGATCACCGCCTTTTGTTTCCCCTAAGAAACCAATAACATTAGTAATAGACTTGATAATATGAGGAATTTCACCACTCAAATTAGCCTTAATCATAATGTATCCAGGAAAATAAGTACGCTCCTTATTCACCTTTTTACCATTACGTATTTGCACCACCTTCTCAGTTGGCACTAGCACCTCTTCAACAAAATCACCCAAACCTAAGCGTGTGATTTCATTTTCGATATAACTTTTTATCTTATTTTCTTGCCCGCTAACTGCTCGAACAACATACCATTTTTTAACACCTACCTCTGCCATCTTCTTACTTCTTTTTTGTGGTTTGTGTTGCTATAACAAAAGCAATGATTGCGAGAATGATCACATTTCTAATATGGGATCCTGTAATCTCAACATCTCCGTTAATAAACGCTTCGATCAAACCACCACTAATCAAATCACCAAACGCCATATCTACAATCCAAACGAATAACGAGAAGATGATTGAAAAAACAGCTACAACCACTGTTAAACGTTGCGCCTCAGCCCATGGGGTCCATGTAACATTGTTTTTCAACTCTTCAAACGATTCTTTTATATATGTAATCACGCTCATTAGTTCAATACTATTATTTTGTTATGCTTTGATAGCCTAGCTATAGCACGGGTTGAGAGGCTCGAACTCCCGACACCTGGTTTTGGAGACCAGTGCTCTACCAACTGAGCTAAACCCGTAAATAAGGTTGGAATCTAAAGAGAAACCAACCCAACTTTATTTACTTAGAAAGGCATCCCGATTTTACATCGGGACACCTTACTTTATACACTCAATCTCTTAACGAGATATTAGTCTAGAATTTCAGTTACCTGACCAGCACCTACAGTTCTACCACCTTCACGGATAGCAAAACGTAGACCAACATTCATTGCAATTGGCTGTATAAGCTCAACAGTAATTGTTAAGTTATCACCAGGCATTACCATTTCAACACCGCTTGGAAGCGCAATGTTTCCAGTCACGTCAGTAGTACGTACGTAGAACTGAGGACGGTAGTTGTTATGGAATGGAGTGTGACGTCCACCTTCTTCTTTTTTAAGGATATAAACCTCTGCTTTAAACTTAGCATGAGGAGTTACAGAACCGGGCTTAGTGATTACCATACCACGAGAGATATCAGTTTTTTCAATACCTCTTAATAAGATACCAACGTTATCTCCAGCCTCACCTCTATCAAGAATCTTACGGAACATCTCAACACCAGTAATAGTAGAAGTTAACTTCTCAGCACCCATACCGATAATCTCAACAGGGTCACCTGTGTTAGCTACACCAGTCTCGATACGACCAGTTGCTACTGTACCACGACCTGTAATAGAGAATACGTCTTCAATTGGCATTAAGAAATCTTTATCAACATCACGCTTAGGAAGCTCGATCCAAGTATCTACAGCATCCATAAGTTCTTTTACAGTATCAACCCACTTTCCTTCACCATTTAAAGCACCAAGCGCAGAACCAGAAATAACAGGACCGTTGTCTCCGTCATATTCGTAGAAGCTTAAAAGCTCACGAACTTCCATTTCCACAAGCTCTAAAAGCTCTTCATCATCAACCATGTCAACTTTGTTCAAGAAAACAACGATACGTGGAATACCTACCTGACGACCAAGAAGGATGTGCTCACGTGTTTGTGGCATAGGACCATCAGTAGCAGCAACTACTAAGATAGCACCATCCATTTGAGCAGCACCAGTTACCATGTTCTTTACGTAATCCGCGTGACCTGGACAGTCAACGTGCGCGTAGTGACGGTTCGCAGTTTGATACTCAACGTGAGACGTATTAATAGTAATACCTCTTTCTTTTTCTTCAGGAGCGTTATCAATCTGATCGAAGTCTCTCACCTCAGATAGACCAGCATCTGCTAATACCTTAGTAATAGCGGCAGTTAAAGTAGTTTTACCGTGATCTACGTGTCCAATAGTACCAATATTAAGGTGCGGTTTGGAACGATCAAAAGTTTCCTTTGCCATGATTTTAAATTATTTAATCTTAGTTAAAATATATTAGTGTTCTTAATTTACTAATCGTTGTTGCCAGACTAAGCAATTATCAGAAACGACAATTGAGGGTAGCCTGAACCCTCGTCACCCGCAATAAAACAGGCTTACTTTTTTTTGAGCCAACGACGGGATTTGAACCCGTGGCCTCTTCCTTACCAAGGAAACGCTCTACCCCTGAGCTACGTCGGCGTAAAGTGTTTACTTTCTCAACCAGCAAACTGGCATGAGATTCCTGCCTTCGCAGGAATTTAGAGCGGGAGACCGGGTTCGAACCGGCGACATTCAGCTTGGAAGGCTGACGCTCTACCAACTGAGCTACTCCCGCATTTTTAAATCAGAATTCTTCATCCTGAATTTAAGTGGTGGGGAGAGCAGGATTCGAACCTGCGAAGGTAAAAACCAACAGATTTACAGTCTGTCCTCGTTGGCCGCTTGAGTATCTCCCCGTTTGGTATTTTCAATAAACAAATGAACCCTTTTTGATCAAAAAAATGATCTAAAAATTTCAATTTTTTAGAGCCGATGGAGGGACTCGAACCCACGACCTGCTGATTACAAATCAGCTGCTCTAGCCAGCTGAGCTACATCGGCTTTTTGTTACTTTTTAGCCATAAAAAAGTCCGCTATTTCTAACGGACTGCAAATGTAGATAAATTTTATTTTAAACAAAACAAAATTGAAAAAAATTATTGCCTAATGTAAGCTCTTAATTTTCCTTTTCGTTTTAATAACACTCTACCCAATGAACTTGTTGCCATATCGATACCTTCTTCAAATGATTTACAGGTTTTTTTAACCATAAATTCATCACCAGGAACCGCAACTTTAACTTCGACAATTTTATTCGCTTTTTCACTAGTATTTTCAACTTTAAGATACACATCAGAATTAATGACTTGGTCATAAAAACTTTCTAGCTTGTCCATTCGCTTTTGGATGAAAGCAACTAATTTTCTGTCTACGGTAAAATTTACTGAATGAGTGTTTACTTGCATATGAAGCATTTTTAGTGGTTAGACAAAAACTGATAAGAATTACCCCTTCTTATTTCTTGGGTGCGAAGCGAAGTATGTTTTTTTTAGCTCTTCCATACTATTATGCGTGTACACCTGTGTAGAAGCGAGGCTTGCATGCCCCAATAATTCTTTAACAGCATTTAAATCCGCACCTTGGTTTAGCATATGAGTCGCAAATGTATGTCTCAAGATATGAGGACTCTTCTTTGCTTTGGTAGATGCCTTACTAAAATAGGTATTTATTACCCGATAAACAAGCGTGTCGTATAATTTTAACCCCTTATTAGTAAGTAACAAATAATTACCTGAATTGGTTGTGGATATTTCATTTCGCTTGCTTAAATAATTGTCAATCAATATTATAAGACTTTCTAACATTGGAATAAAACGCTCTTTATTACGCTTGCCGAGCACTTTTAACCGACGGTTACTCTGGTCAATATCATTAAGGGTGAGATTTACCAATTCTGCCCGACGCATTCCCGTGCCATACAGCAATTCAATAATCAGCCTATCACGAAGTCCACTAAAATCATCACTGAAAAAACTAACATCAATCACGTTCATTTCTTGTTTAGAAAAAGGAACCTGTACTTTTTTTGGCGTTTTTAAAGCCTTATGTTTTGCAAGCGGATTAACATCAATCTGCTTAATTTTTAATAAAAACTTATAATACGCCTTTAGCGATGCTATTTTTCTATTAATACTATTGTTTGATATCCCCTGATCTACTAATGCAACGATCCAACTTCGGATTTGTACATAGTGAACCTCACTAATATCAGCAATCTCAAATTCTTCTATACAGTACTGAGAAAAAGCTTCAAGATCCTTTAAATAGGCCTTTAGAGTATGTGTCGAATAGTTTTTTTCGAGTTGAAGATAATCTTGAAATGAATTTAAAAGCTTTGACATTTGTTCTAAAGCTATTCGTTTTTTATCAAACGACATTGAAACTGGGTTTAACGAATAGTATGCTGTGATTATAAAGGTACATTTTAAAAATGAAAAGAGCTTACACAAAAAAATCCGCCAGCAAATGCTGGCGGATTATATATGTTGTGATCCTAATAAGAGAAGGATCGAACTTTAAAATTAAGAACCGTACTAGACTAAATGTCTTCTTGGTCTCTTAAACCCTGAATGTACTGGGCTTTTTGAATCTGGGCTCTTCTTACTACAGAAGGCTTTGTGAACTGCTTTCTTGAGCGTAGTTGACGCATAGTTCCTGTACGATCAAATTTTCTTTTGAAACGCTTTAGCGCTCTATCGATGTTTTCTCCTTCTTTTATTGGTATTATTAACATAAGATAACCACCTCCTTTCTTTAATATTAGGCGGCAAAGATACACTTATAATTAAAAACCAATAACTAAAAACGAATAATTTTTAAAAAAGTTTGACCTCCTTTTATTTCTAAACACTCATTTACTTGCCAACTCCTTTTTATCAACCACCGGTGGCTTATACTCTTTCTTATCAATAATCATCTTAGCAATGATCTCGCGAAGTATTTCAGAAGTGCCTCCACCGATAGGGCCTAATCGGCTATCACGAAGTAATCGAGCCATAGGATATTCTTCCATATATCCATATCCTCCTAAAAACTGCAGGCAATCATATGCTATTTTATCAGCTACCTTAGTTGATATTAGTTTAGACATCGTTGCTTCTTTAACCGCATAAACACCTTCATCTAACTTTTTGGCTGTGGCATAATTAAACTCTTTACACACAGCAACCTCTGCAGCATGTTCAGCAATGGTATGCCTTAATGCCTGAAATTTATCGATAGTAGTACCAAAAGCAGTACGTTGTGACATATAATCTAGTGTATACTCAATAGCCCACTCAGATCGCGCATGGGCATTTATACCCATAATTAATCGCTCTGAAGCAAAGTGCTGCATGATATACGAAAAGCCTTTATTCTCCTCACCCATCAAATTCGCTAAAGGAACCTTTACATTATCGAATGCAATTTCTCCGGTATCTGAAGCACGCCATCCTAATTTATCTAGTTTAGTTGCAGACAAACCTTTGCTTTCCCTGTCAACCACAAAAATGCTTATCCCTTTATTACCCAATTCAGGAGCCGTCTTAGCCGCTACAACCAAATAATCACTATAAACACCATTGGTAATAAAGGTTTTCGATCCGTTTAAAAGGTAGTGATCTCCTTGCTTAACCGCTGTTGATCGCATTCCTGCAACGTCCGACCCGCCAAAAGGTTCAGTTACGCAAAGACAACCGATTTTTGTTCCCTCTATACTTGGCGCTAAATACTTTTGCTTTATATGATGATCTCCTTCGGCCTTTAAATGTGTCATTGCTAAATAGGCATGTGCCCAAATAGCAGCTGCAAAACCTCCAGAATTTATTTTTTGAAGTTCTTCTAACAAAATTACCGTGTAGAAAAAATCAAGATCCAAGCCGCCATATTCCTCAGGATATGCAAGACCAAAATAGCCCATCTCCCCAAATTTCTCCCAGATAAAACGGTCTATACTTCCCGTCTCTTCCCATTTTTCAATATGCGGAACGACCTCTCGTTTTAAAAAGTCTTTTAAACTATCACGAAATGCATTATGCTCTTCAGTAAAGTACATGGGCGATCTATTTTAAATCAATTTAATTGATTAACAAATATAACCCAATTCTATTGATCTTTTTTACCGGAAATCCTTGAATTTTTGTTAATTCATCAATCGATTGAAAGCCTCCTACCGAATCCCGATATGCTATTATTTGTTTAGCAAGAGGATAATTAATATAGGTAAGTGATGACAAGTCATAAGCCGATACTTCATTGATATTTAGCTTTTCTATGGTCGGTTTTGTCAATACCGCATACCGTTCTTTTAATTTATTGACAATCTCTGGTTTTAACCCGTACACATCATACAACTGATCTTCAATTAAAAAACCTCCCAATGCGGTCCTAAACTTTATGATACGTGCAGCCAGCACATCTCCTATTCCGGATATTTGTTTTAATTCTTCTTCTGAAACGGCATTCATGTCTTTTACCACAATGGGTACTTTAGATTTTTTAGAAACTGACGTTGATTTTTTCTTGGTATTTTTAAAATCAGGAAAACGAAAATCTTGTTTTATTGCTTCTAAAACAGCATCTGAAACAAGCGTTACTTGCTGAAACTCTTTTGCCGAATTCACATAATTTCCTTCCAATCTATATTGCAATAATCTGTTGATTTCATCAAGAGAAAGCCCTATTTGATATCCTTTGTCTTGATCAATATAATTGGGATTATAGGTATATCTTTTTTTAGGCGGAGTCAACTTAGCCAGTGAATCGATTTGTTGATTTAGTCGATTGACCTCTTCACTTGCGGTTATTGGTTCATTCGAAGAAAAATCAACAAACCAGGAAATTAAACCTAGAATAGTGATAATAAGAATCAAAAAGAAAATCCCACTTCGTTCGTTTTTATTGAACTGGAAGTGGGATTTCATAATGAACTATTTGAATTAGTAGTTTGCCTTACATGCCTTTTATAGCCGACAAATATCGTTGAAGCTGCTTTTTAACAACCGGGAACAAGAAATATAACCCAACCATATTAGGAAATACCATTGCGAAAATCATCGCATCTGAGAAACTCCAGATAGACCCCATACTTGCAGCAGCACCAATTATAACAAATGTTAAGAATAATAATTTATACACTAAATCCGCAGTCTTTCCTCTTCCAAATAAAAACTTCCAAGACTGTAACCCGTAGTATGACCATGAGATCATGGTAGAAACCGCGAATAAAACAACTGCAACGGTTAAGAAAATATTTGAATAAGGAATGTACTGTGCAAAAGCCTTTGAAGTAATACCAGCACCTTGAACAATTTCATTTCCAATCATTACAGCACCACTACCATCAGTGCTTACATCGGCGCCATATTCAAAGAAACCGCCAAAGTTGAAAATAATGATCACTAAGGCAGTCATAGTACAAATAACAACGGTATCAATAAATGGCTCTAGCAAAGCGACCAAACCTTCTGAAGCCGAGTATTTAGTTTTTACTGCCGAGTGCGCAATAGAAGCTGAACCTGCACCTGCTTCATTCGAGAAAGCCGCACGCTTAAAGCCTACTAACAACACTCCTATAAAACCACCTACTCCTATTGCTTTAGGATTGAAAGCTTCGGTTACAATTAAACTAACCGCATCATCGATCAAACCGAAATTGCTAAAAATGATATACAGACAAGCAATTATATACATCACTGCCATAAATGGCACTACTTTTTCAGTAACTGAAGCAATACGCTTAATACCACCTATGATGATGATTCCGACCAATATCGCTAAAACAACACCAATCCAGAAACCAGCACCAGTACTTTCTAAACCTAAAAGTTCTTTCAACACAACTGTAGCTTGATTCGATTGCGCTGCGTTACCACCACCAAAAGAACCGCCAATACAGAAAATCGCAAATATTACCGCTGCAATTTTACCAAACATGGCAAAGCCTCGTTCTTTAAGCCCCTTACTTATATAGTACATAGGTCCTCCGTAAACAGTACCATCTTCACCTACATCTCTGTACTGAACACCAAGGGTACACTCAACAAATTTGGTAGACATCCCTAGTAAACCACAAATAATCATCCAAAATGTTGCACCAGGACCACCTAATGCAATCGCCAATGCCACACCTGCAATATTACCATTACCTACAGTACCTGAAACTGCGGTCGCCAGTGCCTGAAAATGCGAAACTTCTCCTTCTTTACTTTCATCTCTTATGGTTTCAATGGCATCGCCACCTGGTGTAGAATCGCCATACATTGGCTCAGAAACAGGATGATCCAATTCATCGTACTTACCTCGTACGACATTGATGGCTTTACCAAAAAATCTAATATTTGGAAAACCAAAATATATTGTGAAAAAAGCGGCACTTGCAACGAGAAGAATCAGTACAAACGGTGTTCCAAAAACTTCAAAGAAAATCACATCCGAGAAGAAATCTGATACTGGTTTAAAGCCTTCGTCGATGCGTTGATCGAGACCTTTTTCTTCGGTTTCTTGTGCAAAAGTTAATAAGGGTAAAAGCAAAGAAAATAGTGCTAGAAGCTGCTTCTTCATAATTTGATGTTTGTGTTAAGTTTTTGTTAGTTTAATTAAAACTGCGTGCCAATATCCTAAAAATAACAGCATACTTCCAAATTTTGGCAGTTAAATATACAATGCTATAATTGGTACATTTTGTTCAACGCTTTTATTTGCTCAGGCCTACCGAGTACAATTATACTGCTATCGGGTTCCAAAATAGTATCCGCTTCTGGATTCACGATGTAAGAACCATCTTGTTTTTTAAAACCAATAATGGTGCAACCTGTACGCTTACGAAGATCAATATCCCGAATAGTCGAATTTCCATTGTTTTTTTCAAAAATGTCTGCAACGGCTACTTCCTCAATATTGGTAAGATCGCCATGGTCCATCATGGTTAGGTTATCAATAAATTCAACCAAACCGGGTTCAACCACTAAAGAAGCCATATGATCACCTCCTATTCGGTCTGGCATAATCACATTATTAGCACCTGCTAGTTTTAATTTTTTATAAGAGGTGTCTTCAGATGCTCTGCTTATAATCGTTAAGTCTTTATTGAGTTGTCGTGCAGAAAGTACGACAAAAAGATTATCAGCATCTTTAGGCAAAGCAGTGATCATGCAATGTGCGCGTTCAATACCTGCTTCTAATAAAATTTCATCTTCATTAGCATTCCCGTTTACAAAAAGAATATTATCATCCTCAAATCGCTCTACCAGACCTTTATCCATTTCGACAACAACAAAGTCCTTACCGTAAGACATTAGTTTGTGTACGGCTTGTTTCCCATTTCGGCCATAACCACATACGATTACATGACCTCGTAATTGATCAATTTGTCTTTTCATTTTTTTCTTTTTTATAAGAATGGAATTGGTCCTACTAAAAATATACTCGGTAATTACAGTAATCGCATAACCGAAGATAAAAACGCTTGTTACAATTAGGCAAATTGTAAATATTTTTGACGCAGGGTCCAGCTCTTTCACGGTAGAAAATCCTACGGTAGTAACCGTTATCATGGTCATGAACATAGAATCTATCCACCCAAATCCGGATATATATCGATACCCTATAACCCCAATTAAATAAATGGTAATTAAGAGTGATATTGCTATGGTAAATTTTGACCTAAAGAGCTTAAACATACATTAAAGATCGAACACTGAAGTTCGTTTTGAATAAACAAGGTCTTTTATACGCATCCAAAAAGCAATAAATAAATACAATGCGAAACCAAAACCTAAAGTAACAAAAGTGACATATATAAACGATATACGAACCACCTTGGCACGCATTCCTAACCGGTCTGCAATACGTTGGCATACCTCATAGCCATGCTTTTGAAAAAAATACAGAAGGTTATAAAATAATTGCATAGAAACAAAAATATAAAAAAGGGATTAGTGCGCGACTTAAGGACAAGCCCATAAGGCATTATATTTATAAATAATTGGATTTTAAGCCGAGCCTTAGCATATTTAATGTGCTTTCTGGAGTGAATTATCTAACTGATTTTTGATTCACCTTAAACTTTGACTACTCAAGCAAACTGGCACCAACGGCGCACTGTAAACAGTGGTTACGATTACAATATTCTTTTTTAAGCTGAATCAGTGCTTGCGAGTGCAATGCATTTTCAGCGGGAACTTTTAATGATTTATAGCGATCGACAATGGCATTTTTTTCTACCGCAATTTCTTGTATCAAACTCAAAATTACATCAGTTGATTGTTTTGCCTGAAATTTAGCATAGCAAAATTGAAGTGGAATTATGGTATTGATCAATAGCAAATCAATGAAAGACTTGCTTAGTTTTTTGGACCTCCCCTTTGTTTCCTTATTAAAGGTATAATGTGAATTCCAATAAGAAGAGGCAGGAACTGATAAGAGTCTATAAAAATCTTCTTTAGTTTCGATGTCAATAATTTTTGAGAATAGGGAGTCATTGTTGACATATAAACTTGCCAATTGCGATAACCGAATAGTGGGAAAATTATTAGGTCTTAAACGAAAAAATTGCACAGGCAATACCCCCTGATTGTTAAGTTTGAACTTATTCTTTAAAAATTTATATCGTTCCTTCAATCGATAATGGTAATGGTCTTCAATATCTTCATCAAGTAAACTTGCCTGACCAAACAACAACGCTTCTAATGCAATTGGATTAGACCTTACTTTGCGTATCATACCAAAATCAACCGAGCTAGCAATGCTTAAGAAAGCCTCCCCATTAACATTAGAACCGAAGCTTTTGGCAAGCATTTTAAATAAAACAGCCTCCCAATCATTATTTGATGATTTTAATAGATTGAAAATAACCTCCGCCTTGGTCTCCAATCGTTCGATATATAATCGCTCCTGCCAATTTCGTATTAAAAAAGAATCAGTTTGAGAAATTTCGTTTTCACAATTAATCCATTGCTTCGATGAATCTAACAATATACGGTAGCTGATAAGCAATGATTCATCTACATAATTAGATAACTCCAAAACGGGAATGGTAGTATTATCTTTTCTGTAAACATCAGTATCATGTGTCCATACCACATGCAAAATTACGTTATCATAGGCTGGATCATTTTCATGATGATGCGCATACCAATCGGACGATTTTAGATGAATTTCAACATTACCGGCCCAAAGCTGATTATCAATTCTAATTACTGCATTAAAAAAATCCGGACCGCTAAGAAGATTATGTTCCCCAACCGCTTTAATTGCTACCACTAAATCATCTGTAGTTTTTAAGCTTTTTAGATCAAATTTCTTATGTTTCCATAAATAGTGAAGAAAATCTTCTTTCATAATCACCAATTAAAGTGCAACTTGTAAACTTACTTAAAAAGTAAAGACTAAGAAACCCATTTCATCTTAATCAAAAATATGGAAGGTAAATTAAAGTCGGTTTTTATTAGTGTTTTCCCATTAATCGCTCTTGCGCTTTTAGTATATACCATTTATCAGGGAATTGTTGATTTTTCCTTTGTTCTACTAGGACAGGCGATCATTGCCGGCGCAATTGTTAGATTTTTTAGCGGATTATTCATCACCAAAAGACCCAGGACCGATTCCATTGTTCTACCATATACCCTTCCAATAATTATTGGATATTTTATAGCAGTAGCAGGCGCTTTTTATGAAGGTGTAGAAAATCAAAATTTAATCTTACCGAGCTTACTTTCAGTCCTATGGATCGCCTATTTGCGGTGGTATTCAGTTTTCAATAATCGCCAAAAAGGCAGCATTATTAAGGTAGGCGAAAAATTAAAAAAGTTCTCCTTAGAAAACACCGATAAACAGGTGGTGCACTCAGATTCGTATTTGGGTAAGGCTACCATTTTTATATTCTATAGAGGAAACTGGTGCCCACTTTGTATGGCGCAGATAAAAGAAGTTGCTGGACAATACAAAGAGTTGGAGTCTAGAAATATACGAATGGTGCTGGTGAGTCCTCAACCTCATCAATACACCCAAAAATTAGCTAAGAAATTTAACGTAGGTTTTGAATTTATGGTTGATGCTAGAAATAAAGCCGCTAAACAACTCGGTATTCTTTCAGAAAATGGGATCCCTGCAGGATTTCAAGCACTAGGATATGATAGTGATACTGTAATGCCAACCGTTATTATAACAGACACTAAAAACAAGATAATTTTTGCTGATTTAACGGATAATTATCGGGTACGACCAGAGCCAGAAACTTTTCTAAGGGTAATCGACGAACTGGATTAGCGCATTAACACTCCAATCATAAATTTCAAAAAAAAATAAAGTGCCGTGGTATTATGGGGTAACGGTCTCCCCTTCCCATTCTAAAATACCACCTAGTAAATTGTAAGTTGTATTAAAGCCCATTTGATTCATGATCTGACAAGCCTGAGCACTGCGTGCCCCACTACGGCAATACACATAATAGTTTTTACTATTATCTAACTCGTTTAGACCATCAATAAAACCTTGTCCTTGACGAATATCAATATTTTGAGCATTGGGTATATAACCTTCTGCGACTTCTTCTTCGCTTCTTACATCTAAAATTACTGCATTTGTATCTGCTCCTAATTTGCTCGACCAATCGTCTTGTGTTAAATCCATTGTATACAATTCTATTTATACAGTAAAAATAAAAAACCGCAGTGATTACTTTACTTTAATAATCCTTAAATAATAGTTCTTAGTACTGTCTACTTCAAAAACTCTGAACTTAAAGTGCCCTTGGGGTTCATGGACTGGCATATTGTCCTTCGGTATATTTTGTTCTACATCAGTTTCCTGCAAAACAAAATCGCTATTCGGGTTTTTCTTAATTTCATCCAAGAGGAAATCCAGGTTTTTCCAATGCAGTAAGTTGAATTGCCTTTTAGATGCTCTATCAATTATTGCCGAAGTATCTATTTTAAAAGTTGGTTTCTGCTGTGCTATTGCAAAACTTGTGCCTATTAAAAGAAATAGTACTAAACGAACAATTATCATTTGTTTTAAACTTTTATCGTACAGCCAATAGCTTTTGTAGTTGCCAATGGCACCTCTTTCCCTTCCAACAAGGCATTAACAGCATCTTCGACAAATTTTTCTTCTACATTATTAGCATTTCTTGAGCTGTCATCAATAGCGCCTATATAACGTACTCTGTTCCCTTTATTTGTTTTTTGTAAAACGAAAACATGTGGTGTTCTGGTAGCACCGTATTTAGGATAAATTTTCTGTCCTTCATCTAATAGATAAGGAAACGTAAAGCCTTTTTCTTTTGCTCGCACCTTCATAGCGGCAAAATCATCTCCCGGTTTTACCTCAGGGTTATTGGGGTTAATCGCAATCACAGGATATCCTAGCTCTTTATACTTCTTATCAAGTGCGATAATACGGTCTTCATAGGCCACCGAATATGGACAAGTATTACAGGTAAATATGACTATGTATCCCTTTGCGTCAGGAAAATCAGCAAGAGACACCATCTTACCATCGACATTTTTCAGTTCAAAATCTGTGGCGTAATCACCAATCTTATAACCATTAACTAAGGGTTTGGTGTTAATCGCAAATGCGCTAACAGCAGCAATAACTACTACAGCAAAAAAGAGTTTAAAGAATTTCATAGGTTTTTAATTTAAGAATTGTTGGACTTCGGCTTCTAGCTCTTCATAAGTAAACGAACGCTCATAGAACTTTCGCACATTTTTATTATATATTACGGTGGCGGGTATGGCTCCGGACCACGCTTCGTCAATTTTTGGTATCCATTTATGACTTTTGGCATCATCTAATACCACCACTTCTGACTGTATATCGTATTTATCAATAAAGGGAATCAGCTTTGTTTCTATATGCTGCAAAAAATCCATACTCACCAATAGTACTTCTACATTTTTGTCTTTATAAGCTGCATTCAAGTTTTCAAAATATGGGAGTTCTTTTACACAAGGTTTACACCAGGTAGCCCAAAAATTAATGACATAGGTTTTATCATCTTGCTGACCCAGTCTCGCTTCAAATTCTTCAAATGAATAAAATGGAATTGTCTGGTTTTTGCTATCATGCACTGATGCAGTAGATGAAATCTCCTCACTGCTTTCCGATACTTCTTTTTCTGTTTTGTTAGCGCAACTGTAAACAAGCACAAGTACTAAAAGGTACAAATAGGTTTTCATCGTCCCTAAATATACGTCACTCAAAACACAACGGAAACTTGTTTAACAAACATTTAAATGAAAAATCATCGACCTCATTTACATCTGGTATCCGAGAATTACATCAATCAACTTAACTAAATAATCGATAGGGGCTTGAAGTCTTCTGAAATGATCTTGGAAGATGCTACGCCTAACCAGTTTTCTAGAATGGTAGCATAAATTTCCCGAAAGTCTATTTCGTATTTAATGTCTCCATTTTTATCTAAGTCAAGTAGGTTAGCAGGAGTATTAAACAACCCTGGATTTTTTAAGCTTTCGCCAGTTAAAAATACAAGATTAGCAGCCCCATGGTCGGTACCTCTAGCTGCATTTTGTTTTACCCTTCTACCAAACTCAGAAAACGTTAAGATCAACGTATTTTTAAATGCGCCCTTGCTTTTCAAATCATTAACAAAGGTTGATAGTCCTTCGGAATACTGCGTTAATAAACGAGCCTGTCGATTTGGCTGATTGGCATGTGTATCGAAGCCACCAAGGGATGCATAATAAATTTGAGTAGTTAAGCCCGAATTGATGAAATTTGATATTGTTTTTAATTGTTTGCCAAATACATTTGCAGGATATTCCTGATTGGTTTTATTGGTTTTTGTCTTTTCATAAATATAAGATGCGGAAGATTTTGCACTAATCATTGTTTTATATAAATAGCCAAGATTATGTTCGCTTAAATGTGGATCGGTTTGATATTTAAGTGCATTACCAAAATACGTATTACGAGTTACCTTATAAAACAAACGCGCGTCTTTAGTCGCAAGACCATTGACATTTTCTCCTTTTAGCAATAATGATAACGTATCATCCACCTCAATAGCACCTAGAGGTGACTTACTTACCTCATCCAAATAACGACCAACCCAACCCGTTTGTAGGTAGTCATTTGCATTGCTCGCGGTTTGCCAAATGTCGGTTGAACGAAAATGTGATCGGTTTGGGTTTGGGTATCCTACATTTTGTATAATAGAAATATAGCCAGCATCATACAAAGCATTAAAAGCTTTCATGCTACTATGCAATCCAAGTTCATCATTAATTGGAATTATGTTGTTTTTGACTAGCGCTATTGATTTTCTGTTTTTATAGTAAATATCGTTAGTATATGGCACCAAAGTGTTTAATCCGTCGTTACCGCCAGACAATTGAATAATGACAAGTTTTTTATCACTGCTAGCGCCCTTTAAAAAAACATCACTTGATTTTAGAAAGCTGGGAATAAATAATGTACCGCTTGCTAATCCACTATTTCGTATGAATGTTCTCCTTTTCATGACACATTTATTTAACAAAGTTGATATTCCGGCAGTGACATTAGTTGGACACAAAAGTTCTTTTTTGATTCATCTTCTAACGAATTTAAAAATTGCCTAGTTTCTTCATTTAGTGAATTTCCAATTAAAAAAAGGACCAGCTCTTCTTTGGAAAAAGCCCTAAAGTGCTTTTGAAACGTATCCCAGTTTTTATTGATTGACAGCTTTCGGTTAAAATTTTTATTTTTTTCAAACTGTTCTGCCTTGTCTTCAAATTCTCCTTTTACATCAAAGGCAATACTACCATTGTTTAACAACACCGACGGTAACATTAACCGTGTCATTAATGTATTTGCATCTATCCAATTTTTTCCTCCGGGCCAACCAGCAACATTGGGTGGCAGAAATAGTATTTGCCCCAATAGCTTTTGCACATAAATAAGTTGTTTTGGGTTGTTAAAAGAATAAGGAACTACCCTCGCTATTCCCACCAAAAAATCCAATGGTGATTTAATTTTAGACCCGATATTTTTACCATCATAAAACCACTCTATGGTAAACATGTAGTTCAGCACTTCTTCTATCTCGTATCGTTTTCTAAATACCTCTGAGAGCTCTTTCACATGAACCTCGTTAACATGTTCATTTACAAAATAACGGTAAAGCTTGGTACAGATAAACCGAGCACAAGCAGGATGCGCAAGAATCATATCAATAATATCCTCTCCAACGAAGTATCCGGTTTTCCCAAAGAACGTCTTTTGACCTATGTCATGTTGCCTTTTTGCAAATTTAAACTCTCCTTTAGCATTATGTCTCCATCCGGTAAAAGCTCTTGCAGCTTCCTTAACATCATTTTCGGTATAATTTCCCTGACCTAAGGTGAATAGTTCCATAAGCTCTCTAGCGAAATTCTCATTTGGGCTCCACTTTCTATTCTGCTGATTATTTAAGTAATTAAGCATTGCAGGCTCCTTGGAAACGGCAATAAGAAAATCCCTAAAATTTCCAAGTGCATGTTTTCTCAAAGTATTATTATACTGTTGAATAAACAAGATATTATTGTCTCGGCAAACAAAATGGTTGGTCCAAAACAAAACCATACGCTCTCTGAGGATTGTTTTGGTAGATGTCATTTTCATGAACCATTCATGATTCAATTCTATTTGTTTCATCCTACTTTTTTTAATCAATACAGGTAAACGCTTTAACTTTCTAGTTTTCAACATTTCATCTACTAACGAATTGATTTTTGGAGTGGGAATATGTAATGGATTATAGGTCTTTGATGCACTGAATAGGTCACGAACCACAATATCTTGTGGTGTATTGCGCAATCTAATGAAGTCCTCAGGTGAAATGCCAAACGCTGCTCTATTATAAAGATGATGTAAATGACGCTGTTCCAAAATTTGCGTTTTTATAAATAGACTGAAAGAGAAGGAAATGGTTTAATCCTTTAATAGATATACGGCAAAAATCCAAGTCGAAGACTTTTAACAAAATTTTAAATCGCTAGTAACCAGAGCTATATTAAATAATCATACATTTGTATATACAATTGTTGTAAGTACATGAACGTAGAAGCTTGTCTAAAAACCGAAAAAGAAATTCCACTACCGAAACGTACCTTAATTCATTTGCAACTAGTGGCTAGCCGGCTTCATGAGGATCTGACTGAAACTCTTAAACCTTTTGACGTATCCCTTCAACAGTTTAATGTATTGAGAATATTAAGAGGCCAAAAAGGAAAACCGGCAACCTTAAGTACCATAAGTGATCGTATGGTTAATAAAATGAGTAACACTACACGATTGGTAGATAAGTTAATTGCTAAGGATTTAGTTCGGCGTGATATTTGCCCTACGAATAGAAGAAAAGTTGATATTACTATTACGCAAAAGGGTCTTGACGTCTTGCAAAATATGGATAAGGCAATGGATACTACCGAGACTAAGATGGTTAACGACTTTTCTCAAACAGAATTAAAGGAAATTAATCGTCTTTTTGACAAATTATATCAGTAAGTAAGCCAAACACATCTAATATTAAATTTAAATCATGAAAAAAAACATTTTAACCAGTGCCCTAGCAGTAACGCTTTTAATTGCTATGTCAGCGTTCACGACTTTAAAAGATAAGAAAGTCGTTATAAAAAACAGTACAATTTCTTGGGTCGGCAAAAAAGTTACCGGTCAACACTCAGGCAACATTTCATTAAAAGAAGGATTTTTAATGATGAAAGGAAAAGAGTTACGAGGAGGAGAGTTTGTAATTGACATGACCAGCATTAACGTCACCGATTTAAGCGGAGACTCTAAAGGAAAATTAGAAGGTCATTTAAAGTCTGATGACTTTTTTGGTGTTGCTAATCACCCTACCGCTACCTTAAAATTCACTGGTTTTTCGGGTGAAGACGGAATGTATACAGTAATTGGTGATCTAACCATTAAAGGAAAAACAAATCCGGTCAGATTTGATCTTAAGATTGACAGCAATAAAGCAACTACTTCATTTAAAGTAGATAGAACTAAGTATGATATTAAATATGGCTCAGGAAGCTTTTTTGACAATTTAGGTGACAAAGCTATCAATGACGAGTTTGAACTAAACGTGTCATTGGAATTTTAAATACAAATTATCTCGGTCTCACAATAACTATGTGTCGGAATCAGAATCCGTTTTAGTTGTAACGCAGATTGTCGAGAAACCAGAACCAACCTTCTCGTCCGCCATAGCGCATGCGAAGGAGGATTCAAATCCAAACACCCTAAACAAGTTGGATCCCGCATAGTGTTAAACACTATGCGGGTTTTTAATTTATAAAGTTTTTATTTGATGCTATACTTTTCATTTATATATTTGAACCATCAAAATAAAATAATGAAACAAATTTTAAATACTTGGTGGTGGTCTAATTTACGTCAACAGTCGTGAACTAGCTCCTATTGTATTTAAACAACATATAAAGGCTTGTCATCACGACAGGCCTTTTTTTATTTAGAAGAAATACCAAATGAGTTACCATCTAAAAACATCATATACCAAAATACTAGCAGACACCATAACACCTGTTAGCGTTTATTTAAAGATTAGGGACAAATTTCCCAACAGCTTATTGCTTGAGAGTAGTGATTATCATGCCAATGACAATAGCTTTTCGTATATATGTTGCAATCCTATTGCCAGCATTCAAGTAAAAGATGGGATTCTAGATTATTCCTATCCTGACGGCTCAAACACGAAGCTAACGCTACAAAAAGATCATGATGTTCCTGCTTTGATCACGCAGTTCAGCAATGAATTTATAGCAGAAAAAAACGAATTTAAATTCATCAATAATGGGCTTTTTGGTTATATCGCTTATGATGCTGTTCAATATTTTGAAGATGTAGCTATCGCTAAAAAGGATGACACTTTAAATATTCCTGACATTTACTATGCGGTTTATCAAAATATCATTGCGATAAACCATTTTAAAAATGAAGCCTATATTTTTCATCACGGTCTTGACGAAAATGATAATAATCTTGAGGATATTGAACAACTTATTCGTGTTCGCAATTTCGCCACTTATAATTTTAAGCGGGAAGGAGCATCTGCATCAAACTTAAAGGATGAAGAATACAAACAGCACGTAGAATTTGCCAAAAAACATTGTTATAGAGGCGATGTTTTTCAATTAGTATTATCAAGAAGATTTTCGCAAAGCTTTAAAGGTGATGAGTTTAATGTTTACCGTGCCTTGCGCTCAATAAATCCGAGTCCATATTTGTTTTATTTCGATTATGGTGGATTCAAAATATTTGGTTCTTCTCCAGAAGCGCAATTAGTGGTGAAGAATCGTCAAGCGGAAATACATCCTATAGCCGGAACGTTTAAACGCACCGGTAACGATTTAAGGGACGCTGAACTTGCCAAAGAGCTCGTTAAGGATGAAAAAGAAAATGCCGAGCACGTGATGTTAGTAGACCTTGCTCGAAACGACTTAAGCCGACATGGAAGTATGGTCAACGTTGAGACCTATCGGGAAGTGCAATTTTTTAGTCATGTCATTCATCTCGTATCAAAAGTAACAGGTAAAATGCATGATAACGTAACCACCATGCAAGTTGTGGCAGACACCTTTCCTGCAGGAACGTTAAGTGGCGCACCAAAACATAGAGCCATGCAGCTAATCGAACAATATGAAAAATGTAATCGTGATTTTTACGGTGGTGCAATTGGCGTTATGGATTTTGAAGGTAATTTCAACCATGCCATTATGATACGCACCTTTTTAAGTAAGGATCATCAGCTACATTACCAGGCCGGTGCGGGTATCGTATCAGAATCGAATGCTGATCATGAGCTACAGGAAACATACAATAAGCTAGGCGCACTAAATAAGGCCTTAGAAATTGCAGAAAGAATAAAATAAATGAAAAAAGTATTAGTAATAGATAACTACGACAGTTTCACCTACAACCTAGTTCATTATTTGGAAGATCTTAATTGTAAGGTCACAGTTTGGAGAAACGACAAGTTCAATCTCGATCAGGTTGCCGATTTTGATAAAATTATTCTGTCTCCAGGCCCTGGAATTCCTGATGAAGCCGGATTGCTAAAAGCAGTAATTAAAGAATATGCACCTACAAAAAGTATTCTTGGCGTATGTTTAGGTCAGCAAGCTATTGGCGAAGTATTTGGAGCTTCATTAATCAATTTAGATAAAGTTTATCACGGTGTTTCAACAGATGTAGAGGTGGTGGTAAATGATGAGTCCTTATTCGAAGGAATGAACAAAAAATTCGAGGTAGGCCGGTATCATTCATGGGTAGTAGACCCTGAATTATCAAGCGCATTAGAAGCCACTTCTTTTGATGAAAATGGTCAGGTTATGTCCCTAAGACATGTTGAATATGACGTAAAAGGAGTACAATATCATCCGGAATCAGTATTAACTCCTGACGGAAAGAAAATTTTAGAAAACTGGATAAACGGTTAGAAGAAATAACTAATAAAGAAAAAGGAAAGTTCTATTAAAGTGAAATTGCAAAATGAAAAAACTACTCAATAGACTCATCAACCACGAAACCATCTCAAAAGAGGAGGCCAAAAATGTATTAGTCAATATCTCGAAAGGAGATTATAACACAAGTCAAATTGCCGCTTTTCTCACCGTATATATGATGCGTAGTATTACATTAGATGAACTAGAGGGATTTCGTGATGCTTTGCTGGACTTATGTTTGGCAATAAATTTAGAAGAGTACAATCCAATAGATCTCTGTGGTACTGGTGGCGATGGTAAAGACACGTTTAACATATCAACACTTTCATCATTTGTAACCGCAGGTGCTGGTGTACATGTAACCAAACATGGTAATTATGGCGTTTCCTCTAAATGCGGATCAAGTAATGTGATGGAGTATTTAGGAATCAAGTTCAGTAATGAGACAGATTTCCTTAAAAAATCGATTGAAAAAGCAGGAATTTGTGTCTTACACGCTCCGCTATTTCATCCGGCAATGAAAAATGTAGCTCCGATACGAAGAGAACTTGGCGTAAAGACTTTTTTTAATATGCTAGGGCCTATGGTAAACCCAGCATTCCCCAAAAATCAATTGGTAGGTGTTTTCAATTTAGAACTGGCAAGAATGTATGGATATCTATATCAAAAAACAGATAAAAAATTTACTGTTTTACATGCATTAGATGGTTATGATGAAATATCGTTAACGGGAAATACGAAAACTATATCAAATAATACAGAATCAATGCTTACACCTGAAGACTTTGGAGTTAAAGCGTTAAAACAAGAGGAAATTTATGGAGGTGATACTGTTGAAGATTCTGCTAAAATATTCTTGAATGTATTAAGCGGAAAAGGTACCGAGGCACAGAATAATGTAGTTTGCGCCAACGCCGGAATGGCTATAGCCACAGCCCAACAATTAGAACCTAAAGAAGGGTTTGAATTAGCAAAAGAATCTTTATTATCAGGAAAAGGATTGAACGCCTTACACAAGTTACAGGAATTAAGTAAATAAAATCACTTTGTCAGGTCGAGCGCAGTCAAGACCTAATCGAAAAAATAAATGAACATCCTAGATAAAATAATAGCAGATAAACGATTGGAAGTCGACTTAAAAAAAGACCTCATTCCAATTAAACAACTTGAATCCTCGGTATTGTTTAACGGCGAGACAATTTCAATGGCACAATCGATCAAGTCTGGTTCTGGTATTATAGCAGAGCATAAACGACGATCTCCTTCTAAATCAGTCATTAATCAAAAAGCAAGTGTGCAACAGGTTGCAATCGGCTATGAAAATGCTGGGGTAAGTGCTATGTCAGTGTTGACAGACGGAAAATATTTTGGGGGTTCTTTGGATGATTTATTATTAGCACGAGCATCGGCAAAAATACCCTTATTACGCAAGGAATTCGTTATCGATGAATATCAAATAATAGAAGCAAAAGCCTATGGCGCGGATGCCATTTTGTTGATTGCAGCGGTATTAGACCAAAATAATATAAAGTCACTATCAGAAACCGCAAAAAGTATTGGTTTAGATGTCCTTTTAGAAGTCCATAATGAAGAAGAACTGCATAAATCGATCATGCCAAGTCTTGACATGTTAGGTGTCAACAATCGGAATCTAAAAACGTTTGAAGTTAGTCTAGATACTAGCAAAAAACTGTCAAGTTTGATTCCTGATGATTTTGTAAAAGTTTCAGAAAGTGGTATCAGTAGCATCGAAGCAATCAAGGAATTAAAACCATATGGTTTTGAAGGTTTTCTAATTGGAGAAAATTTCATGAAAACCGACAATCCCGGAGCAAGTGCAAGTGAATTTATTAATAGACTAAAATGAAAAATGTAAAGCTCAAAATCTGCGGCATGAGGCATCCTGAAAATATTCAGGAAGTGGCATCGTTACACCCGGATTATTTGGGTTTCATTTTTTATGAAAAATCTCCAAGAAATTTTGAAGGAATCATTCCAAAAATCCCTCAATCTATTAAAAAAGTCGGAGTTTTTGTAGATGCCAATATTGATTTTATCAAAAAGAAAATAAATCAATACAATCTAGATATTATTCAATTACATGGAGATGAAAGTGTTGATTATATAAAAGAGCTTAAAACCAATTGTCTGGTCGAGCACAGTCGAGACCTCGAGGCAGGCTTCAGTCAAGAACTTATCATCTGGAAAGTATTTTCAATTAAAGATGAGTTTGATTTTGAACTCCTAAAACTATATGATGGCGTGGTCGACGCTTTCTTGTTTGACACAAAAGGAAAGCAAAAAGGTGGTAATGGCTACACATTCAATTGGAATGTACTTAAAGAATATAATTCTAAAACCCCAATTGTATTGAGTGGAGGAATTGGGTTAGACGAACTAACGGAACTTGAAAGAATTTTAAAAACTAATTTACCTATTCAAGTCATTGATGTCAATAGTAAGTTGGAAGAGTCACCTGGATTAAAAAGCATCAAAAAAGTAAAAGAATTTGTAACAAGAATAAAGAACATAGAAAAGAGAAAAGAGATATAATCAATTGACTGTTCGAGCTCGTTCGAGAACCATGTAGGTTCCGACTGCGCTCAACCAGACAACAATAAATCTAATATCTCACATCTCATATCTAAAATCTAACATTAAAAAATGTATAACGCTAACGAAAAGGGGTATTACGGTCAGTTTGGAGGAGCATTCATACCAGAAATGTTATATCCAAATGTTGAAGAACTTCGCCAAAACTACCTAAAAGTAATGGCCAAAG
Source organism: Spongiivirga sp. MCCC 1A20706 (assembly GCF_046524175.1). NCBI lineage: Bacteria > Pseudomonadati > Bacteroidota > Flavobacteriia > Flavobacteriales > Flavobacteriaceae > Spongiivirga > Spongiivirga sp. MCCC 1A20706. The sequence goes on from NZ_JBEFZF010000009.1 coordinate 43,079, forward strand.
CCGACTTTAAAAAAGAGTTTGACCAGCTACTAAAAGATTATGTTGGAAGACCAACACCATTGTATTTTGCTGAGCGGCTTTCCGCAAAATATAATACAAAAGTCTATTTGAAACGAGAAGACCTGTGCCATACTGGTGCCCATAAAGTGAACAACACCATCGGTCAGATATTAATGGCGAAGCACCTAGGTAAAAATCGGATAATTGCCGAAACCGGAGCCGGACAACATGGTGTAGCAACAGCTACAGTCTGTGCTTTAATGGGAATTGAGTGTGTGGTATATATGGGAGAAGTCGACATTGCAAGACAAGCACCAAACGTTGCCCGAATGAAAATGCTAGGTGCCGAGGTACGTCCTGCCTTATCTGGCAGCCGTACTTTAAAAGATGCTACCAATGAAGCTATTCGAGATTGGATTAACAACCCGGTCGATACACACTATATAATTGGTTCTGTGGTTGGTCCACACCCATATCCGGATATGGTAGCACGTTTTCAATCAGTTATTTCAGAAGAAATCAAATGGCAACTTCAAGAAAAAGAGGGTCGCAAACTTCCAGACTATGTAGTTGCCTGCGTTGGTGGCGGTAGTAATGCAGCAGGAGCCTATTATCATTTTTTAGATGAAACTGATGTCAAGATCATTGCTGTCGAAGCCGCTGGAAAAGGCATTCATACCGGAGAAAGCGCCGCAACTTCAGCTTTAGGAAAGGTAGGCATTATACACGGTAGTAAAACCTTATTAATGCAAACGCAAGATGGTCAAATAACCGAGCCATATTCCATTTCAGCCGGATTAGATTATCCGGGAGTAGGTCCTATGCATGCGCATTTATTTGACAGTGGGCGTGCAGAATTTGTTTCGGTCACCGATGATGATGCCATGACTTTCGGATTAGAAGTTTCGCAATTAGAAGGAATCATCCCCGCTATCGAAACCTCTCATGCATTTGCAGTGCTGGACCAAAAGAAGTTTAGTAGGGAAGACGTTGTGGTCATCAATTTGTCAGGTAGAGGTGATAAGGACCTCAACACTTATATTGACTACTTCAAATTATAAAATGATTAATAGAATTCAGTACCCTTATCCGCAGAATAGATTGAAAAAGCTTCGAGATTCAGGAGTTCAAAGAACGACGCGAAGTTTTTCAATCGGTTCCGCAGGAAATTCCTTGGATAAGGTGTCCTTTCTTTTGGTTCGTTTTCTTTGGACAAGCAAAGAAAATGAACATGATAAAATATAAAGACATGAACAGGATACATACAAAATTACAAGAAGACAAAAAGCTTCTCTCTATATACTTTACCGCCGGTTACCCAAACTTAAATGATACGGTAACTATCATTGAAAAACTGCAAGAAAGCGACGTGGATATGATCGAAATCGGCTTACCGTTTTCTGATCCGTTAGCCGATGGCCCGACCATTCAAACAAGTTCTACCGAAGCCTTAAAAAATGGTATGACCACCGATGTCTTATTCGATCAAATAAAAGACATTAGAAAAACGGTCGATATTCCCCTAATAGTAATGGGATATTTTAATCCGATGTTTCAATACGGCGTGGAAAAATTCTGTGCTAAATGTGCTGAAATTGGCATTGATGGTATCATAATGCCCGACCTTCCGCTAGCCGAGTATCAGGAAGAATACGAAGCTATTTTCAAAAAATACAATTTGAGCAATATCTTTTTAATTACCCCGCAAACTTCAGACGAACGAATTAAGCAAATTGACGAAGCAAGTGATGCCTTTATCTATATGGTTAGTTCAGCAAGCACAACAGGCGCAAAAAGCGGATTTGGACAAGACCAAGAAGCTTATTTTAATCGCATTGCTTCTATGAACCTTAAAAATCCTCAAATTGTAGGATTTGGAATCAGTAATTCCGATACATTCAATGCAGCTACTGTAACATCTAAAGGGGCCATTATTGGTTCAGCTTTTATTAAAACATTAACCAATAATGGTGTCGATTCTATTAACACTTTTATAAAATCGATTCGCTAACTTTAGCCTTACCAAAACCAATTGATGAAAAAAATATTTCTCACTTTCTTTTTGGCAATCACCTGTCTAAGTTATAGCCAAAAAGCTCTTAAAAAACAGATCGTACCAACCATAAACGAGCTTAAAGAATTTATTGCCATCCCTAACGATGCATTAGAACATAGTGATATTATGCGAAATATCTTCTGGCTTGAAAAACAGTTTAAAGAAAGAGGATTTAATACTGCACAATTGCCCACTGAAGGCGAACCCTTGTTTTTTGCGAACCTTCCTATGAAAGAGGGTTTACCAACCCTCCTATTCTACATGCATTTTGATGGTCAAGCGGTCGATCCTTCTAAATGGAACCAAAGTAATCCCTATGAACTCGTTTTGAGAGATGGCGATACTAATCTTGACTGGTCAACATTGGAAAACGGTATTGACAACGAATGGAGATTGTATGGTCGATCTGCTTCCGATGATAAAGGACCTATAGTGATGTTTTTAAATGCTATTGATGTTTTAAAAGCAGAGGGAAAAGAAATACCATTCAATATAAAAGTGATTCTTGATAGCGAAGAAGAAAAAGGAAGCAAACCTTTACCAAAGGCAGTAAAACAATACAAAAGCCTATTAAAATCAGATTATTTGTTAATTAGTGACGGACCTATTCATCCTTCAGGCAAACCGACCTTGGCATACGGTTGCCGCGGAATTACAACTGTTACCCTAACCACCTATGGTCCTGTAAAACCTCAACATAGTGGTCATTTTGGTAATTATGCACCCAATCCTTCGTTTAGAATGGCATCATTACTTTCAAGTATGAAAGATGAGCGTGGTATGGTTTTAATTCCTGGATATTACGACGGCATTACATTAGACGAGTTAACAAAAGAACTATTGTCATCGGTTCCTGACGATCAGTCTGCTATTTTAAGCAGACTTAGTATCAAAACCGCTGAAACTGTTGGAGCAAATTACCAAGAATCACTACAATATCCTTCTTTAAATGTTAGAGGAATAAATTCTGGTTGGACAGGTAGTAAAGCGCGGACGATTGTTCCTGATCGTACCATTGCTGAAATTGATATTCGTTTAGTTCCTGAAAGTGATGGCGACCGATTAAAAGAACTAGTAAAAAAACACATAAAGAGTAAAGGGTATTTTATTGTTGATAAAGATCCTACGCAGCAAGAACGAGCTTCACATGATAAAATCTTAAAATTCGAATCACGGGGTGTTACAAAACCGTTTAGAACAGACATTGATAGTCCATTTTCTAACTGGCTACAAGGAGTCATGAAAAATACCCATGGAGATGAACTTGTCAGAATTCGAATTATGGGAGGTACCGTGCCTATTTCTCCATTTATTAATGAGCTAGATATCCCAGCTATTCTGGTACCCATTGTAAATGCAGACAATAACCAACACAGCCCGAATGAAAATATCAAAGTCGGCATGATCGAGTATGGATTGAAGACTTTTTATGGGATCTTGACTACGCCGATGAACTAGTTATGTCATTCCTGCGGAAGCAGGAATCCACTAAATAAGATGTATAAAACGATTCATCAATATTATGTTTATATCATAACTAATAAGAAAAACGGCACATTATATATTGGAGTTACAAATAACCTAGAAAGGAGAATGTTCGAACATAAAAACAAAATCGTTGAAGGTTTTTCCAAGCGATATGAGCTTACCAAATTAGTATACTTCCAATCTTTCCAATACATCAACGATGCTATTTTAAGGGAAAAAAGAATGAAAAAATGGAAGCGTGCTTGGAAGATTGAGTTAATTGAAAACGACAATCCCGCATGGAATGATCTTGCACAGGAGTGGTATGAATAGTGGTTCCCTGCTTTCCCAGGGAAGACAACTTCTTTATAAACACTATGTCATTCCTGCGAAAGCAGGAATCTCAAAACTTAACGTTCAAAAAACTCCCGGTACTGCATTACCCGAAAATCGAATGTATTGAATTCCGGATTCTTCACTTTTAGCTGTTTGTAAAGTGGATTCGAACCCACGGCAATATTTGCTGTACCCGTAGGTGCAGTAAGTGATACTGTTTTTACAGTTCTTCCATCAATTTCAACTTGGTGAATTTTTGGGGTGGATTTCTCCACCAATTTCAGACTCAATTTGTACTCCCGAAGATGTCTCCTAAAAAAATACTCCGGTCCGTTTTTACTATTACCACCGGTAAACAACAAGGTGTCAACCTTTGGGTATTTTTTTAAATAGCCAACCAAATCACGTAATTTGATATTCCTCATTCCCAGATCAGATGCATCAATCTTTTCGCGTTCCGCACTATCAACAATATCACAAATTCCTATTCTTTGTTTTACCAAAAAGTCTTTACGCTGTTTTATGGGAAAATCGGTATTATCAAAAACCAAGTTTAATTCAAAGATTCGATCTAATATTCGCCACAACATCCCATCGCGACTACCGTAACAAAAGTTCACATCATCCGGTTTTAAATCACCGGTTGTAAATCTGGGCGGAGGCAATGTACCTACTATCAGCTTGGTTGCATTATCTGGAATAAAAGGTGGATACGGATGTGTATGTATAAACAAAACTAGAATTTACGGACTACGAATATCGGAAAATGCGATCTCCTAACAGTGCATAATTACTTGATTTTAAATACAAAATGATTAACTTTAAACTTCAACCACAATAAAACCAGCTAAAACCATGGGAAAAGGTGATAAAAAAACCAGAAGAGGTAAGATAAGGCTTGGCACCTTCGGTGCTCGAAGAAAACGTAAAAAAGCAAAATCATATGCTCCGGCTCCTGTAAAGAAAACCACAACCGCTAAAAAGAAAACTGCAACTAAAAAAAAGGAAGAAGCTGAAACTGAAGAATAGTCATTCTCTATGTTTAGTTTTGATTCGTTTGAATCCTCCAAGGCGGGTATAATCTGTTTTCACCCCCATAATACAATATCAACTGATTCCCATCGGGGTCTTTAAGTCTAGCTTCCCTCCACAACCAATTTTCATTTTTCGGCAATTGATCAAAATGGATACCGATTGATTGTAATTCTCCAACTTTTTCATCGAGGTTATTGAGCTCGAAATACACATAAATTCCGTTTCCAGTTGGTAATTCTTCTACCAAGTGAATTGAAAATGTTGACGCTCCCGCTGGGCATTCAAATCGAACATAATTAGGCCGTGCATCTACAATTAACTGCAAACCTAATTTTCGATAAAACGAAACGGATACTTTAAGATCTTTAGAAGGTACAGTTATTTGGTTTAGATTCATTTTCTATTCATCGTATAAAAACCAATTCGTTCTTTTTGGTAGAATGCTCTTCACTAAAACCGTAGCCATCGTAATTAAACCCTTTGATATCGTCGATCGTTTGCGCATCGGTATCGATAATATAGCGTGTCATTAATCCTCTCGCCTTTTTAGCGAAGAAACTGATCATTTTTAGCTGACCATTTTTCCAATCTTTGAAAACCGGAGTGATTACGGGAACTTTTAAAACTTTCGTATCAACAGCACTAAAATATTCTGTACTCGCGAGGTTCAAGAACAATTCGTCATCAACCAATTCATCATTTATCTGCTGAGTCACCTTCTTTTTCCAAAATTCATATAAATTTTTATTCTTACCTACAGGAAGTTTAGTTCCCATTTCCAGGCGATATGGTTGTATAAGATCTAAAGGTTTCAATACTCCGTAAAGACCAGAAAGAATTCGTAAGGTACTTTGTAAAGCTTCCAGCTTTTCCTCAGGAATGGTGTAAGCATCTAAGCCGGTATATACGTCACCATTGAATGCATAAGCGGCCGGTCTTGCGTTATCTTTTGTGAACGGAAGGGTCCAATTCTGATTACGATCATAATTTAGTTGTCCCAAGTTATCGCTAATACCCATTAACTTCGATAAGCTTTTAGCCGATTTCTTTTTCAAAACTCTATTTAGGCGTTCAGCTTCATTCAAAAAACAAGGTTCCGTATATTTTGTTGTTGGTAATTCTGACTCAAAGTTCAGTGATTTAGCCGGAGATACAACAATTTTCATGCGCTTTCATCTTTTTATTTACTACTCAAATTTAAGGAGCAAGAAGCACTTCACCTAAAAAATAAAAACGATGCTGCTTATACAACTATAATTGTTTCTAATGCTATCATTTTTATATTTGTCTAGCTATGATAATTCGATTTAAAAAAAGTAAGGACAAAAGTACATTGCACTGCATTCGGAATGATGGATCTACCACTTGGACCACCATTCACAAGGGAATGGAAATTCATGATCTAGCACATTTTGCAGTTGAAATAACACTAGGTTACAAAAATGCCTTTTATGGATTATTGAATGAAGGTTTTACTATTCAAGATTTTGGACTATCGAGAGAAAAGCGCCCCAAAAAACTGCTCCCTAAAAATTTACCTAAAGAAGCTTTACAAACGGAGCATATTGTGAATCTTTTACAGATTCAATATCAAAATAAACCAATTGATTTTGACATTATCTCGGCGTTAAAACCAATTCTTACCGAAAATCAGCTGCCATTCCCCAGTAATTTAGACCAATTGAATGCTAAAGTAATTTCTAAAAAGTTAGACGATTTAATGAATAGATGGGAAAACTTGGAGCAGAATGGAATTTTAGCACTAGAATTTGATATAACTTAATCCTCCATATGCTTGGCATATCCTCTCCATTTTTCAATGCATTCCTGCATATCTTCGGGAAGATCAGTATTAAATTCTATCCATTTTCCCGTAGTGGGATGCTCAAAACCCAGTGTTTTAGCATGCAAGGCTTGTCTAGGTAATATCTTAAAACAATTATCTACAAATTGTTTGTATTTGGTAAAGGTAGTTCCCTTTAAAATCTTCTCACCACCATAACGTTCATCATTGAATAAGGTATGACCAATATGTTTCATGTGCACTCTTATTTGATGTGTACGACCTGTTTCCAACTTACAAGAAACTAAGGTAACATAACCCAATCGCTCAAGCACCTTAAAATGGGTAACAGCTGGTTTACCTTGACTACCATCTTCATAGACCGTATTTTGCATTCTGTTTTTAGGATGCCTACCTATATGTCCTTCAACTGTACCTTCCTCTTCCTCGATATTTCCCCAAACCAAGGCTATATATTCTCGTGAGCTGGTTTTATCAAAAAACTGCTTTGCTAAATGCGTCATCGCATGTTCCGTTTTGGCCACAACTAAAAGTCCGCTGGTATCCTTATCAATGCGGTGTATCAAACCAGGGCGGTCATTGCTATTTTTAGGTAAATTTTCAAAATGGAATGTCAAGGCATTGATCAACGTACCTGAATAATTACCATGACCAGGATGCACAACCATTCCCGCTGGTTTATTCACTACCAGCAGTTCATCATCTTCATATACGATATCAATAGGAATGTCTTCAGCAACCAGTAAAAACTCATAAGGTGGATGTTCAAATAACACTTTAACGACATCGCCTCCTTTCACTTTGTAGTTTTGCTTTACTGGAACATCGTTCACATAAATATTACCAGACTTAGCCGCATTTTGAACCTTATTTCTGGTAACATTTTCAATAAGATTCATGAGGTATTTATCGACCCGAAGTGGATTTTGCCCTTTATCTGCTACAAAACGGTAATGTTCAAAAAGCTCTTGCTCCTGCCCTTCTAAAGCGCTATCATTGTCCTTCATCCGTATCCCCTTCTGCTTCTTCTTCAGGATCGTCAGGAACTACCAAACGCCCTTTTCCATCACCGACAATAAGGTCGATCTTTGAGGTTTGTGGTAACATTTCACCAGGTTTTATGATACGACCATCGTGTCGCATTTCCAAAACCTCCTGAGAAATATGATTTCTTAAAGTGATCTTTCCTATGTTAAATCCCATTGCTTTTAAAACCGGCTCTGCATTTCTTCTTGTTTTTTGACGAACATCGGGCACACTAACTTTACGATATCCTGATGGATTTAAGGTAAGATAAATCTTTCTATTTTCCTTTACCTGTGTACCTGCTTCCGGTTGCTGCTCTATTACAGAATGTTTTGGGAAATTGGGATTATAATTTGCTGAATCACGAACTTCAAAACGTAGCTTAGCATCGTTCAACTTCATTTCTACAATATCTAAGGTTTGCTTTTCTAACTGAGGCACTTCAATAAAATCACCATGATTTGTTGTAACATTTAGGTATTGTAGTATTAGCCAACCTACCACAATAAGTGCTACAACAGCAAGACCAAGTTGTTTTAAAAACAGCTTACTCCAAATAAACTTTAATAATCCCATTTAGCATTTGTTAGTTGGGCAAATATAATAAACCCAATCATTAACCCATTGTAGCATTAACGACTTTGCATGTCATTTGTTTTACTATCATTTAAAATAAGATTAACTTCGTTTATACTAATGATAGTGATCACAACATGAAAAAAAACATTGCCATCATCATGGGCGGGTACTCGTCTGAATATCAAATTTCCTTAAAAAGTGGCGAAGTTGTTTATAAACATTTGGACAAAAATAAGTACAATGCCTATCGGGTACATATTTTTAAAGATAAGTGGTGTTTCGTTGATAATGAGGGTGCCGAGCACCCCATAGATAGGAATGATTTTTCAGTAAACATCAGCGGACAGCACATTAATTTTGATTGTGTTTTTAACGCCATTCATGGTAGTCCTGGAGAAGATGGATTAGTACAGGCCTATTTTCAACTGATTGGGATTCCGCAGACAAGTTGTGATTTCTACCAATCGGCCTTAACCTTCAATAAACGAGATTTATTGTCAACATTAAAACCGTACGCCATTAAAACCGCTCAATCCTATTTTTTAAATGAAGGCGACACTGTAAATACCAAGGCCATTGTCAACGCTGTTGGCTTGCCCTGTTTTGTAAAAGCTAATAAAGCAGGCAGTAGCTTTGGCGTAAGTAAGGTTTATAAAGAAGATGAATTACATACTGCTATAGAAAACAGTTTTAAAGAAGATGATGAAATAATTATTGAAGAATTTCTTGATGGTACTGAGGTATCTATTGGTGTCATTACATTTCATGGAAAAACCAAAGTTTTAGGGATTACCGAGATTGTAAGTGAAAATGATTTTTTCGATTATGAAGCCAAATATGAAGGAAAATCACAAGAAATTACCCCGGCCAGAATTTCATCGGAAATGGAGCGAAAGGTTACTGAAACAGCTGTTAAGATTTATAATATTCTAAAAATGAAGGGATATAGTCGAAGTGAGTTTATTTTTAAAAACAATGAACCTTACTTACTAGAAATGAATACAGTTCCTGGATTGACCGAAGCGAGCATTTTACCAATGCAGGCTAAGTTTTCAGGCATTTCGTTGACTCAACTTTTTGAAAGTGCCATAGACGAAGCCTTAACCAACAACTACATTAAAAAATGAGACGAGCTATTTTTCCGGGGTCTTTTGATCCCTTGACCCTTGGACATTATGATATTATTAAAAGAGGAGTACAGCTTTTTGATGAAGTGGTTGTTGCTATTGGGATCAATGCAAACAAAAAGTATATGTTTTCCTTAGAAGAGCGAAAGCAGTTTATTGAAGACGCATTTAAAAACTCCCCTAAGGTAAAAGTAGTCACTTACCAAGGCCTAACAGTTGATTTCTGTAAAGAAATTGACGCACAGTTTATTTTGAGAGGGCTTCGCAATCCAGCTGATTTTGAATTTGAAAAAGCCATTGCTCACACGAATCGCAAACTTTCTAAAATCGAAACTGTATTCTTACTTACTGCAGCGAAAACCTCGTTTATAAGTTCGAGCATTGTACGCGATGTAATACGCAACAACGGCGATTATACCATTTTGGTGCCAGAAAGTGTAAGAGTAAGTTCATAGCACATTTTTATAAGTTAACAAGAAACAATGAACCAACATATTGCTTCCGTCGCTATAGTGGTTGATGATTATGATAAAGCAATCGACTTTTATGTAAACAAAATGGGGTTTGAACTTAGTGAAGATACTCCGCTTTCAGCTAAGAAACGGTGGGTTCTGGTAACACCTAAAGGAGACAACAACACCTCTTTGCTATTAGCTAAAGCCGATGGGGCAAAGCAGGAAGCCGCCATTGGAAACCAAAGCGGCGGTCGTGTTTTTCTTTTTCTAAAAACGGATAATTTCAAAAGAGATTATCAAAAAATGACCGCAAACGGAATAACCTTTTTAGAAAAACCTAGAAATGAAGTCTATGGTACCGTTGCAGTTTTTCAGGATTTATATGGTAATAAATGGGATTTAATTGAACAACAGTAACCGTCTTAACCTTAATTTGATTTAAAAATATTCATCAACATGAATGAAATTATTTTCGGAATATTTTTTATTCTCATTTACTTCTCTCCAGTCTTTTATCAGCTATACAAAATATCCAAAGAAAATCCCGAAAGAAGGAAAATAAAGCTTAAAGGTTTATTCAAAATTCTAAAGTACAGTTTAATTACTTTCTCATTTATACTAGCTTTTTTTATGATTCTTCAGCATACAAATTATTTAGATTACGAAAAACCAATCCCTTATAAGGAATACAGCCGTATTTCTTTTAAAAATTTCAGAGGTCTTGAGTTCTTCAAAAAAACATTATATGGTTCAAAGCGTTTTGCATACATCTCGACCGAGATTAAATCAAATATCACTGATGAGTCCATTTATGTGGAAGCCTTTTTCCATCCTTCAAAGTCCTTCGTTTATTCGAAAAACAGTAATGATAAATATTTGTTACAACATGAATTGTATCATTTTAAAATAACTGAGTTGTTTGCTAGAAAAATTAAACAACAAATAGATGTTTCAACTTCAAAAAATAAGAGTACAATTCATACGATAATTAGGAAAACTAAAGACTCTATGAGAAGTTTTCAAATACGATATGATTACGATACGTTTCATAGTTATGTATTAAAAGAACAACGAAAATATGAGAAAGAAGTTGATAGTTTATTATTATTGCTGAATAAATACAACAAAGCAAACCTTTCGATCAAATGAGAATAATTAGCTTTTTATTATTACTTCTAATAGTTACCTCTTGCGAAAAAAAAAGTAAATATCCAATAGACAAGCGATATTGGACTCCTGAAGATTACCATTCTGTCCTATTAAACAGTCTGTACAAGAACAGTGACGAAGATAAAACCCCTTCTTACGCTGATCCCGAAACCCGTATGGTGGTCCAAAAACTAATGGATCATCAAAACTATTTGATTGTTTTGGATGATAACGAACTTGGACTAAAATATAGAAGTGAAGTAGCTCAAAAATTCTTTGATGAATGGAAAGACCTTGAAAAATTATATAATGTAACAGATAGAAAAGATCAATATACTTATGAAAAGGAATATTTGGATGCTGTTGATTTTGGTTTAGGTCTTCAAATAAAGTATTTCAAAATTGGAAACGACAATATAATCAAAAACTCAAGTAACCCGAACGAGCAAAGAATATCTAATATCCTAAGAGAAAATGAGCAAACAATAATCGATAACTTCACTTATAAATTAGAATTAATTAATCAAGAAAGTGCATTTTCTAAGGAGGGATTGGACAAACTAAACTCTATTTACAAAGAACATTTCACAAGTCTGCATAATACCTTTCCAAAAGCTAGATATTCGAACTTAATAGATAAAATGAACCTTCTTAAAACGAAAAGCAACTCGGAAAAAATTAAGAGTACATTTCAAGAGTTAATCAGTCTAATGGAGAAAAAGAATGGGGTTATACCAAATTCTTAACCAGATAGACGCCAGTAGCTAATCATAACTTATACTCCGACAAACTTTTAGGAAACGCCTCCGGATTTGCCGCTAGATGATAACGAGGGTCATCTACATCTTCAACGATAACCGACCTAAAAATAGGACTTGCCCTATATAACAATGCCTTACAGTCTGTACTTAAATGATGTAGCTTAATATCCTTATTGGCCGCTTTGTATTTCTCCACTAAATTGAAAATAGCTTCTAAAGCTGAATGATCACTAACACGTGACTCTACAAAATCAATGATCACTTTATCTGGATCATTTTTTACATCGAACTTCCCGTTAAACTCTTGAATGGATCCAAAGAATAAAGGACCCCATATTTCATATACTTTGGTCCCATCTTCACGCATACGTTTGCGCGCACGTATACGCTTTGCATTTTCCCAAGAGAACACTAAAGCCGATATGATAACTCCTGCCACAACCGCCACCGCTAAATCTTTGAATACAGTAATAACAGAAACTGCAATTAATACCAAGGCGTCAGAAACTGGAATTTTTCTAATAATTCTAAAACTACTCCATGCAAAAGTTCCGATTACGACCATAAACATGACTCCTACCAAAGCAGCGATTGGAACTTGCTCTATTAAACCGCTAGCAAACAAGATAAAACATAATAATGAAAGTGCCGCCACAATGCCCGAAAGTCGTGTACGTCCACCACTTTTTATATTAATAATCGACTGACCGATCATAGCACAACCACCCATACCACCAAAAAGACCGGTGATGATATTGGCTCCGCCTTGAGCCAAGCACTCACGATTGGCATTTCCCCGAGTTTCGGTAAGCTCGTCAATTAGGTTTAAAGTCATTAAAGATTCAATCAAACCAATCGCAGCTAAAATAAATGCATAAGGAGTAATAAACTTAAATGTTTCCAGATTTAGCGGCACCAACTCAAAAATCTTTGTTTGAAACGCTGGAAGTCCCCCTGCCAAACCAGCTGTTGGATCTTCTGCACGAATAAAACTTCCAACTGTCGAAACTTCAAGATTCCCTAAAATCACAATGGCGGATACCACAACGATAGCGACCAAACCTTCAGGTATTTTCTTAGAAATCTTAGGTAAGCCCCACATCAATAACATTGTTAGTGCTACTAAGACTATCATCAAAAATGGCAAATCACTTATCCACGCGCCTAATTCGTTAAACCAGTCGCCAAGATACTGACCTAGTGATTCGTAACGTACAGATTTCATTGCTCTTGTTTCAAACATTCCTAACTGGGATAAGAAAATCACAATTGCTAATCCATTTACAAATCCCATCATTACAGGGTGCGGAATCAATCGCACGAATTTTCCTAGCTTAAAAAAACCTGCTAACATTTGAATAACTCCCATCATGATTACGGTAAGAAAGAGGTAGTACAACCCTAAATCTTCTACCGGTTGCTCCATTGCAATTCCCATTGAATTCCCTTCCGCTACCAAATGAACCATAACAACAGCCAGCGCTCCGGTTGCTCCTGAAATCATTCCCGGTCGTCCACCAAAAACTGCGGTGATCAAACCAATCATGAATGCAGCATAAAGTCCCACTAACGGATCAACCCCTGCTACGAAAGCAAAGGCTACCGCTTCCGGCACTAATGCTAATGCAACAGTTAATCCTGATAAAATATCGTTCTTGGCATTGGCTACTCGTTTGCGTACAAACTCCGTCATGACGTAAAATTTAAGAAGCGGCAAAGATATGGCTATTCTAACGTTTGGCAAGATATTATGCCACTTCATTACATTATTTTAAATTTGAAGAACCAACCAATAATTCTTATTTCTTGAAACATCTGTTTTTATTTCTCGCTTTAACGTTTCTTTTTCAATCATGCAAAATTGAAAAGGAAGCTAGCGAATTCGACTTTACCACCACCTTTGAGAAAAGCGCAGGCAGGCAAACGGCTACTTATGACGAGGTAATTACCTTTTATGAAAATCTTGCGGAGGCCTATCCATCCGTTAAAATGAGAAACTCAAGCAGAACTGATATTGGTGAGCGATTACGTATGGTTACCATCAACCCAAGTCCGGAAACTAATTTTGACAACATTAAAGAGGATAAAGTCATTATTCTAATCAATAACGGAATTCATCCTGGCGAATCTGATGGAATTGATGCCACCATGATGCTGTTTCGTGATATCGCTAAAGGAACTATAGATATGCCAAAAAACACCGTTATTGCAACAATACCGGTCTACAATATTGGGGGTGCTTTAAACAGAAATAGCGGATCGAGAACAAATCAAAATGGACCAGAGGAATATGGGTTTAGAGGAAATGCCCGTAACTACGACCTCAATCGTGATTTTATAAAATCGGATACAAGAAATGCTTCAGGTTTTGCCAGAATATTTCATTTGTTAGAGCCCGATATTTTTATTGATAATCATGTTAGCAATGGGGCCGATTATCAATACACACTAACGCATTTATTCACCCAACACAACAAACTGGGTGGAAACCTAGGCACTTATTTACATACTGAATTAATGCCATCTTTAGAAAATGACTTAGCAAGTAAAAATTGGGATATTACACCCTATGTAAACGTTTTTAACAGAACACCTGAAGCCGGTTTTTCGCAATTTATGGATTCGCCCAGATATTCCACCGGTTACACAGCTCTATGGAATACGCTAGGAATGATGGTGGAAACCCATATGCTAAAACCCTACAAGCAACGGGTTGAAGGCACCTATGAGTTAATGCGGTCTATGATTAACATTGCGGAGCGCGACCATGAAAAAATAAAGACTCTTAGAAAGAATGCCAACACTTATTGGTCTGAAAAAGAAACATACCCTATTGGTTGGCAATTAGACACTACTAAAACTTCAACCTTAAATTTTAAAGGCTTCGAGGGCAATATGGTGACTAGCGAAGTTACAGGACAACCTAGACTAGAATACGACCGGAATAAACCTTTCACGAAGGAAACGCCCTATCAAAACTATTTTAAAGCAACCAAACAAATAGCCGTTCCTGAAGCCTATCTTATTCCTAGACAATGGAGACGAATAATTGACCGACTTGAAGTCAATGAAATTGAGATGGACTATATCGAAGAAGATATTGATCTGGAAGTTGAGGTCTATCATATTGCTAATTTTGAGACCTACAATAGGCCCTATGAAGGTCATTATCCGCATTATAATACAACTATAACAACCAGTACAGACACAGTTTCTATTAAGAAAGATACTTACATAGAAGTAAAAACAGATCAAAAAGGCATTCGATATCTTTTAGAGACCCTTGAACCAGTAGCCGTCGATTCTTTTTTTAATTGGAACTTTTTTGACACTATTCTGCAACAAAAGGAAGGATTCTCTCCTTATGTATGGGAAGATGCGGCGGCTAAATTATTAGCCGAAAACCCTAAATTAAAAGCAGAATTTGAGAAGAAAAAACAAGATGATGATCAATTTGCGGCTAGTTGGTATCAGCAATTAGATTGGCTTCATAAGCAATCCAATAATTACGAAGAAGCGCATTTAAGATATCCGATATACCGGGTGCTCAAAAAATAAATGAAAACGTTAACCGTTCATTCAGCAATCTCATTTACAAATAATAGCTTGATATTGGCGTAGGAGTTTTTTAAAGCATCTTCTATTGCAGAAGTACGCTTCCATTCAACCTTTGTAATATCTTCTTCCAGTTGCGGTATGAGTTCGCTTTCATCATCAGTATGCATTTCAAACCAATGGGTTATTTTAAGTCTATATGAACCATTTCTTCTAAAAATATGATAGGTAACAGGTAATGTTTTGGTGATTTGCAAGCCGCTTATTCCGGTTTCCTCCTCCACTTCACGAATAGCAGTGGTTTCAATATCTTCGCCTTTTTCGGTTTTTCCTTTTGGCAGATCCCATTTGTTATTTCTAAAAATAAAGAGAATTTCTCCTTTTGAATTTTTTACCAATCCGCCACCAGCATAAATTGCCGGAATTTTCTTCTTTAATTTCGAAATCAATTTTTCTCCATTTTTATGGTATAAACTAATAGGAGGTCCTTCTAAATCAGATGCTTCCTTAATCACTTGGCTTATGTCGCATTTTTTAAGTTTATACTGTTTTGTGTCCTCGCCAATTTCTTTCACATTGGTAAGAATCATAGCACGGTCGTTGACAAAAACTTTATACATTTGCATCCATGATTTTAGATAAACACACCGCAATGAAAACTGCGGAACTTTTGTTGCAAATTAACGCAATAAAACTTCAACCACAACAACCTTTTACCTGGGCGTCAGGATGGAAATCTCCTATTTACTGTGATAATCGCATTGTGCTGTCATATCCAGTAATTCGTAATTTCATAAGAGAACAATTTGCAGCCCAGATCGAAAAACTGTATGGCAAACCTGATATCATTGCAGGGGTGGCGACCGGGGCTATAGGCATTGGTATGCTAGTTGCAGAAATTATGGGACTACCTTTTATTTATGTAAGACCTGAAGCTAAAAAACACGGGCGACAAAATCAGATTGAAGGTGTATTAGAGCCAGGGCAAACTGTGGTTGTTGTAGAAGACCTAATAAGCACAGGAAAAAGTAGTCTAAATGCTGTTGAAGCTTTAAGAGCTGGTGGAGCTAATATTAAAGGAATGCTTGCTATTTTCACCTACGGGTTTGAAGTAGCATCTGATAATTTTAAAGATAATAACCTAGAATTGCATACGCTCTCTAATTACAACTATTTGTTAGAGCAAGCATTAAATACCAATTATATAAACGAAGATCAATTAAGTGTACTGTCAAGCTGGAATGAAAACCCATCCGCTTGGAGTGGATCATAAAACCTTAAATAATGAATTTAGAAAGTCCGAAAGTAACCGTAAATAAATCAGCAAACGAACTTTGCGAGTTTTTAAGCGAGGTGAAAAATTTTGAGCAATTAATGCCAGAAAACACCAGTAAATTTGAGGTTTTAAACGAAAAACGCTTTTTGTTTGCTTTAAAAGGCATGCCTGAAATCGTTCTTGAGCTAAAAGAAGTAGTAGCGCCTAACAAAGTCGTTTTAGGTGCGGCTAGTGATAAATTACCATTTACCTTGACTGCTGATATTAACGCGATCGAATCAGAAAAAAGCGAAGCTCAATTGCAATTTGCAGGCGAATTTAATGCGATGATGGCTATGATGATCAAGGGGCCAATAACCAGTTTCATTGGTTCACTTTCTGAAAATATGTCCAAACTTTAGTGCACTATCAATACTTTACCAGAGGTAATGTACGTGTGGTTTAATGGTCATTTCATAAAGATTCTTTACCGCTGCTCGTTGTTCATTTTTTAATGATGGCATTGTAGAAGCTGCAATATTAGATTGTAAGTGTTCCGCTTTTGAAGCACCCGGTATAATACAACTTACTTGTGGGAAATCTAAAATCCAACGAAGCGCACCTGAAGCAAGATTCTTTTTTTTCGGGAAAATTTCCCTTAATTTTTCTACTGCCTCGAGCCCTATTTCGTAAGGCACCCCGGAAAAGGTTTCACCTTTGTCAAATCCTGCACCATCTCTGTTGAAGAAGCGGTGATCATTCTTATCAAAAAAAGTATTTTTTGAGAACTTACCAGTCAGCAAACCGCTTGCTAAGGGAACTCTAACAATAATCCCTACATCCTTTTTAACTGCTTCTTCAAAGAATAACTCAGCAGGTCTTTGCCGAAACATGTTAAAAATTATTTGGACAGTAGTAACATTTTCATATTCAATTCCTTTAAGAGCCTCCTCTACCTTTTCAACACTTATTCCCAGATTTTTGACTTTGCCCTCTTCTTTTAAGCGGTCAAAAAGCTCAAAAACTTCCGGTCTATAATACACCTCCGTGGGCGGGCAATGTAGTTGAATAAGATCTAAACATTCAACACCTATGTTTTTTAAACTATCTTCAACATATCTTCTAAGAGCTTTAACTGTATAATTTTCGCTTATGTGAGGATTAATCTGTCTTCCACATTTTGTTGCTACAAAAACCCCTTCACTTCTGCTCTTTACAACACGACCAACGGCAGCTTCACTTGCTCCTGATTCATATACATCTGCAGTATCGATGAAATTAACTCCGTAATCAATTGCCTCATTCAGTATTCTTTCTGCCAAAGTATCATCAAAACCTGAGCCCCATTTACCACCAACTTGCCAGGTACCTAAAGAAATTTCTGAAACATTGAAGTTCGTTTTTCCCAGTCGTCTATAATTCATTATACGCCATTTTTAAAAAAATAAAATTACAGAAAATGCGACTCCTAATGTTTTAATTAGGTTATTATCACGGATTAAAATCCGAATGTGATTTGGATGTTAAAAAATCCTAAATTAATACATGAGTTGTAGTTCTTTCATATCAAACTCTTTCATTACTTCATCTTCAAGTAACACCTGTAATCTACCTGTATTAGATACCCCTTTAATAAAACCCATTATTAAATTGCCTTTTTTATCTTTAAAGGTAGACGGCTTATCTTTTCTAAATAAATGGTTATGATACTCATCGCTAATTTGTTGTAGCTTGTTTTCTACCAGCAAAACGACATACTTTTTAACCTCTATAAGCAGATCATGAAGTACTTCATCAATATTGTAATGCATTCCCGTTATATTTTTTAAAGATGATGCATTGATGCCTTTTGAAAAATAGGTTTGATTTACATTAAGACCTATACCAACTATGATAGCATCCAACTCTTGTTTTCTAACAATACTTTCAATTAAAACACCACAAAGTTTTTGATTATCTGACAAAATGTCGTTTGGCCATTTTACCGATAGTGCGTGTATTTGCATTTTTTTTAAGGTCTTAAGAACTGCTAAAGAACTGGCCATACTTACGTAAAACTGTTGATCAATTGCCAGGCAGTTAATCTTCTTAAACACACTAAGGGTCAGGTTTTTCCCAGATTCTGATTCCCAGGTTGTACCCATTTGACCTCTTCCATGTGTTTGTTCACTGGCCGTAGCGACAGTAAAATCTTCCAATTCTTTATCCAAATATCTCCTACGTAAATACGAGTTTGTAGAGTCGATGGCATTAAGTTTGATTATATGCATAAACTAGGCTTAATCAGTTTGATAAAACTTGGTAGAACAGGGGACAAAAGCTAAAAAAAAGTAATAACTTTGTGTAAAATAAAAAAAATTAATGGTAAAGGAGAATGTAAGTGCAGATGAATTAATATCAACCATAATTAGCGGAATAGAAGATGTAAAGGGACATGATATAGATATCTTAGACTTACGAGAAATTGAAAATACCGTTTGTGACTATTTCATCATATGCAATGGTACCTCAAATACTCAGGTAAATGCCATTGTAAATTCCATACAAAAAAAGGTAAGTAAAAAACATCATGACAAACCATGGCATGTAGAAGGATCTGACAATGCCGAATGGATTTTGATTGATTATGTAAATGTAGTTGTTCATGTTTTTCAAAAACATATCAGAGATTTTTATGATATTGAGAGCTTGTGGGGAGATGCAAAAACAACAACTATTCAAACGAATTATTAAAAACTAGAATTTAATTAATGTCAAGAGATAGAGATAATAACAGTGCACCAAAAAAACCAAAGTTTAGCCCTTATTGGTTATATGCAGCGATCATATTAGTGATCATTAGTCTGAACTTTTTTGGTGGTAATAATAAATGGCAAGATATCAAACCGACGACCTCATCAAAATTTGATGAGTTTTTAGATGCCGGTGATATCAAGGATGTGTTAGTAATTAATAAGCGTAAAGCTAAAGTTACCCTAACGGAAGAAGCGCTCAAAAAAGATGTACATAAGGGAGCGGAGTCTACTAACCTATTAGGCCAGAAAAACACTAAAGGACCACATTATCAATTTGAAATTGGTAGTGAAGATATTTTTCAAGAAAAATTAGATAAAGCAAAAGCTGAAGGTCGATTAGAATCGTACGCATATGATACAGAGCAGAATTTTTGGGGTGATATGCTAATAAGTTTGTTACCCTTTGCACTTATCATTGGTGTTTGGATATTTTTAATGCGTCGTATGTCTGGTGGTGCAGGTGGTGGTGCAGGTGGTCAGATTTTTAATATCGGAAAGTCACGAGCTAAACTATTCGATGAAAAGCAAGATGTAAAAGTTACATTTAAAGACGTAGCCGGACTTGAAGGTGCTAAAGAAGAAGTTCAAGAGATTGTAGATTTCTTAAAAAACCCGGATAAATACACCTCGCTTGGTGGTAAAATTCCGAAAGGAGCCCTATTAGTTGGACCTCCTGGAACTGGTAAAACTTTGCTAGCAAAGGCAGTTGCGGGTGAAGCCAAAGTTCCTTTTTTCTCGCTTTCTGGTTCTGACTTTGTTGAGATGTTTGTAGGTGTCGGTGCATCACGTGTGCGTGATTTATTCAAACAAGCTAAAGAGAAGTCACCAGCTATCATCTTTATCGATGAAATCGATGCCGTAGGTCGTGCTCGTGGAAAAAGTAATTTCACCGGTAGTAATGACGAACGCGAGAACACCTTAAATCAGTTACTTACTGAAATGGATGGCTTTGGTAGTAAAACCAATGTAATCGTTCTAGCAGCAACAAACCGTGCCGATGTGCTTGACAAGGCGCTAATGCGTGCCGGACGTTTTGACAGACAGATTTATGTTGATTTACCAGATGTACGTGAGCGTAAAGAGATTTTTGAAGTACACTTGCGACCGCTTAAAATTTCCGAAGGACTTGATATGGATTTCTTATCCAAACAAACTCCAGGATTCTCAGGTGCTGATATTGCCAATGTTTGTAATGAAGCGGCGTTAATTGCTGCACGTAACAATAAAAAGGCAGTCGACAAACAAGATTTTCTTGATGCTGTCGATCGTATCGTTGGTGGATTGGAGAAGAAAAATAAGATTATCACCCCGCTTGAAAAGAAAACTATTGCTTTTCACGAAGCAGGTCACGCCACTGTTAGTTGGATGCTTGAGCATGCTGCACCACTAGTAAAAGTGACGATCGTACCTCGCGGGCAGTCGTTAGGTGCCGCATGGTACTTGCCGGAAGAACGCTTACTTGTTCGCCCAGATCAGATGCTTGATGAAATGTGTGCAACATTAGGGGGTCGAGCTGCCGAAAAGGTAATTTTTGATAAAATATCTACAGGTGCTTTAAGTGATCTCGAAAAGGTAACGCGCCAAGCCAAAGCAATGGTCACGGTATATGGGTTAAATGATAAGATAGGAAACCTTACATACTATGACTCTTCAGGTCAGTCTGATTATAATTTCACAAAACCGTATAGTGAGCAAACTGCGCAAATAATTGATAAAGAAATATCAGATATTATTGAAGAACAATATCAACGCGCCATCGACCTATTAACAGATCATAAAGATAAACTTACAGAACTTGCAGAGGTATTACTAGAACGCGAAGTTATTTTTAAAGACGATCTTGAAAAGATATTTGGTAAGCGTCCTTTTGATGACGACAAAGATGAAACCGAAGAAACTGCAAAGGAAGAACCCATTACAAATAACGACGCTTAGTTATTAGTTTGTTAAATGTACCGCCGAGTTTTTCATAGTTTTATATATTAAAGAAAAACTCGGTGATTGCAGAACGCCCCCGTTAGATTAGACATGAATATTTTCAAAAAATTATTCGGATCAAAATCAACATCTCCTAAAGAAGATATTAAGGAGGAACGTGGGAGATATATGCCTGAAGTTAAAATTCCTGCTGATGAAAAATTTACCATCAACTTCAAAAAAAACGGAGGCAAATTTATTTATTGTGACTCCGAAAAGGAAATAGCAGAGGCATTTCAAAATATTTTGCTAGAGAACAAATGGGATGAAAACCAAGTATTTTGTAGTGACCATTCGTTAAGGACAGAATTCAAAAGTTTTAATCTCGATTTCTCTGAAAAAAGCAGCGGATCGAGTTTCTTTTTTTCTAAATGCGAGTATCTTATTGCTGATGAAGGAGGTATTTTATTGTGTTCTAAACAAATAGGAGAAAATCGTCTTCCTAACCTTCCAACCAATGTGGTGATCTATGCTCATACCAGTCAATTAGTTGACACTATTGGCGAAGGACTTCGACTTATCAAAAACAAAGACAAACAAAAATTACCATCAAACATCACGACCATAAAGCACTTCGAAACCAAAAAGGAAAAGGACTTTTTAAGTTATGGGAGTAGCTCAAAAAACCTATATTTGCTGCTACTAGAAGACCTTTAAACAAAGGTACTTACAACTAAACAACGTAGTACACTTAAGTGAAAGAATTAGCAATACGCGCCGTTTCAGGTTTACTGTATATGACTCTTATTATTGGAGCCGTATTACTGTCGAGCAATGCATTTTTATTGGTATTTTTCTTATTTGGCATCATTTGTTTAGTTGAGTTTAATAAACTTGTAAACAACACCTATTCTGCCACTTATTTTATTTTTGCTGCACTGTTTTTTGTCTTTGCATTTGATCCAACAGCAATGCTTTCTCCTTATTTTTTATTGGTACCAACGCTAGTGGCAAATCTATTTTTGATAGTCGATTTATTTAGAGCACAACAACAAAAACTATCTGCAGTAAAAAATTACTTGATATCAACTACCTATATCATCGGCGGGTTCATTTTTGTGTGTTTGCTACCCAGTTATAAGAGCTCATTTAACCCGATGATTATTCTAGGTATTTTTCCGCTAATATGGATTAACGACAGCTTTGCCTATCTCGTGGGAAAAAACTTGGGAAAACACAAGTTATTTGAACGGATTTCTCCTAAAAAAACAATTGAAGGTTTTGTTGGCGGATTAATCTTTAGCTGTATTGCCAGCTATTTTATTGCTAAATTTACAGAAAAGTTTACCACGCCAGTTTGGTTAGTGATCGCGCTAATAATGAGCGTATTTGGCACCATTGGCGATTTAATACAATCAAAGTTCAAACGACAAGCTAAAGTAAAAGACAGCGGTAATATTATGCCAGGGCATGGTGGAGTTTATGATCGCTTGGATAGTATTATTTTTGCAGCGCCGTTTATTTATTTATTTCTTCATATCTGGATGTATGTTTCATAAAGAAGGTTATAAAATTATTTTCATCACTATGCTTGTGGTTGCAGGCATTATTTTTGCAGCAGATGCCTTTATACATATTTTTTGGTTACAAAAATTATTACAAGTTGCTGGCTTGATATTACTCATCCTCATTCTTCAATTTTTTAGAAACCCAAAAAGAAACACGCAGACAAATCAAACCCATATCATCGCTCCTGTAGATGGTAAAGTTGTGGTAATAGAAGAAGTTTTTGAAAAAGAATATTTTAAGGATCAACGGTTACAGGTTTCTATTTTTATGTCTCCAATAAATGTACATGTAACTCGTTATCCAATAAGTGGTCAGGTAAAGTTCAGTAAATATCATCCTGGAAAATATCTGGTAGCTTGGCACCCTAAAGCTTCTGAAGAAAATGAACGTACTACAATTGTAGTAGAAAATGAAACGGTAGGACCCATTTTGTATCGCCAAATTGCAGGGGCACTTGCACGGCGTATCGTTAATTATGCCAAAGAAGATGAACAGGTAATTCAAGGTGCCGATGCTGGTTTTATCAAGTTTGGTTCTAGAGTAGACGTCTTTTTGCCAATAGGAACTAAAGTAAATATGGCCCTTAATCAAAAGGTAAAAGGAGGCGAAGATATAATTGCCATTATTGGAAATTGAACATTCAAAAAGAAATTTTGAGTAGCGCTCAACTAGATACTGATTTTCTAAACACTGTGGACAAACTAAACAACAGTGAAGGTCCGTTTCCTGCTGATTTTTTATTGAGAGCATACGCCTATTACAAACGAGCTACCCAAAATCAAAACCGCCCTGGAAGCAAGAAACCGTTGGTTAATGCTTTCAAAGCTAACGCAATGCTTCAAATAAAAGATATGACTGAAGATGAAGCAAAACAAGCATACATCGAATTAGTTAATGACTACTTCAACAATAAATAGGCTTCTTTATGCTATCTTATTGATATTTTCATCGTGTGATGAAAAAAGTGACACCATTCAATCTTCATCCTATTCCAATTGGTATGCCTCTAGTATATCAGTAGATTCCATTCCTGGAATAGGTATCTCTAAAGCATATACAACGCTTAAAAAGAATAGCGATCCTGTTATTATTGCTGTCATTGATACTCCAGTTGACATCTATCATCCGGTATTTAGAAATCGCTTATATATTAACCATGATGAGATACCAGATAATGGGATGGACGATGATAACAATGGGTATACGGACGATATAAATGGCTGGAATTTTCTTGGGTATGATACGAATAAATCTGTTTATTTTATGAATTACGAAATTGTACGACTTATTCGGCAATTAGAAAACTCATCAACAACAGATTCACTTCGATTAAAAAAATTATATAAAGCGTATCAACTTCAAAAAGAAAAAGCACAAAAGCGTTTGAATAAATCAATAGCAGATTTACAGACATTTTATGACGCAAAAGAGGTTTTTCCTAATACCATAAGAGCAAATGGAACCATTGACTCCATTGCCGCAAAAAAAGTTCATGCCAAAAATGAAGAAGAAATTAAATTAAAAAAATTTCTTCTTCGAAACGCCAGAATTGGTCTTTATGAAAAACAGCTTATTCAGTTTAAAACAGGCGGTGAAGGAGAGTTAAACAAATCGCTTAATCCGGCATATGACGACCGTAAAATTGTCATGGGGCACCATATAGTTAATGATTTTGAGAACATGTCGCAACATGCTACACAGGTCGGAGGCTTAATAGCTGAAGCCACTAATGGAGAAATTTTTGATCGACCAAATATTCTAGATATAAAGCTGATGTTTTTATGCACTTCAGGAGTTGGTGATTACCACAATAATGATCTTGCAGCTGCTATACGCTATGCAGTTGATAATGGAGCGAGCGTTATTAATTTAAGCGATAGCAAGCCTAATTCTTTTGACGAAGATCTTGTAACCAGTGCTATTCAATATGCAGCAAAACATGAAGTATTGATTGTTACATCAGCAGGAAACAATAACTTGAATACCGATCTTCCTGAATACAAAAATTATCCGCTAGATTATAGAACTGATTTTAATGAAATTGCAGACAATATGATTGTTGTAGGTGCCAGCACAAATAAGATAGAAAAACCTAAGGCTAGCTTTTCAAATTATGGACAGCAATCAGTAGATATTTTTGCCCCGGGCTCCAAAATAGTGGTGCCGAACGGAGAAACCAATGTACCATATATACGATTAGGAGGAACTTCACTCGCATCAGCCTTAACCTCAGCATCTGCTGCAATTATTATCTCACAATATCCTGACATAACCGCTGGGACACTAAAAAAAGTACTTCTAAAAACCGGAACAGCAATTGATTCTTCAACATTTAAATCCTTTTCAAAATCGGGAAAAATTGTTAACCTTCACAAAGCACTAAACTACCTTCAGGAAAAAACCAACAACTATAAAAACTTATAAGAAACACATCCTATTTCTAGCCATCTAAAACACTATCAAATGTTAAATCACTACAATACTTAGTAGTTTTTAGCCTTATATACCTTTGAATTTGAACAAAATCCATAATTCTTTTATACCTTAGAAAAAAAATTGCTATCAAACGTTATCATTTCATATATCTATATTGGAATAATATAGCCAATAGATTAAGTGTGTATTGTTCCATTTTAATCTTGATTGTTACCTCATGTAATACAGACGATCGAGATGGAATGACCGAAAATATCTGTGCATTAAGCCAGATTGATGATGGTATCAGGATACTTGAGTATAAGTATAATATTACTGGTGATCTGTTTAGAATTAATGTCTATCCATCTCCATTACCTGAGAACACCAACCCTGCGGCTTCCTTTTTCAGATCTCAAATTACTAAGGACTCTATTATTGTAGGGGTAATGCAAAATTTAGTAACCAACGGTCGCGTGCTAATAAGTGCTAAATATGAAAATGATTTGCTACTAGAGGTTAAGCGTTTCTATGCCTCGGGAAACACAAACAATTTTAGATTTGAGTATGAAGGAGCTTCTGTAACTGTTTTTTTAAGTTTTACAGAAAACAATACAACAACAAATTTAGAAAGAGGCCTGTATACATTTGATACCAATCAGAATATTATAGCCTTCGACCGATACGTATTTGATGTTAACAATCAGGAGGTATTGTTGGGCTCCATAGATTACGAGTATGAACCCGACGCTTTCAACCCTAGAAAAGCGTTGTTATTCCCTACCTTTTTTGAACAAAATTTACCAGATGCCAGTTTCTTTTCTACAGATAGTGCTTCCAAAAAAACAATCGGAGAAAGTGCCATTAATTTCAGCATTGAAACAAATGAAAATGACAAGGTTAATGTAATAACTGATCTAACCAACTTCGAAACTGAAATATACAGCTATTTGAATTGTAACGAATAAGTTATTTCAAGCCAGCCAAACTCGACTTAATCATTTCAATTTTTGCTATAGCATCAGCTTCTTTCTTTTTCTCACTTGCTACAACAGCCTCTGGTGCATTATTTACAAAACGTTCGTTAGACAGTTTCTTCTGCACAGATTTCAAAAAGCCTTCCGTATAGCTCAGCTCTTCTGTCAGTTTTGCAATCTCTTCATCAACATTTACAGCTCCAGCCATTGGAATGAAATACTCGCTAGACTGAACTCTAAATGATAATGCGCCACCAACTTTTTCTGTTACGTAATCGAGCGCATCAACATTACCCAGCTTTTTTATAACCGAATCAAAAGTTGTATCAACAGTATCATTATTTAAAATAGAAAGGTTGATGCTGTTTTTCATAGCAATATTTTTCTGTTTTCGAATAGTCCGAATACCGGAAACCACTTCGGCTGCTGTTTTAAATCCTTTCAACAACTCGGTATCTATAGTCTCTTGTTTAGGCCATTCAGCAACGATCAAGGCTTCTTCCGGAGTACGGTCTTTAATAAATTGCCATACTTCCTCCGTTAAAAATGGCATGAATGGATGCAGAATTCTTAAATTATCTTCAAGTAACGCAACCACGGCTTCTAATGTTGTTTTATCTATTGGTTGTTGATAGCCAGGCTTGACCATTTCTAACAACCAAGAGCAGAAATCATCCCAAACTAACTTGTAAGTCGTCATTAGTGCATCACTAATTCGGTATTTTGAAAAATGATCCTCTATTTCCGCTAAAGCTTCCTGAAATTTACTTTGATACCATTTAATGGCCACTTTTGACGCTTCTGGCTGTGGAATATTCGAGTCAACTCCCCAACCTTTTATCAAACGAAATGCATTCCAAATTTTATTCGCAAATTGTTTTCCTTGTTGGCAAAGTGCTTCATCGAACATTAGATCATTCCCAGCCGCAGAACTTAACAATAATCCTACTCGTACACCATCGGCCCCAAAATCTTCAATAAGCTTCAACGCATCAGGTGAATTACCTAAGGATTTCGACATTTTGCGACGTTGCTTATCACGCACCAGACCGGTTAAATACACATTATTAAATGGTCTTTCACCTTTAAATTCATATCCCGCTACAATCATTCTAGCAACCCAGAAAAACAATATATCGGGGCCTGTTACCAAATCGTTTGTTGGGTAATAATATTTTGCTTCTTCATTATCAGGGTTTCTAATACCATCAAACAAGCTAATTGGCCACAACCAAGCTGAAAACCAAGTATCAACCACATCAGGATCTTGTTTTAGATCGTTTGCTGATAAATTGGCATTTCCGCTCCTTTCTTGCGCGAGCTTTAATGCGTCTTCCTTCGTTTCAGCTACTACAAAGTCATCTTTACCGTCACCAAAATAATAAGCAGGTATTTGTTGTCCCCACCACAGTTGTCGCGAGATATTCCAATCCCGAATATTCTCCATCCAATGACGGTAGGTGTTGTTGAATCGCTTAGGAAATAATTTTACATCTTCAGTTTCTAAAACAGCATTCAATGCTGGTTTCGAAAGCTCTTTCATACTCAAAAACCACTGATCTGACAATCGGGGTTCAATAACTGCTTTTGTACGCTCTGATGTACCAACTTTATTTAAATGGTCTTCCGTTTTAATTAGAATACCAAGTTCTTCTAATTCTTTAGCAACCGCTTTTCTAGCAACAAAACGGTCCTGACCTTCAAATTGCAACCCATAACTATTTAAGCTAGCATCTTCATTAAAAATATCGACAACTTCTAGTTGATGCTTATCACCCAGTACTTTGTCATTTTCATCATGTGCAGGTGTCACCTTCAGACATCCTGTACCGAATTCAACATCAACGTATTCATCCTCAATAATGGGCACTACCCTATTACATATGGGCACAATCGCTTTTTTACCTTTTAAATGAGTAAAACGCTCATCATTTGGATTTATACAGATTGCAGTATCACCAAAAATGGTCTCCGGTCTTGTGGTTGCAATGGTTAACGTATCGCTACTTCCTTCTATTTTGTAAGAAATATAGTATAGTTTACCCTGACGCTCCTCATAATTAACTTCTTCATCAGACAATGTGGTCCTTGCTTCTGGATCCCAATTAACCATCCGATATCCTCGGTAGATAAGTCCTTTGTTATATAAATCAACAAAAACCTTAATCACCGCCTCCGACATATCGTCATCCATCGTAAATTTTGTACGATCCCAATCACAAGAGGCACCCAACTTCTTCAATTGTTCCAAAATAATCCCACCGTGTTTGTCAGTCCACTCCCAAGCATGTTTTAGGAATTCTTCTCTGGTAAGGTCGTTTTTATTAATTCCCTCCGACTTAAGCTTAGCAACAACTTTAGCTTCCGTTGCAATACTAGCATGGTCCATTCCCGGAACCCAACAAGCATTATAGCCCTTTAACCGAGCGCGACGAATCAGTACATCTTGAATAGTATTATTCAACATATGTCCCATATGAAGAATTCCTGTCACATTTGGTGGAGGAATAACAATAGTATATGGCTCTTTGTCATTGGGTTCTGAATGAAAAAAATTATGCTTCATCCAGTAGCTATACCACTTATCTTCAACACTTAGTGCATCATATTTTGCAGGGATATCCATATGTTTGGAACGGTTTTTGTCCTAAGAGGGCAAAAGTACTTATTATCCATAAAAATGTAAAAGAAAACGAATATTTTGCAGAATGTGTATAAAGTACCTAAATTTGAAATTCACCTAAATCTGTTTTAAGATGAAAAAGTATGTAGCTTTTATGCTAATTGCCTTTGTAGCTTTTGCTGCAACTGCACAAGAAAAAATGGCCAAGATCGAATTCAAAACGGAAGTTATCGATTATGGCGAAATTGCAAAAGGAAGTGACGGCCTTCGCACTTTTGAATTCACCAACACAGGTAATGCCCCTTTGGTTGTTACCAAAGTGATTTCAAGTTGTGGCTGTACAATTCCTAAAAAACCGGAAGAACCAATTGCACCTGGTGACACAGGAATTATTGAAGTAAAATACAACACGCAAAAGGTTGGTCCTATTAGAAGAACTATTACCGTATTATCAAATGCTGACGAACCAACAAAAGCATTAAAAATTAAAGGAAAAGTTCTTGCTGCAGAAGGAGCAGCTAATAAGAGTTAAGAATTAACTTTCTAAGTATAATAAACCCTGACTTGAACGTCGGGGTTTTTTATATCAAGGACTTTAACACCAAATCAAATCGCATTCTAACGCCATTACGCTCCACTAAAAGTCTTATCTTCTTTCCGGCCTTACCTTGAAGCATACTGGTCACTTCCTGTAAGTTATATTGATATGTGGGTTTATTATTAACCTTAATAATAATATCTCCTTCTTGAAGCCCCGCAAAATCAGCAGGAGATCCTTTTCTTAGGTCCACCACTTTAAAATTAGGCACTTGACTTAATCGCATGACATCTCTAAAATGAACCGTGATTTCTCCACCGGCTTTATCAGAGCGTTCGGGAATTCTTGTTAATGCCGAGGTGATTTCTTTTATAAGTCTATTACCTTGATATTCAATTTCAATACCGCTCATATTGTATTGAAAGGGTTTTTTAAAATTTCCGTTTTTCTTAAACCTAAGAGTACCTCCCTGATAGTCGTATACCAGATTAAATCGCTTCAGCACCTCACCACCTACACTGCCGTTCCTTTTAAAGTTTGTTCGCATTAGTTGAGTGGTAATCGAATCTGGAAATGCAACTTTTGCGCCATGCAATTTATTTCCTGCTAAATTTAGGTAGGTAAGTTTCGCACGCTCACCGTAAATTGAACCACCAAGGCCCTTACCTAAAAAGTCAGTATACCTTTTTTTAGGTACGTTAATGTTTTTTTCTTCATTTTTAAACAGCCATACAGCATCACTACTACCTGTATCTACTAATAAATGAGCCTGCACCTCTTCTTTATTTTCAATAACTACTTTTGTGTCGACATAAGGCTTCTTTTTGAACAAGGTAAGCGGAATTTCTTCGCACTTTTTGCACTTTTTGGCTTTATAGGTTGCTCGATTATGAAACTTTAATCGCTTTCGGGAATAATTAACTTCAACAATAAAATCCTTAAATAGATCGTAGCCAATGATTCCGTGAATAGTCATTCCTAATCTTGGGGAAAAGTCAATACTTTCGTCTAAGACCACAAAAAGTTCTTGACTTGGATTATAAAGTCCTTTCAATTCAAAAGTATTACCCATTGACTGCAATGCCTCTACTGGTCTGTCGCTACCCAGTCCTCTAATACTTATTGGTGTTATATTGTTTATTTGAATAGAATCCTTATCATTCAAATTAAACAAAATAGGTTTGCTAACTCCAGTATCCAGAATAAAAGATAGACTGGTTCCATTAACTTCAACTGGTATAACTATAAGGTTATTGATCAGTTGAAACGGAATCGTCGTACTTTTTTGATTTTGGGTAATTCCAAAGCGTGTTTGTGCCGAAGAAAAAATGAAACATAGCAATCCTGCAATAAGAAAAACACGCTTATTAAATGGGAGATTTTTCATGCTTAAAACTGCTGTATTCCTTTTCAATTTAGGAAATACGAGCTTTAATTACAATTATTTAACAAAAGCCTATGAAAAACTGCGGAGGATAAATGGTATTTTTTGATCGTACTTTTTGAATATATTTCGCAATTTTGCAGCAATAAAAAAGAAGCGATGCCACAATTATCTGCTAAAGGCTTACAAATGCCTGAATCTCCAATACGAAAATTGGTCCCTTTTGCTGAAGCTGCCAAAAAAAAAGGGCGAACCGTTTACCATTTAAACATTGGGCAGCCAGATATTAAAACTCCAAAAGTAGCTATGGATGCGGTAAAAAACAGCACTATTGATGTTTTAGCATACAGCCGTTCAGAAGGTTCAGAAGAATATCGTACGAAAATCGCTGCATATTACGCTTCACACGACCTACCGGTGAAGGCAGATGATATTATTGTAACTACTGGTGGTAGTGAGGCATTGTTGTTTGCAATGGGAAGTATCACCGATCCCGGTGATGAAGTGATCATCCCTGAACCGTTTTATGCCAATTATAATGGTTTTGCTACAGCATCTGGTGTTAAAGTAGTACCGGTAGTTTCAAAGTTCGAGAATAATTTTGCGTTACCACCCATTGAGGAATTTGAAAAATTAATCACTAACAAAACAAAGGCCATCTTAATATGTAACCCCGGAAACCCTACGGGCTATCTATATACAGAAGAGGAAATAAACAAACTGGCTACAATCGTCAAAAAACATGATTTGTTTCTAATTGCTGATGAAGTCTATCGCGAATTTGCATACGATGGCTTACAACATTATTCTGTTTTAAAAGATAACAGTCTAAAAGACTATGCGATTGTTATCGACTCCGTCTCTAAACGATATAGCATGTGCGGAGCCCGAATTGGCTGCATTGTTTCGCGAAACAAATCGCTTATCCAAACTGCCTTGAAATTTGCCCAGGCCAGATTAAGCCCACCAACGTTGGCACAAATTGCAAGTGAAGCAGCATTAGATACTCCGCAAAGTTATTTTGATGATGTCAAAGCTGAATACACTGACCGTAGGAATACGCTAGTAAATGCACTAGAAAAAATTGATGGTGTGCAAGTAGCAAAACCAAATGGGGCATTTTATTGTATTGCACAACTACCGGTGAATGATGCTGAAGATTTTGCACGATGGATATTAGAAGAATATAATCACAACAATGAAACCATAATGGTTGCTCCGGCAGCGGGATTTTATTCATCAAAAGGAATGGGTAAAAATGAAGTGCGAATTGCCTATGTTTTGGAAGAAGAAAAATTAGTGCGAGCTGCAGAAATATTGCGACACGCCTTAGATGCATATCCTAACTAAAAAAAATTCTTTGCATAGTTATATACAACAAAACATTTCTTTAAAAAACTTCAACACATTTGGCATCGATGTAAATGCTAAGTATTTTGTTTCGGTTAACAATGTAGCGCAACTAAAAGAAGTACTTCAATTAGATCATTATCCTGATAAATTTGTCTTAGGTGGGGGAAGTAATATGCTACTTACTAAGGATATTGATACGTTGGTAATTCACATCAATATTAAAGGAAAGGACATTTTAAAGCAGGATAACGATCATGTCGTAGTGCGTTGCATGGCGGGTGAAAACTGGCATGATTTTGTACTTTGGTCAATTGATCATGATTTTGGCGGCTTAGAAAATATGTCGCTTATTCCCGGTAATGTAGGTACTGCACCCATCCAGAATATTGGCGCCTATGGCACGGAGTTAAAAGATACCTTTTTACAATGCAAAGCAATTGAACTTAGTACCGGAAAAACAAGAGTATTTTCAAATCACGATTGTAAGTTCGGTTACCGAAATTCTATTTTCAAAAATGAATTGAAGGGGAAATACATTATTTGCTCGGTAGATTTTAAACTAACTACCGGTTCACATACTGTTAAAACTTCTTACGGAGCTATTGAATCTGAACTTCAAAAAAATGCCATTACTAATCCTTCTATAAAAGATGTAAGTAATGCGGTAATCGCCATACGCCAATCGAAACTTCCAGATCCAAAAGAACTTGGAAATAGCGGAAGTTTTTTTAAGAACCCAATAGTTTCTAAAACAGTTTTTCGTGCATTTATCACAAAACATCCCGATGCCCCTTATTATACAGTTTCAGAATCTGAAGTAAAAATCCCTGCAGGATGGCTTATCGAACAAGCGGGTTTTAAGGGAAAACGCTTTGGCGATGCTGGTGTACATAGAAATCAGGCATTGGTTTTAGTAAATTACGGAAAAGCTAGCGGTCATGAAATCTGGGAACTTGCCAAAAAAATCAAGCGCTCTGTAAAAGAGGAATTCGGTATTGATATTGAAGCTGAGGTTAATGTGATCTAGATAGTTAAAGGGTTGGTATTTTTTAAACATGCCAAGCCAACAACTTTGCTTTAACCTTTACATTGCGTAGTACTGGTGTTATAAATGCGCAACAATAAAAATCCCCACCAGAATGGCGGGGATTTTCCAACTAAACTAACCTAAAACAAATTATTCTGGAAGAACAACTGCATCGATGATATGAATAACTCCGTTTGAAGCCACCACATCTGTTTTGGTAATGGTTGCCTTACCACCTTTTGCATCGGTCAAAATTGCATTTCCGTTTTCAAGGCTTATTTGCAATTTTTGACCATTTACGGTGGTCACATTGTAGACACCATTGTTATCTTCTAAAGCTTTAATCAAATTAACGGCAAGTACTTTAGTCGCTACCACATGGTAGGTGAGTACATTTCGTAATTGCTGCTTATTCTCCTTTCTTAATAGATTCTCTACCGTACCAGCCGGTAACTTACCAAAACCGCTATTTAGGGGAGCAAAAACAGTAAATGGACCTTTACCTTTTAAGGTATTATCTAAACCTACTGCTTTTAAAGCGGTAACCAGTGTACTAAACTCATCAATATTCGAAGCAATGTCGACAATATCTAAATCCCTTTTTGCAGGATAATTCATTGCTAAATCGGCACTTCCAATATCGTTATAATCAATCTGCGCCAACGTTGGTGCAGTGAAAACGAATGTTAATGCCACAATCAAAAAAGACCTCAATTTCATAATTTTAGGTTTTTAATTAATAAATTTGGCCAATACTCGTTTAAATAAATACGTCACTATAAACGTGTTTGGATTTTTTAAAGACTATTAATTTTTTGTTAACAACATCTCCCATCAATATTTATTGATAATCAGCATCTAACATTTAATAATAACCTTTATTTTTAAGCACTATTAAACCATAAAAGCCTAATATGAGCACATTTTTAGAAGCTCACATTGTACAACTATTAAGTGAAGAAGACGAAAGAGCTGTCGGACTCATTTATGATAATTATGCCGATACTTTATATGGTGTTGCATATAAAATCACTAAAGACGATGCGCTTGCGCAAGATGCGCTACAAGAAAGTTTTGTAAAAATTTGGAAAAAGGCGGCCTCATATGATGCAAAAAAAGCCAAACTTTTTACTTGGCTATTCAGAATAACGCGCAATACTGCCATAGATAAACTACGAAGTGCAAATTTACGCGATGACCGGGAAGTCCAAATCGATATTTCAGACGTATATAATTTAGGTACAACCAGCCTTAAACCAGAACATCTGGATGTAAAACAACATATTGGCAATCTTGATGAGAAGTACCAAGAGGTGTTAAACGCCCTATTTTTTGAAGGTATGACACATCAAGAAGCTAGTGAAGCGCTTGACGTACCATTAGGTACTGTCAAGTCTAGATTGAAAATTGGATTAAGAGAACTTAGAAAAGTTTACAACAGTGTTGTATTGTTTTTAATACTAGTACTATGAAAGAAACTATTACTACTTTTTTGGCGGGTGACGCCTTAGAAAAATATATTCTGGGCACCTGCACTGACGCAGAAGCAGCTCAAGTTGAGCATTACATTGACATATACCCTGAGGTAAAAGATCAATATGACACCCTTCAGGATAGCATTGAGAACTTTGCGAAAATGCACGCTCGAAAAGCACCTGTCGAACTTCGCGATAAAATTATGGCCGATATTAATACCACTAAACATGCGCCTAAAACCTATTGGACGCAAATAGCGGTGGCCGCAAGTGTTATTTTTGCTGCACTTTCTGTTTTCTTATACACAAAACAAAATAGTTTATTAGAAGAAAACAATGCCATTTCTCAAGAAATGCGTGATTTGAAACTATCTATTGAGCAAAGTAATACGCGTATAAGCTCTTTGCAAAATGAGTTGAACATGCTTAACAATCCAGATACTAAAAAGTACGTACTAAATGGGAATGAAAAAGCACGTAAACTTCAAACAGTTGCTTATATTAACTCGAAAGAGCGTTTGTCTTTAATCAATGTCCTTGATCTACCAGATTTACCGGAAGAAAAATGCTACCAAATGTGGGCAAATGTGGATGGTGAAATGGTCAGCCTTGGTATTTTGGAAATCAATGATAATAAGCTGCAAAATATGCCATATAAGGAAAATGCGCTTAGCTACAATATTACCATTGAACCAAAAGGGGGTAATAAAAAACCTACCGAAGAAAACACTGTTGCTAATATTGCTTTTTAAGAAGCAATTAGCGTTTAGATTATTACTGTTTTAGTACCTTTGCACAAATTATCTACGGATGAAGTTACTTTTAATTACAACAGTATTACTTGGTCTAGCTTTTGCGGGCATCGCGATTAAAATATGGGCTAAAAAAGATGGAAAATTTGCTGGAACTTGCGCAAGCCAAAATCCGTTTCTAAACAAAGAAGGAGAATCATGTTCATTTTGTGGCAAGTCGCCAGATGAATTTGATAGTTGTGCAAAACCCCAACACAATTAAGAACATATCAATTTTGATCAATGATATTTTAAACCCCGTTTTTCGGGGTTTTTGTTTATAATGATATTTCATGTATTTAGTTATCTTTAACCAAATACTTAGGTCAATAAAAATCCGTTGAAAGTAGCTCAAGCAATTACAGACGCAAAAAAAGGTGATCAGATTGCCTTTAATTTTCTTTTAGACACTTTCTGGAATAGCGTTTACAATTTTCAATTAAAACGAATTAAAAATGAAAATGACGCCGAGGATGTTACCATTAGGACATTCTCAAAAGCCTTTGATCGCATCGATACTTTTGATGAGCGCTACAAATTTGAGACTTGGCTTATTACCATTTCGAAAAACATTCATATCGATTTAATGCGCAAGCAGAATGCATCGATCAATATTGCTACCACGGAAGAACAAGAACAGAAAGCACTTGAAGTTGTTGATGGCTCACCTACCCCAGAAGATAAATTAATCACGGAACAAAACCTAGCGCAACTACTCCAATTTATAAAACAACTGAAACCGGCATATCAACAAATCATTAACCTACGCTATTTTCAAGAACGCAGTTATAAAGAGATAGCTCAAATTTTAAATGAGCCTATGAATAATGTCAAGGTTAAACTATTGCGAGCTAAAAAATTACTAGCTGAAATAATTAATAACTATCAAAATGGTTAAGCAGCTAAAAAAACTGGGGCCGGGCTTGTTGTTTGCTGGTGCTGCCATAGGTGTTTCTCATTTAGTACAATCCACCAGGGCCGGTGCCGATTTTGGTTTTGGTCTAATTTGGGCGTTACTACTAGTAAACCTATTCAAATATCCATTTTTTCAGTTTGGTCCCCGATATGCCATGGCGACGGGTGAAAGTTTGCTTGACGGGTACAAAAAACTTGGCAAAGGAGTTTTACTGTTATATACCATACTCACATTAGCAACGATGTTTACCATACAAACTGCCGTTACCATCGTTACTGCAGGGATTGCAACACAACTATTCGGCATGGGTGATATTGTAATATGGAGCATTATCATCACCTTTATATGTCTACTCATTTTGTTAATCGGGAAATACCAATTACTCGACAAAGCGATTAAAGTAATCATTATTATTCTTACAATAAGCACTTTAATTGCTGTTTTCGCCGCAATTTTCAGATCAGAAAAGCCAATTTCGCTAGCTCAAAGTTTCCCAACTACAGAAGCAGGAATTATATTCTTAATCGCATTTATGGGATGGATGCCCGCGCCTTTAGATATTTCAATTTGGCATTCACTTTGGGCGGTAGAAAAAAAGAAAGAAACCACAGATTTTTCTCCAAAAAACGCGCTTTTCGATTTTAACCTTGGTTACATCACGACCGTTATTTTAGGAATCGCCTTTGTATCTCTTGGCGCATTGGTGATGTTTGGTAGCGGGGAAACTTTTTCGAATCAGGGTGCAGTTTTTGCAGGTCAACTTATCAATTTATACACCAATAGCCTTGGTGATACCTTATATATTATTATTGCAATTGCTGCACTGACAACAATGTTCAGCACCACACTAACAACTTTAGATGCCTCGCCTAGAGCAATGAACAAATCCATTGAATTATTTCAAAATAAAACTATAAAGTCTGGCTATCTTGTATGGATTTTAGTTTTAGCTGGCGGTACTAGTGTCATTCTAGCGTTTTTCCTATCGGAAATGGGAATGCTGGTTAAAATTGCTACCATTCTTTCCTTTATAACAGCACCCTTTTATGCTATTGTCAATTTTGTATTAATTAGTGGCAAACACACTCCTAAAGAATGGCGTCCTTCAATAGTAATCAAAATCATTAGTTATTTGGGAATAGTCTTTTTATTAGGATTTAGTATTTGGTATATTACTATTATCTAATGCACAAGTTATTCTACTTGTTTTACCTGACCACAAATTCATAACGATGATCTTGTGTTTCACTTCAATCACTGTTTCGTATCTTTGTAAAACAAAAATTGATCTATGAGTACTGATACACTTCAAAGTGTTGCGCCACCAAAAGGAAAACCGAAATGGCTACGGGTAAAACTTCCTACCGGGAAAAAGTATACTGAGCTTCGAGGACTAGTGGACAAGTATAAGTTACATACTATTTGCACCTCTGGTAGTTGCCCAAATATGGGGGAATGCTGGGGAGAAGGAACGGCTACCTTTATGATTCTTGGTAATATTTGCACGCGCTCATGTGGTTTTTGCGGAGTTAAAACAGGAAGACCGGAATCTGTTGATTGGGATGAGCCTGAAAAAGTAGCACGTTCTATAAAGATCATGAATATAAAACATGCTGTTATTACATCGGTCGATCGTGATGACATAAAAGACATGGGGTCGATTATGTGGGCAGAAACAGTAAAGGCAATTCGCCGAATGAATCCTGAAACCACACTTGAAACATTAATACCAGATTTTCAAGGAGTAGAACGTAATATTGATCGTATTGTTGAGGTTGCTCCCGAAGTAGTTTCTCATAATATGGAAACCGTTCGTAGATTAACCCGCGAGGTACGTATTCAAGCAAAGTACGATCGTAGTCTTGATGTGTTGAGATATTTAAAAGATCAAGGTGTAAACCGCACCAAGTCAGGAATTATGTTGGGTCTTGGGGAAGAAGAAGCAGAAGTGATACAGACATTGCACGATTTGAGAGATGCTAATGTTGATGTGGTAACCATCGGACAATATTTACAACCAACAAAGAAACACCTCCCTGTAAAACAATTTATAGTACCTACACAGTTTGAAAAATATAAAGAAATCGGACTAGATCTTGGTTTCAGACATGTAGAAAGTGGTGCTTTGGTAAGATCTTCTTACAAAGCACAAAAACACATTCTATAATCTTACACCAGCATTGCACAATACAGCATGAGTAATACTATAAGAGTTGCTATTAACGGTTTTGGTAGAATTGGGCGCACCCTTTTTAGACTTTTGCTAGAAGAGCAACATATAGAAGTGGTAGTAATAAACGATCTAGCTGATGTCAAAACACTATCGCATTTATTAAAATACGACAGTATACATGGTATATTAAACAAAGGGGTTTCCTTTGAAAAAAGTGCAATAAAGGTAGATAAGCAACTGTTTCCACTACTTAATGAACCTAATATTAATGACCTGGACTGGTCAGCTTTCAATGTCGATATTGTTATTGAGTGTACAGGTAAATTCAAGACTAGAAATCAGCTACAATATCACGTATCAAATGGCGCGAAAAAAGTGATTTTATCAGTTCCACCTACTGATAGTAGCATTAAAATGGTTGTACTTGGGGTTAATGATGATATTTTAACTGGGGAAGAAACCATTATTTCCAATGCATCTTGCACCACGAATAATGCCGCACCAATGATTAAGATTATTGATGAGTTATGTGGTATAGAACAAGCTTATATTACGACTGTACATTCATATACAACTGACCAAAGTTTGCATGACCAACCTCACCGAGATCTAAGAAGAGCTAGAGCTGCAGGACAATCGATCGTACCCACTACTACGGGAGCAGCCAAAGCGTTGACTTCAATTTTTCCAAAATTATCTAACGTAATAGGAGGTTGTGGTATTCGTGTTCCGGTTCCAGATGGCTCCTTAACCGATATTACATTTAACGTTAAAAGACCAGCAAGTATCCATACAATAAACAGAACATTTAAAAAGGCATCTGAACAACAATATCAGGGGATTTTAAGCTACACTGAAGACCCTATTGTCTCTATTGATGTAGTAGGAAATACGCATTCTTGTGTTTTTGATGCTGGTATGACTTCCTCCATAGGTTCTATGATAAAGATTATTGGATGGTATGATAATGAGATGGGCTATTCGTCTAGAATTGTCGATTTAATCAATTTAGTTTCAAAGAAATAATTATATTAGACGATTATTATAATGCAAATGCGGGCTTTTGTAATAAAATTCTTTGTTCTCCTGTTTCTTTTCTCCTACAACCTTGGACTAGGTCAAGAAAAAACAGTTTCCGATAGTGTTAATATACTGATTAAAAAAGCCTATAACCTTAAAAATCAGTCATATGACAGTGACTCTTTTCGTGCAATTGATGAAGCCAAGGAGCTTGCCGAACGCACAAATGATCAACTAGGGCTCGCTATATGCTACAATCTTTACGCATCACTATACCTTACTTACGACGAGAATCTCAATAAGGTACCCAGCTTACTTCAAATTGCATCCGATATGCTTCTTGAGATAAGAGATAAAAAAAATCTTGTGGTAAATGATCGTCTTTGGGCTGAATACTACCTAAAAATTGGCGATTTTGAACAGGCTGATAATTACATTGAAGATGCTGCCAGTCTAATCACTCAAAACGAAGATTTAGCAGAATATTCTAGCGCTATCAAGTTGACTAGCGGTCACTACTACTTAGTTAGAAAAGAGTATGATGAAGCCATTCAAACTCTTAAAAATGCGATCCCCATTAATGACGCTTATGAAGCTGATTTTCTTACTGCATGCGCTCTTGCTGATATGGCTAATGCCTATTATGAGTTGAACAAGACAGAAGAGGCTGAAAAAAATGTAAAGGAAGCACTTACAATGGCTAGCCGAGATGCTGATTTCCCTTTTATCAAAATTGAATCGTATAAGCTTTTAAGTAAAATTGCTAAAAAGCAAAACAACCTAGTCGATGCCAATTATTTTCTAGAAAAGCAATTTTCTTTAAAAGACTCCATTTTAACAATTGAAAAAGCATTGGCAGTAGGAAGGGCCTCCAATCGCTCTGCCCTTGATTTAGCAGATACTGAAAATAAAAGTCTAAAAGAGGAGATCGAAAAAAACAAGGAAACAGCAACCAGACAGAACATGACCATCATATTAAGTTCTGCATTACTTATTATTATCTCGTTGCTTACCATTTCTCTATACAGAAATAACGTTATTAAAATTAAAACTAATAAACTCCTTCTAAAGAAAAATAGTGAACTAGTACTCGCGAAGGATGAAGCAGAAGCAGCGCTGAAGGCAAAAGCCAATTTTTTATCAACCGTTAGTCACGAACTACGCACCCCATTGTATGCAGTTACGGGATTGACTAGGCTATTGATGGAAGAAGACCCAAAAGAACATCAGAAAGAGTATTTAAAGTCATTGAAATTTTCTGGTGATTATTTACTTGCCTTAATCAACGATATTTTACAACTTAATAAAATGGAAGCTCAAAAGCTTACTGTTTATAATGAAGACATCAATCTTCGTGAGGTCGTAAAGGAGGTAAGTGATAGTATGGCGCAAACATCTACTCAGAATAATAACAGCATACGTATTAATGTCGATGACGCCATTCCAGAATATGTTGTTGGTGATAAGATAAAACTTTCTCAAGTACTTATCAATCTTGTTGGAAATGCCCTAAAGTTTATTAAAGACGGTGAAGTACAGGTCAATCTTAAATTTCTAGAAGAAGGCAAACGGTCGCAAACTATTTACTTTGAAGTAAAAGATGACGGAATAGGAATCTCGGAAGAAAAACAAAAGACCATTTTTGAAAGTTTCTCACAAGGTTCTAAGCAAATTAATCGAAAATACGGAGGTACCGGACTAGGATTATCCATTGTTAAAAGTCTACTCGAATTAGTAAATAGTTCAATCAACCTTGAGAGTGAGCTTGGAAAAGGCAGCACATTCTCTTTCAGTATTAAATTCAAAAAATCTAAAAAGAAGTCAAAAGAAACACCAAAAATTGATTTCGATTCAGTCACCGATCCGTCAGCAGTAGATAACGAAAACTATCAGGGAATGCATATTTTGTTGGTCGAAGACAACAAAATTAATCAGGTAATAACGAAGAAAATGATCACCAAGAAAGGAATGACTTGTGATATTGCCAACAATGGTTTTGAAGCTGTAGACCTGATTAAATCTAATCACTATGAATTAGTATTAATGGACATTCACATGCCAGGAATGGGGGGTGTCGAGGCTACTACCAAAGTTCGGGAATTTAATAAAGAGCTTCCTATCATAGCGCTTACCGCTGTTGCAATTGACGAAAACATGGAGGAATTTATGGAAGTGGGCTTTAGTGATGTTATCAGCAAGCCCTTTAAGCCTGAGGATTTTTATCGTAGTGTCAATACATTTTTAATCAAAGATGTTTCCTAACCTCTTCTAAGTATTTTTTAATTACAGTATCGAAAACCTTACCATCTTCAGCCAAAAACTCTGTTCGTATTGAAATGTAATGGAGAGAAGAAATTTCATCCTTTAAGCGAACAAAATCTTTTTCTGTAGTCAACAAGAAATAATCCTTTTCAAGCCTTTTCAGCTGTTTTAGTTCATTCTCCGAAAAATCATGATGATCAGGATATGCTAAATGCTTTTCTAGTATGACATTCTGATCTTCTATATACTTCACCAAAGGTTCTGGATTTGCAATACCTGTCACTAATACAACTTTTTTCTCCCGCAAATTTGATAATTTAAAAGATTCTTGGTGGTTGTTCAATAGTTGCGAGTCGTAAACAATCTTACTAAAAACCAAAGGCTGAGAACTGCTTAAACGGAGCGACTTTTTAATCGCTGAACGCTCACTATCTTTAAGCCTATCTGGGCATTTAGTCACAACAACTACATCAGCTCTTTTGGCACCACTCCTCGGCTCACGCAAACTGCCGGTAGGCAACAAAATATCATTACTGTATAAATCACCGTATGAGGTTAACAGCACATTCAATCCCCCTTTTACTTTTCGATGTTGAAATGCATCATCCAAAATAATTAAACCGGGCTTATTGTGATTGCTCAATAGTTGTTTTATTCCGTTTACACGATCTGCATCTACTGCGACCAAAATATCATTAAACTTCGAATAAAATTGGAAAGGCTCATCGCCAATTGTTTTTGCAGAATCATTTTCATTAGCAAGACGATATCCAGAGGTTGATCGTTTGTATCCCCTACTCAACGTAGCTAGATGCATATCATCTTTCAAAAGTCTAATCATATATTCTACCATGGGCGATTTACCAGTACCTCCTACGCTTAAATTACCAACAACAATAGTAGGGGTGGCAAACTCAGTACTTTTTAAAATTCTCCAGTCATATAATCTATTTCTAGACCAAGTAATTAGGTAATATAGTGGAACAAAAGGAAGGAGTAAATTTCTGAGCAGCCGCATAAGGACGAAATTATACTATTTTTATCTTTATAAAAAATTACACACAATGACCATTAAAGAGGTTACCACACTGATTGAAACTTGGGCACCGTTGCCTTATGCTGAAGATTTTGACAATGTAGGATTATTAGTCGGTTACCCAGATACTAAGGTAGCAGGTATTCTCATCGCACACGACGCGCTTGAAAATGTGGTTGATGAAGCCATTAACGATAATTGCAATCTCATAGTTTGCTTTCACCCAATTATTTTTAAAGGGATTAAAAAGTTTAATGGCAATAACTATGTAGAACGCGTAGTTATCAAAGCTATTAAGTATGATATCGCTATTTATGCCATCCATACCGCTTTAGACAATGCTTTTGAAGGGGTAAATGCGGCTATCTGCAATGCCTTGGGTTTAGAGAAAAGGCAAATACTCATTCCTCAGAAAAATACCATAAAAAAATTGCTTACGTATGTACCCGTCTCAAAGATTACCGAAGTTAGAGACGCATTATTTAAGGTAGGCGCAGGAGGCATTGGTAATTATAATGAATGCAGCTTTACCGTGCAGGGTATTGGCACCTTTAATGGTAATGAATATTCAAATCCCACAAAAGGAGAAAAAGGAACCACACAATATGAAGATGAAATTCAGTTGGGAATTACTTTTCATAAACACTTGCAATCTGTTGTTATAAAAACATTACTTAAAGTACATCCATACGAAGAAGTTGCATACGAGATTACCACACTGGAAAACACCAACCAACATATTGGCATGGGCATGATAGGCTCTTTAAGCAACGAACTTTCTGAAAAAGATTTCCTAACCCATGTAAAAAAATCGCTGCCCACGGGTTGCATACGTCACTCTGACTTGTTAGAAAAACCTATTTCGAAAGTTGCTGTTTTGGGCGGGTCTGGTAGTTTTGCCATTGCTAATGCAAAACGTGCCGGTGCACAGGCATTTATAACAGCAGATTTAAAATACCATGATTTTTACCAAGCTGAAAACGATATACTTTTGGTGGATGTAGGGCATTACGAAAGTGAACAATTTACAAAAACCATTTTAGCTGAGCATCTTACCAAAAAAATTGCTAATTTTGCACCTGCC
This sequence comes from Spongiivirga sp. MCCC 1A20706, assembly GCF_046524175.1. NCBI lineage: Bacteria > Pseudomonadati > Bacteroidota > Flavobacteriia > Flavobacteriales > Flavobacteriaceae > Spongiivirga > Spongiivirga sp. MCCC 1A20706. Next base: position 87,039 of record NZ_JBEFZF010000009.1, read on the forward strand.
TTAGCGGAAGGCAACATCTTAATATCAAAGCAAAATACCAATCCGGTCAAGTATTTTTAGAGTATGGCAAAAAAAGAAGTTACTGTTGAAGAGAAATTACGTGCACTGTTTGATTTACAGTTAATCGATTCTCGTGTAGATGAAATAAGAAATGTTCGAGGAGAGCTTCCTTTAGAAGTAGAAGATTTAGAAGATGAAGTAGCGGGGCTAAATACTAGAATGGAAAAGCTAAACGATGATCTTTCTCAAATTGATGACAACATCAAAGGAAAAAAGATCATGATTGAAGAAGCCAAAACGCTAATAAAGAAATATAACGAGCAACAAAAAAATGTTCGTAACAATCGCGAATTCAACTCGCTTTCAAAAGAAGTAGAATTCCAAGAATTAGAAATTCAATTAGCGGAGAAGCACATTAAAGAATTCAAGGCCCAAATTGAACAGAAAAAAGAAGTAATTGCTGAAACAAAAGAAAAACTTACTGAGCGCCAAACGCATCTTAAGCACAAAAAATCAGAGCTTGATGATATTTTAAAGGAAACTGAAAAAGAAGAACAAGCCCTTATTGCAAAGTCTGAAGAATATGAAAAGCAAATCGAAGATCGTTTGGTAAATGCATACAAACGTATTCGCGGTAGTGTTAAAAATGGGCTTGCGGTTGTACCAATTGAAAGAGGTGCAAGCGGAGGATCTTACTTTACTATTCCACCACAAGTGCAAATGGAAATTGCTGCCAGAAAAAAAATCATTACGGACGAACACAGTGGTCGTATTCTAGTTGATCCTAATCTTGCTAATGAAGAGCGAGAAAAAATGGAAAAGATATTCAGCAAAATCTAATATTGTTGTTAACACAATATCTACCAATCCCGCTCTCCAAGCGGGATTTTTTGTTTTAAGACAAGTTTAACACTGCTTACGCTGTAATAAAATCTAAAGTTATTCGTCTATACGTATATAAGATATCCAATCCGCTATATGCGTCTATATATTCTCACCGGCCTCTTGCTCTAGTAAGGGGCTTTTTTATTGAATCTTTCTTTCCCATAATAGTTCTCAAACAAGTTTCAATCTTTACCTCATATACCTATGTAAGGACTTCCTAAAAAACAGACAAAACCTACATGATAAAAGAATTTAACCAATTTACTACCGGAGCTATATTTAAACTTGGTAACGAATCACTACTAAATCAATTTAAAGAAAGTAAGAAATTACCCCTTTTTACTTTTATTAGAACAAAAGAAAAACCGGCAACCGTTAATATTGATGATGTTGCCACGACCATACCTCCCAATAGTATTTTATCACTTACCCCAAATCATTTTCTAAAAACAGTAGATGTAGAAGATATTCTGGTATATCAGTTTAATCGTGAATTTTATTGCATTAAAGATCATGACAAGGAAGTAAGCTGTGTCGGAGTGCTTTTTTATGGCAACCAACATAAACCCGTTATCGAATTGAGCGAAAAGGAAGTAAAAAAATTTAACGTTTTACATGATATTTTTCTGGATGAACTAGAAACGGAAGACAATATTCAAGCAGAAATGCTACGCATGCTCACCACCAGGTTTATTATCAAAACAACCCGACTATATAAGCAAGATCATCAACTTCCAGAAACTGACAAATCGGATTTATTACGCCAATTCAACGTACTAGTCGAAGATCATTTTAGAAAAGAACATTCTGTTAAATTCTATGCAGACTTGTTGTTTAAATCACCTAAGACGCTATCAAACAGTTTTTCAAAATACGGGCGCTCACCCCTACAAATAATCCATGACCGCATTATATTAGAAACCAAACGCCTTTTATATTATACCGATAAGAGTGCTAAACAAATAGCATACGACTTAGGCTTTGAAGACGCTTCACATTTAAGCAGGCTTTTTAAAAAACATACTGGACAAAGTCCGACAGCTGTAAGAGCAGCTAAATAGAAAACTAGCTCCTTTCAATTTTAGTATGTTGTATCTTTATGCATATAACAAAGCTAAAGTGTCTTATAATAAACTAATAGTTGAAGAACGCAGCCGTGATATTGGTAATTTTTTAGTAGGTCGTCTTATACCGTTTCGTAAAAAAAGAATGGTAGGCCCATTTTCGTTTATTGATCATATGGGTCCGTCTAAAATTGGGAATGGAAGATTTTTAGATGTTGACCAACATCCACATATTGGGTTGGCCACATTGACATACTTACTTGACGGAGAGATTCACCATAACGATAGCATTGGCACCTCTCAAGTTATTCGCCCAGGATCTGTTAATTGGATGGTCGCGGGAAAAGGATGCGCACATACCGAGCGTACACCCGAGAAATTGAGAAAAGGTCAGGAAACCTCATTGCATGGCTACCAGATCTGGGTAGCGCTTCCTAAAGAATTAGAAGACATCAATCCTGAATTCCACCATTTTGAGGCATCAAAAATCCCAAGTTGGACGGATCAAAATACCCAGTTTAAGTTAATAGCAGGGACCGGATTTGGTGAAGAATCGCCAGTTCCAGTGCACTCTCCCCTATTCATGCTGGAAATTAAAACTAAAGAAGAATACAATTTTTCTGCAGCCGGGCAATTAAAGGGTGAAATCGGAATCTGTATTGTTTCAGGAAGTATCACAGCTTGCGGAGATGTGATTGATGCAGGCAATATGCTCATTAGTAAGACAGAAGATGTATGTGATCTAATCATTAAAGCTAATACTCATTTGTTGATTTTTGGTGGCGAACCTTTTCCGGAAGAACGTCATATTTTCTGGAACTTCGTGTCACATTCAAAAGAAAAAATAGAAGAAGCCAAAACTAATTGGAAAAATAGGAAGTGGCCAAAGGTCAAGGGAGACGACACCTACGTACCACTCCCAAAACCAGTACAGTTTAAATAACGCTTTATGAGTTATGCTATTTGAATCAAGTACTTACTTAAGCCTTCAAATACGCCGCCCCAACCATTCATAGCACCCATATCCAGCTGTTGTTTTGCATACTCAGGAGTCGGATGAACTACCTTAAATACAAATTCAGTTGTATCACCCGATGCCTTAAATTCGGCTACCAGTATCACGCCAGCAGTCATTGGTAAAAAACTAGCAGTAGTAACAATCAGATTTTTCGGATTAATTTCAAGGTAAGTTCCTTTGGCAATAAACTCATTTCCGTTATCCATCATCATGCTATATTCCCAATTACCGTTAACTTCAAAATCAAATGTTTTAATATCAAGTGTCATCGGTCCGGGTGCCCACCAATTAGCAATATGTTCAGGCTGAGTCCAAGCCTCCCATACCAAATCAACAGGTGCGTCAAAAATTCGCTCAATCGTTAGCACACAGTTAGAAGGTGCATTTTTATAATCCATCATTTATCGATTTTTATGTTTAAGTTCTTGTAAATAATTTTCAAAATTGTCTAGTTTACCATCCCATAATTTTCTGTATCGCTCCAACCAATCAGCTACAGTCATCAGCTCTTTAGGCGAAATCTTGCAAATGCGTTCTCTACCGGCTTTCTCAATATGAATCACGCCACATTCATTTAGTATCTTAAGGTGTTTAGAAACTGCAGGTCTACTTATTTCAAAATTTTCCGCAACCTCATTTACTGTGAGAAAGTCTTTACTCAACAACTCAATAATGTCTCTTCTAACAGGATCAGCGATGGCCTGAAAAACATCTCTTCTCATAATCATGTAACTGTTCGGTTACAAATATATATGTAATCATTTGGTTACGCAAGTTGTTTTAGTAAAATTATTTTGGAAGCTGATTATTACCGTATGCTAACGTACACATACTGTATACGAACCCATCTTAGATTACTTCTCTTTTCTAGGTAAAGGCTGCTATATACATTCGTAACCAGTAATCACAAACAAGATCAAATAATGAACATCAAATTAAGAACAACAGTTATTCTACTTTTAATTTTTGCAGGTACGTTTCAATTAGCAGCCCAAAAAAAGCAATATACACTGAGCTTTGACAAAGGTGAAGTACTCGACATTTTACTGCTGGCAAACAATCCTGGTATTGACGCTTTATTCGATAGGTATAAAAAAACGGCATTCCCTGTGGCCAATAAACACTCTTACCAACCGATGCCCGGTTTTAAAATTAAAAAAACCATTAAAGGAAGCGGCAAAGCCAATACTTTCATATTCGGGAAATGGGATTCTCTTAAAAAAAGAGAAGATTTTTTAGATGCTATAGTTCCTGCTGTGCCTGATTTTCATGAACAACGCAAAGCTATTTTCAAACATTTTGTACTTGCCTATTACGAAATGCCATCAAAGACGACATTTACCATCGACCGAAATAAGTACAATGTGGTAACCTCTTATTGGAGTAAGAATAAAAACATGGATACGTTTTTAAAAGGTCAGAAATCGAATATTACTAATTATGGAGGAACACAAATTCTTGTGCTGCAAAATGGAAAAACACCCAAGGGTTACGAATATGATCCTACGGTTACGATCATTACCCAATGGGAAAGTCAGGATGCCTTTGAAAATTTCCAAAAAAATACTGAGAAATCCGTGTTAAAGAGTATAAAAAACACGCACCAATTTGTCTTGAATTAGCTAATTTGACCACTTAAATAGTTCTATGCAAACCCTATTCAATCAGCTGGTATATTTCGCATTTTTCCAATGTCTTTTATTATTGGGTGTTTTCTTATTCTCCAAAAAAAACAGAAGAAACATCAATGCGTTTTTAGCCATTCTGATCATTACTTTATTTCTTGGGTTAAGCGGAAGAGTGCTCTATGCTGCTGGGGTATTTGGTGGAAATTGGCGTTTGAATTCGCTTTCAGAATGGGCCGCTATGCTTTTTGGCACCACGTTGTATCTATTCACGAGGTCATCTTTACAAAACAGAAAACTCAAAACAAACGACTTACTACATTATGTACCAAGCATTGGATATATGCTTTTTATATTGATCTATTTTGTACTTGCAAATGATGTTGTAATCTCTAACCGAATTCAAACAGGAGAGCTTAAACGGGCTATTTGGGCTTGCCACGCGGTTGGATTAGTAGTTAATATCACCTATTGGGGAATGAGCCTGAAGGTCTTGTTGGACTTTAAAAGGCAAATTAAAAATGAGCTTTCTTACACTATAAAAACCAACTTCTTCAAATACCTTCATGTTATTATGGGAATCGGATTTCTGATTTGGCTCACACTATACATAATTAGTTTATTTGGCTATGATATGATTGAACGTGATGCCCGTCCATCCATTTGGATGGCAATGGCCTTTGTTGTTCTTTTTATAACCTATTATGGCATGATTTCTCCCGAAGTATATAGAATACAACAGTTAGAAACCATACAAAAATATGCTCAATCCAAACTTTCTAACGCTGATCTCGATGCTATGAAAAAACAGCTAGATCAGCTTATGGAGGAAAAGAAACCGTATTTAAATAACAGATTACTAAAAGCAGAACTGGCTGATATGCTGGGCACCAGTAACCCAGAGCTAGCACGTTTACTAAATGAAAATATTGGCATGAACTTTTTCGAATATGTCAACTATTATCGCATAAAAGAATTTGTAGCACTTGCCAGAACGGAAAAGGCACAGCATCTTACGTTTTACGGACTTGCTCAAGAGGCGGGATTTAATTCAAAAACAACGTTTAATAAATCATTTAAAAAACTAATGGGGGTATCTCCATCAGAATATTTTAATAATCAAAAAATAACATCATGAAATCAATCATATACGCAATAATAGCATCGCTTATTTTTGGAACACTTTCAGTAAACGGTCAATTACGAACCCCAGCTTTAAGCCCGGGATCAACTGTAAAGCAAACAGTGGGCTTAACAGATATTGAAATTAACTACTCCCGACCAGCGGTAAAAGGGAGATCCATATTCGGTCCAGATGGAATCGTACAGTATGGGGAATTTTGGCGCACTGGCGCCAATGCAGCCACCAAAATTAGTTTTAATGGTGACCTCTCTTTTGGCAAAGCAGATTTATCAAAAGGAGATTATACCATTCTAACTAAACCAGGCAAGACCTCATGGAAGATATTTATCTATAAATATGAAAGCCCTAATTGGTCTTCTTATGTTGAGAAAAAGCCACTAGCCACATTAGAGGTCGCAACAAAAAAATTAAATACGTCTGTTGAATCATTAGAGTACGCTATTCAAAACATTAGCATGGATACGGCTAATTTGGAAATAAGCTGGGATCGCACCAGTGTTCAAATCCCCATACAAATTGACACGAAAACTCAGGTTCTTAAAAATATAGATCGCGCGATGGCAGGTCCTAGTATTTTTGAAAACTTTAATGCAGCCTTGTACTTACATGAAAACAAGATTGAACTACCAAGAGCCTTGACTTATATTCAAAAAGCCACCAAAAACGAAAATGCACAGTTTTTTATGGTCTATAGAGAAGCACTCATTTTAAGAGACTTGGGTAAACAGAAAGATGCATTAGTAGCGGCTAAACGTTCATTAAAACTGTCTGAAGAAGCCAAAAACAATGACTTTATAAGATTTAGCAAAAAACTGATTTCAGAACTATAAAAAATCCAATAAAAGCGCTACCACGCCTAATGTAATTAGTGTTGTAGCGCTATTTATTTCTTTCACCTATCTTTTACGAGGTAGTCGGGTGGAGTGCATCATCTGTAATTTCCAGCCGTTCTTAGTTTTTATCGCAATTACACTTTCTAACCATTGACCTTTACTTTCGCCTTGGTCACTTTTAAAAGTGGCATAATTATGATATGCCATCCAAATTCGATCAGCTGTTTTTTCTGTCTTAAAAAAATCAAAACTATTGATACGTTCTACCCCTTGATCCCGTTTAGCAGCGCGAGCACACCAATCAGCAATTGTATCGTTTGTCCAAACCTCTCCATGTTCTAGTAAAATGAAATCTTTAGTGTGGTATTTTGAAATAGTCTCAACTTTTTTTGCTGACCAGATATCATCAAATATATTCTGCACTAATTGTTGAACAGCTTTTATATCAGGATCTGTATTCTTTGCATCTTGAGAAAAAGTACTTGTCGTCAATACTAGGCAGATAAGTACTAGAATGTATTTTTTCACGATTGAAGGTATTGATTGACATCTAAGGTATAAAAGTAATCACTTTCTTAGCCATGTATCAGGATCTAAGTAAAACATTTTTCGATAACCTTGTATGGCATCAGGATCACGAAGCCACCAATACGGAAAAGGTGTGGTAATTGCATAATGCAAATGCGATGGTGTATTGACGGCGTTGCCGGTATTGCCAACTGTTCCTAACTTTGTTCCAGACTTTACCGGTTGTAAGGGAAATGCATCTATCTCATTTAAATGTGCGTAATAATGAAAACGCCATTTGGGCCCTAATACCATTACACTCTTCCCTCCTTTACCACCTTCATAGGTGTAAATCACTATTCCGTAGGTAGATGAGACAACATCGGTACCTTTCTCCTTAAAAATGTCGATCCCTTTATGGGTGATAGAACTCCCCCAGGGATATGCCCAGAATGAATTGTCATCCCAGTCAGCTGTTGTCGCTCCTTTAACAGGAATGATCATTTTTTGCGGCAGTAGAAATCCTATAACAATTATGATTAGGGGCACTAAGGTATATTTTCTTGTTCGCTTGTTTCTAAAAAGTCGTCCCATCCAACCGAAAAGCCAGACTAAAAAACGTTCTGTGGTACGTGTTATCATCGAACTTAAAGGTACAAATATGTCTCAAAGTAAGCATGCGGGAAAAATTGACATGCACTAAGGAAATACCTTCATTTTATTAAACTCCATTTGACCACATCTTTGCAGTGTATTAATCATCAAGTTGATTTAATCAATTTAAAAGAAGAAAGGAAAATATGAACAAGTCAATATTTAATCTGATAGAAATATTCAGAAAAGGAAATAAAAAAATCATCAATACTATTTCTCCTAAATCTCATTGTGAGTTAAAAAGTCATCATGATTTCTATTGTGAGGCTGAAAAACCATTTATCACTAAAGAAAACATTGTTTAGGAAAAATTGACACGCACTAAGGAAAATTGTTCATCGTATCGCACGGAACTACATCCGACATTTGCCTAAGAAATTAGAAATCACAAACCATAAACTCCTTTTAAAAGGGAAAACAAAAAAATAAAATTATGAGCACATTTAATGTACCAACTAGAGAAGAAGTAAGTAGTAACAACCAAGCAATTTTTGACAATTTAAAAAGCAAACTTGGATTCGTTCCAAATTTATATGCTACCTATGCCCACTCAGAAAATGCATTGGGTAATTATTTAGCACTTTCAGGAGCAAAAACTTCGTTGAGCGCTAAAGAAAAAGAAGTTGTAAACTTAGCTGTTAGTCAAGTAAACAATTGTGAATATTGTTTAGCAGCCCATACTGCAATAGGGAAAATGAACGGATTTAATGACGAGCAAATTCTTGAAATTAGAACCGGTAGCGCATCATTTGATACCAAAACAAACGCATTAGCTGCTTTAGCAAAAAACATTACCGAAAATAGAGGACGAGCAGATGAATCAGTAGTAAATAACTTCTTCGACGCTGGTTATAATAAAGAAAATTTAGTAGATACCATTGTTTTAGTAGGTGATAAAACTATTTCAAACTATTTACATAGCACAACGCAAATCCCAGTAGATTTTCCTGCTGCTCCAGCATTAGAAACAGCATTAGTATAACCATTAATATAAATTCAATTATTAACATTTAAACAAAAGGTTTCCGCTAACGCGGGAAAAGAAATTATGAAAAAAGTAATCTCAGTATTCGTATTAGTATTCGCAGTAGCATTTTCAGCAAACGCTCAAGAAAAAATGATGAAAGAAGCTGCAACTAAAACTATAGCACTTGAACAGACCAAAGGTGAGTTCACTCAAAAACAAATTACTGTTAATGCAGGTACCTATGTATTTGAAATTTCAAATAACGGAGTAGGTCATGACGTAGGATTTGTTCTGGTTAAAAAAGGTCAAGATATTTCTAAACCAGAAAACCACATTAAAACTGCTTATGTAACGGAAGTGGTAAAAGACGGTAAGACACAAACATCAAAAGCAACAAAATTGGCGAAGGGTGAATATGTGTACTTCTGTCCACTAAACCCAACTTCAACTGATAATACATTGACTGTACAATAATACAGTTAGATGCTTACAAAGTGAAAAGGCTTCCAGGTTTGGAAGCCTTTTTATTGTCAACAATTCCGGACGCCTATTTTTTAGTAGCATTCAACTCCTCAAAAAAGAAATCATCGTTAGGCACCTCAAATTTTATACCTTTCACCTGATGATTGTTATCTGTGGTAAACTGTACGGTGCCGAATGAAAACCAAGGCTGATCTTTTTCCCATATTATTTTATAGGTATCATAATGCCAGTGCTCCAACCTTGCTTTAAGGTCTTGCGCCCTAGTAAAATCGAGTATTATCGCTCCATTTTTTTCATATACTTTGATGGGTCCATGGCCCTTTGGCATATAGGTACCAGAAATAGCTTCCGTTGTTAATGAAGGTTTCGTTTCTTCCACTCTTTTAGCCTTAAGATCAGAAATTCTGGTATCACTTGCATAATACCGATCACTGTTGACTTTAAAAAAATTAGACCAATCTTTTTCTTTTCTACCTAAGTATCGGTCAAATACATAGTATGCAATTGCACTTGTTGGCACCTTAACGCCATTGGTCAGTACTACGACACCGAGGTTGAGATCTGGAAGTAAATTAACCGTAGAAATCATTCCGTCGTATCCTCCACCATGTCGTACCATATATTTACCTTGGTAGTCACCCAAAAACCAACCAAGGCCATATCCCGCCCATCGGTTACCAAAATCGTTTTTACCAACATGATTCCTAGTCATCGTTGTATGCGGCCGCCACATTTGGTTTCTACTTGTTTTGCTGAATAAAGTGTCTTTCTCAATTATCCCATGGTTCAGGTTTGCTGCTATCCATAATCCCATATCATGAACACTTGACAGCAGTCCACCAGTTGCCTGTACATTATCCCATGAAACCCAGGGTGTAACAGAGTGCTTTCCATCTCGATATTTATGTGGGGTTGCATAATTTCCTTTTTGGGCTAACATCGACACACTAGGAACTGTTCTTGTCATACCAACAGGGTCAAGAATACGCTCTTGTACATTTTCAGCCCAACTTTTACCAGTAACTTCCTCAATAACCTTACCTGCTGTAATAAACATTAAATTGGAATATCCATATCCGCTTCGAAACGGATAAGACTTTTTTACATGTTTAATGTTTTTTATAATTTCTTCTGATGTAAAATCACTGCGATACCATCCAGTATCCCCGTGAAAAGTTCCCAATCCTACACGATGGCTCAGCAAATCTCTTATCGTAATCATTCCTGAGATAGTAGGATCGTATACCTCAAAATATGGGATATACTGCTGAACCGGATCATCCCATTGAATTTCACCCTCTTCTACCAATTGTGCAATCATAGCACTGGTAAAGGCCTTTGTATTACTGGCTATGGCGTACAACGTATGCTCATCATTTTTGTCAGGTTTTCCCAGCTCTTTGACCCCATATCCCTTTTCAAAAACGATCTCACCATCTTTAACAATTGCAACACTTAAGCCAGGAACGCCCCATTGTTCGACCGCGTTTTCAATGTACTTATCGAGCTTTTTAAGATTAACTTTTTGTGCCTGAACACCTGATAAAACAAGGAAGAGGCAAATTGAAACTATACTTCGTAACATACACTTTATTAAAAAAGAAAGGCTCCCTTATTTGGAAGCCTTTTTATATTATTTATTCAATTATTCTAAAATCCCATCGACAATGCCATAGTCAACAGATTCCTGCGCATCCATCCAGTAATCACGGTTAAAATCTTTCATCACTTTCTCGAAAGACTGCCCACAATTATCCGCTAATAATCTAGCGCTAAGTTCTTTTGTTTTAATAATTTCTTTTGCCTGAATCTCGATATTCGACGCCTGCCCCTGAGCACCTCCACTAGGTTGGTGAATCATCACCTTTGCATGTGGCTGAATAAATCTTCTTCCCTTTTTACCCACGGATAACATAATAGATCCCATGGAAGCAGCCAAACCTGTACAAATAGTAGATACCGGGCTTTTTAAACTTTTAACGGTATCGTACATCGCAAAACCAGAGGTGACATAACCACCAGGACTATTAATATACAGTTGAATTTCGTCGTTACTAATACTATCTAAATACATTAAACGCTCTATCACATGTTTCGCTGATTTATCATCGACCATTCCCCACAAAAACACCTTTCGTTCTTCGAGCATTCTTTGATCTATAAGATCTTGTATTTTATTCTTTTTTTCTTTCATTATGTACAATCGTATTTTACCCTATAAAAATAAACAATATTCAACTACTACGCTATTCGTTGAAACGTCGTTAAATTCTTATTTTTATCCTCTCAAAAAGAAACCATTACGATGAAAAAAATAGCGATCATTTTATTAAGTATCACTTTATTTACAGGCTGTAAATCGAATAAGAAAGAGGAAGCAGTTACAGAAACTTCTGTCGATGACCGAAGCGTTCAAGAAAAAATAGCAGATGCTTATGGTATTAAAAACTGGCATAAAGTAAATGAAATTCGCTTTACATTTAATGTGGACAGACCAGATAATCACTACGAGCGTGCTTGGTCTTGGAAACCAAAAACAGCAGATGTTACGGTGAAGACAGAAGAAGGTGAAGTTCGTTTCAATACCAAGAATTTAACCGAGGCGGATATGGTCTCCGATCAGCGTTTTATCAACGATAAATATTGGTTGTTAGCACCATTTCAATTAATCTGGGATCGAACGGCTACCATTACTAATCAGGATAGTATTCAATCTCCAATAGGAGGAGAAATGCTTGGCAAACTAACTATTACGTATCCCTCAGAAGGTGGGTATACCCCCGGTGATGCCTATGACTTTTTCTATGATAAAGACTACTTAATAAAAGAATGGGTGTTTAGAAAAAGTAATGCTGCTGAACCCAGTATGATAACCACTTGGGAGAAAAATGAAGATTTTAATGGTTTAACTATAGCAACAAGTCATTACTCTCCAGATCGAGAATTGCAATTATACTTTACCGATATCGAGGTAATTACAAATTGATAAAAATACATAATCAATCTAGACAACTTCTTTAGCCTAGGTTGTAACGTTCAGAAACAATATCAAGCCATTCAGGATGCCGTTTTATGTACATCGCAACGAAGGGACATAAAGGGGCAAGTGGTTTTTGTTTTTCCTTTACAATTTGCAATACTTGTCGTACCATTGCTGATGCAATGCCCTTGCCTTCTAATTCCTTTGGCACCTCGGTATGGGTCAAATAAAAACTGTCTTTCGCATCAATATATTCCATAATGGCAAGTTGACCGTTTACCTTTAATTCAAAACGTTTTTGGTCCTTGTTATCAACAATTGGCATATCGTTAGCTATACTATTATTTTCAATATCCTCTAACAAATAATAGGTTAAAGCACCAGACGGACATTTACTAACCTGTGCTTTTATTTGGTCAGCGGTAGCATTTTCTAGGGTAATCCAAGGTTTTTCTGCTGGCTTGTATACCTCAGGAAGAGTCTTGACACAAACACCTGAATGCGTGCAGCGTTTTGGTTTCCAAATGACAGTCAAATCTTCTTTTTTGTATTCTTTTCTTAGATCCATAACGTTAAACTATTGTGTTGTTAAGTTACTAATAATATCAACAGAAAAGCAAATGGAAATAAGTACCTTTAAATTGGAAAAAATGAATTATGTCAAACCAAAATCTTATCATCCTAAACCAATTTCCTACCTTAAAAAACATTCCTGCTGAACAATTACAATGGCTCGCAGAGCATATAAAAATTGAAGTACTTGAGGTCGATGAATTCTTATTTGAAAAAGGCAGCCCGATAGATAACTTATTACTCATTATTGAAGGCTCCTTTGAATTATACCAACAGGAAAATAAAAGCAAAAAGACTTTTGGCAGATTAGATCAATACGATATTAGCGGTCTTCTTCCATTTTCTAGAGCAACCACCGCCACCGGATACGCCATTGCAAAAACCAGTGCAAAAGTTGCGAAGCTTAGCCGTCATTTAATAACAGAAATGATTAAAAAGCATTATGAATTGACAGAAGTCCTCGTGCATGAAATGAATAACCGCATCCGATCTATTACTCAAATGCAGGTACAGAATGAGAAACTAATTGCTTTGGGTAAAATATCCGCTGGACTCGCACATGAATTGAACAATCCGGCATCGGCGATTGTAAGAAGTGCCTCACTATTACAAAACCACTTAACCACGCTTCCAGAAGATTTTAAAGCGGTCATACAGATTGATATCACCCCGGAAATGACCGATAAGATTAACGATTTTATGTATCAAAAACTTGAGCAAAAATCAAATAACCTATCGCTGCTAGCTAAAAATGAACTTGAGGACAATTTAGAGGATTGGTTTTCTGATTGCAATTTGAGCGATCAATACGATCTGATCCCACTTTTGGTGGAGTATAACTTGAGCGTCACTGATTTAGAATATGTAAAATCTTTCTTACGAGAAGAGGATTTTAACCCCATTTTAAAATGGATAATTCAAAATATGACCACTCAGAAAACGGTCACTGATATTAAGGAAGCTTCAGCGAGAATCGAAAAATTAATTAAGTCGATAAAAAGTTATTCGTACATGGATAGGAATCTAGACACTCAACTTTTTAATATACACGACGGAATTGAAGATACCTTGACTATTCTTGATCATAAATTATCAAAAAAAGGGCATCAAGTACTTACAGATTTTGATGAATCCTTGCCAAATATTAAAGGATTACCGGGAGAGTTAAATCAGGTATGGACCAACATTATTGATAATGCAATAGACGCGCTTCCTAACAAGGGCGGCATCCTAAAGATAAGCACAAAACATGACAAAAACTACGTGAAAGTAGTAGTAAATGACAACGGTCATGGAATTCCTGATGATATTATTTCTCATATTTTTGAACCTTTCTATACCACCAAAGAAATTGGAAAAGGAACAGGTCTAGGTTTAGATATTGTGCTGAAAGTAATTAAACAACACAAAGGAGAAATAAATGTAGACTCGACCGCCGGGAACACTACTTTCGAAATATGTTTGCCAATTGAATAAACGCTATGAACCAACAAACAAAAAAACCGCTCATCGTATCTCTAGATGATGATGTACAAGTACTAAAAGCGTTAAAAGCCGATTTAAGAAATCGCTATAAAAATGACTACAGAATTCTTGCAACAACCTCAGCAACTGAAGCAATTGATGCGATTACTGAGTTAAAGAATCAAGGTTCCGAAGTAGCACTTTTTATTTCTGATCAACGAATGCCTGAAATGCTTGGTGTGGAATTTCTTGAAAAGGCACTTCAAGTTTTTCCAAGAGCAAAGCGAGTTCTTTTAACAGCGTATTCAGATACTGATGCAGCAATAAAAGCAATAAACGATATTCAACTGGATTATTACTTGCTTAAACCATGGAATCCCCCGGAAGAAAAACTATACCCGGTAATTGATGATATTTTAGACGACTGGCTCGCCTCTTTTTCACCTAATTTCAGTGGGTTGCGCATTGTTGGCTATCAATTTTCACCAAAAACACATGCTATAAAAGACTTTCTAGCAGGAAATCTTTTTCCCTATCAATTTTTAAATATTGAAAATAATGAAGAAGCCCAGCTACTTGCAAAAAACAATAACCTAAGTGATAAAGAATTGCCAACGGTCTTTTTTGAAGATGGGAGTTTTCTTCAAAATCCGGATTTAACTACAATAGGAGAAAAATTAGGACTTAATATTCATGCGACTGAAGAGTTGTATGACGTTATAATTATTGGGGCTGGTCCCGCTGGATTGGCGGCTGCAGTCTACGGAGGATCAGAAGGGTTAAGGACCTTATTAATAGATAGAAAAGCCCCAGGAGGACAAGCAGGGACAAGTTCAAGAATTGAAAATTATCTTGGTTTCCCAAATGGACTTAGTGGTCAAGACTTAGCCCGCAGGGCGATTACGCAAGCCACACGATTCGGAATTGAGTTTTTATCTCCTCAGGAAGTTGTTGACATTATGGTAAAGGACAATTACAAAGTAATTACATTGTCAAATGGGACCTCTTTAAAAAGCAAGGCACTTGTTATTACCACAGGGGTTGATTATAGAAAACTGAACAACACCGGGGTTGAAGAATTATCTGGCGCAGGTATTTATTATGGCGCTGCCACTACAGAAGCCCACTCCTGTAAAAATGGAGAAGTTTATATTGTTGGTGGGGGGAATAGTGCTGGGCAAGGAGCCATGTATTTATCAAAATTCGCTACAAATGTTTTTATTGTAATAAGAAAAGAATCATTACAAGATACGATGTCGCAATATCTTATTGACCAAATTGACAATACGGATAATATAACATTATTAAGTTACACCGAAATAATTGAAGCCTGCGGTAATGGGCATTTAGAAAAGGTGGTGTTGCTAAATAATAAAACTAATTCGAAAGAAACTAAGGAAGCCACGGCCATGTTTATTTTTATTGGCGCTAAACCTTATACAGCTTGGACGGGAACATCGTTATTAAAGGATGAAAAAGGTTTTTTACTAACCGGCAGAGCTGTTTTAGACCATCAAGAAGGTCAAAAAATATGGAAACAAGAAAAAGACCCTTACTTACTAGAAACCAGCATTCCCGGTATCTTTGCGGCTGGTGATGTAAGAAGTGGAGCAATGAATCGTGTTGCCTCGGCCGTTGGCGAAGGTGCCATGGCCATAAGTTTTGTACACAAATTTTTAGCTGAAAACTAAAACCACATAACTAATCAATCACCTTAGAAATAGGCTGTCCGGTCGCACCATTAGGAAACGCAATGCCTAATAATGCTGAAATCGTGGGTGCAATATCGGTAATATTCGTTTTTTCGGTAGTACTTCCTTGGTTGATACCTTGACCAAAAAACAGTAATGGCACATGAGTATCGTATTTCATTCCGCTACCGTGCGTCGATCCTGTCATTGAGTACGAAATAACCCCGGGGTTAAGTACATAAATAACGTCGCCTGATCGCATTTGGCTATATCCATTTTTTAAAGCAACCTCAAGACCTTCGGTAAAATTAACTTCAAGCAAGGTCTCCGCAGAATAAGCATTATGCATGTAGTCATATTCTAAAATTTTAGCTACCAAGGCTTCTTGAATATCCTCCACATCAAGACCCATTTCCTTAATTAATTGATGGTCTAGAAAAAGTTGTGCATTGCTCATATTCAGCAACAACTTTTCTGAACCAAACTCCGCTTTTAAAAACATTTCCATGTCTGATTTCAAGGATCTCCAATCATAATAACCAGCAGGGATTTTAACAGATTGCAAATAAGAAGGTACATGTACTGCGCCATGATCTGCGGTTAAGAAAACTGTGTACTTTCCTTTACCCACTTGTTCGTCGAGTTGATTCAGTATTCGTTCAATATCTTTGTCTAGTCGTAAATAGGTATCTTCGATTTCAACAGAATTTACCCCAAACTGGTGTCCAACATAATCAGTGCTTGAAAAGCTAACAACCAAAAAATCGGTAATGTCATCGACACCAAGCGCTTCTTGAGTTAAGGCTTCGAGTGCAAAATCAGTGGTCATACTGTTACCATAAGCAGTTGTTCTTAAAATACTATATCCGTCATTTTTCTTACTTAACTTTTTAAGACCATACGGAAAAACGGGAGTATCTTTTCCTTTCACTACACCTTCAAACTTATTATTATCAAGCCCACTTGCTTCATAGGTATTAATATCATAGAGTAATTCCCAGTCTTTCAGGTATTTTTTCAGGCTTTTTTTCTTGTTGTATTGTTTTACCCAGTTGGGTAATTCATCCATATAAAATGTACTCGTGATCCAATTCCCTTCGTCGCCGCCTACAAACCAATAAGCTGCATTTGCTGAATGCCCGGCAGGCAGTATAGAGCCTCTATCTTTTATTGCAACCCCGATAGTTTTACCACGCATTTGGGTATGTAGTCTATTTTGATCGGCTACTGTAGTGGTTAACATTCTGTGCGGGGACATTTTTCCTGCATCCGTTTTTGAGCCTACACTTTCATACCGGTCATCACCGGCACAATACACCATTTTCTTTTTGCGTTTATCAAAAAAGTTGTTGCTAATTACTCCATGAACACTTGGGGTGGTACCGGTATGCACTGAGGCATGGCCCGGACCAGTATAAGTGGGTATATAATTAAAGTGATTGTTTTTACAGTTAAAGCCCTCATTTACCATACGCTTAAATCCGCCATCACCATACCGATTCCAAAACCGCGTTAGATAATCATAGCGCATTTGATCTACCACAATTCCCACCACTAATTTCGGGTTTTCAAATGGCGCTTCCGAAGATTGACTATTCAAATTCAAACCGCATAAAAACAATGCCCCTGCTAATAAAAACCTAACCATAAGATGTTTCATAATTTCCTTTTTCAAAAATAAGGCATTTTAGTTCACATCTCCATTTCTAAAATAAAACGAATGTTATCATTTTGCCAGAAGCTATTCAATTTCTAGTTGATAAACCCTATTTTTAACCTATGATTTATATCCAGAATCTAGGTCGCTATTTTAACATGCTTCGCAAGGTGTTTAGTAAGCCTGTAAAATGGGTTATTTTAAAAGACCTTATACTAAAAGAAATGAATGACCTGATAAATAATTCACTGGGAATTGTGGCGTTTATTTCCTTTTTCGTCGGTGGCGTTGTCACTATCCAAACTGCCTTAAATATTGACAATCCTTTTATTCCAAAATATCTAATTGGTTTTGCGACAAGACAATCGATCATATTAGAGTTTGCCCCAACCTTTGTTTCTATAATAATGGCCGGAAAAGTAGGATCTTTTATAACCTCTAGCATTGGCACGATGCGTGTTACCGAGCAAATTGACGCCTTGGATGTAATGGGAGTTAACTCATTAAACTATCTTGTTTTCCCTAAGGTTATTGCTTTATCACTTTATCCATTTTTGATTGCTATTGGTATGTTTCTAGGCATTCTGGGTGGTTGGACTGCTGGTGTTGTGGGTGGACTTACCTCAAGCGCCGATTTCATAAATGGGTTACAAATGGATTTCAAAACATATCATATTGTCTACGCATTTATAAAAACTGTAGTTTTTTCATTTGTACTAGCTACATTACCGGCCTTTTACGGTTATTATATGAAGGGTGGTGCACTAGAAGTTGGACGTGCTAGTACTACTGCTTTTGTATGGACCAGCATTGTCATTATCGTACTTAATTTTATATTAACGCAATTAATTCTTGGGTAATGATTGAAGTTGAAAATTTACATAAATCATTTGGCGACAATCATGTTTTAAAAGGTATTACTACGTCTTTTGAAAAGGGGAAGACCAATCTTATAATTGGCCAAAGTGGATCAGGAAAAACGGTTTTTTTAAAGTCCCTTCTAGGAATTTTTGAGCCAGATGAAGGTACGATCTCATTCGACGGCGGGGTATATTCTAACATGACTGATGAGCAAAAACGACTACTTCGTACAGAAATAGGAATGGTTTTTCAAGGCAGTGCGTTATTTGACAGCATGACCGTAGAAGAGAATGTGATGTTTCCTCTAAAAATGTTCTCAAAACAAGCGAAAAGTGAGATGGAAGATCGGGTTGATTTCGTTTTGAAAAGAGTGAATTTGTTGAACGCAGAGAAGCGTTTTCCCGCAGAAATTTCAGGTGGGATGCAAAAGCGTGTTGCAATTGCAAGAGCTATTGTAATGAATCCGAAATATCTATTTTGTGATGAGCCCAATAGTGGGTTAGATCCGAAAACCGCCATATTAATTGATAATTTGATTCAGGAGATCACTGATGAGTACCAAATCGTAACGGTCATTAATTCTCATGACATGAACTCGGTTATGGAAATTGGCGAAAAAATTGTTTTTTTAAAAGATGGTTTAAAGGCTTGGGAAGGCACAAATAAAGAGATCTTTAAAACCGATAATGAAGCAGTTACCAACTTTGTTTACTCATCGGAACTTTTCAAGAAAGTACGAAAAATGTACTTAGAAGAAAGTTGATGTAAAGCAATAGTGCTTGCAAGCAGTTTCAGTGAATATTAAAGGAGTCCCATATCAGTTTAGCGCAACAGTTTGGCAACATAGTCCTAACGGGGGTTGGTGGTTTGTTTCGCTTCCAAAACCCATTTCCACTGAAATAAGAAATTTATTCAAAAAGGAGGAAGAAGGTTGGGGACGACTAAAGGTAACCGCTTTAATTGGTAAAACGGAGTGGAACACTGCCGTTTGGTTCGATAGCAAAGCAAACACCTATTTACTTCCTTTAAAAGCTGAAATCAGAAAAAAAGAGTCGATACTTATAAATAAAGAAATTTCAGCAAAAATTTGGGTTTGAAAGCATCTTAACTAGAGGCTAGGCCTTTTATCTTCTGAGCTATTATTTAGAAAAACTCTCCAAAGTGCCATAAAACTCCGCTCGGGTCATACAAAAAACATTCGCGCCCCCAATCATTGTTATGAATTTTGGTAAGCCGCACACCCTCGTATTTATCCCCTAATTTCAAGGCTTGTAACTCTTGATGATAACGATCTACATCGTCGACCTCTACAAATACCATGGTGTTATCAACCCAATCTTTTGCATAATAGTCCTGAAGATAAAAGCCAAAACCCTCGTTACCGAAATAAGACATTTTGCCTAATCTAACTTCTTCAAAACCCAGGTCTTGATAAAAACTTCTCGAAATATCAAAATTTTTTGATCCGATAAAAGCTCTTATGGATTTGATGTCATGCCTCATCTGTTACTCTCTTTGGATTACAATACTATCCTTTTTCAAACGAGTTTGAAGCCATTTTTTTAGCTTTCGTTGTGCTTCAAATGATTTCGAAGTATCCATAGAATCCTTCCATTTTATCGTAAATAGTAAAGTGGTGTCCATTTTACTAAAGTTGGATTTTACCAAGCGCGCATATCCCATTTCTTGGAGGTCTTCATAGTTAATTTTGGCCTCTGAAATTATTGCATTAAAGTCTACCTCATCTTTTAATTTACTAAGCTCAGCCACCTCATCTTCTAATAACTGAATTTGCGCTTCTTTTGATGATAGTTGTGCTTTTTTATCTTGGTACAATTCGGTTATATATTCAAGTCTTTCTTGAGTATCATCCCTGCCTCCTTGAAAAACCGTTAATTTTGCTCTCGACAGGGCACTATTACTTGACTGCGCTATTTGAGCCTTCCAAGTGTCTTGAACAGTTTCAGGAATCCCTTCATTTCCTACAAATACCAATTCAATAATTGGTTCACCACCATTGTATTCTTTTACACTTAGGTCATCCACATATCGACCCCCTTTAGAAAATTGATAGGTTTTCACATAATCATTAATAAAGGTGTTCAATGAACTATCGAATCTAGATTCCTGAAGTACATTATAGAAAATGTAGCCCGCTGGGATCATCATTACCAAACCAACCAAAGATGCTACTCTGGCAATAAATCTTCTTTTTGCTGAGTTTGCATAACGCACCATTGGGAAGCGCAGCAATTTCAGAACCAAAAATGTAGCAAGACCAATAAAAATGGTATTGATCAAAAACAAATACATGGCCCCAAGGGCAAAGTCAAAGCGCCCAATAGCCATTCCGTAACCAACAGTACATAAGGGTGGCATTAAGGCAGTAGCAATCGCTACACCAAAAATTACGGAGGCAATAGTTCCTTTTTTTGCCCTCGCGATTACTAAAGCGAGTCCACCAAAAAATGCGATCAAGACATCGCGAATATCTGGTGCTGTTCTCGCTAATAATTCAGAAGAATCATTTCTTAAAGGAAAAATATAAAAAAACAAAAAGGCCGTTAGTACACTGAGTATAACCATAACCACAAAGTTCTTTACAGAGCGTCTCAGCGTATCAATATCATTAATAGCTAACGACATACCCATACCCAAAATAGGCCCCATTAGTGGAGAAATTAACATGGCTCCGATTACTACCGCGGTACTATTCGCGTTTAACCCTACAGACGCGATGAAAATAGAACAAATGAGAATCCAAGAGGTATGCCCCTTAAAAGGAATATCTGCCACAATCGCTTCAATAGTGGCTTTTTGATCGGTATTATGACGAATATCAAGAAGTTCACTTAAAAACTTTTTAAGACTACCAACAGCTTCGCCCAATTCTTTTTTTACTTCTTCTTTAGAGACTTCGTCTTCTACTCCCTGATTTTGATTATTGTTTTGGTTAGGTGTTGTGTTTTCCATGTATTATCCGTAATGTTCTCCAAACGTATCTTTGACTTGCTGAAGTACCTTTTTAATATCTTGTTCTTTCTTTTTAGGATAAATAAGTAGTACCTCTTCTTTGTCAATTACAATATAATCATTTAGCCCATCAACCACCATCAATTTATCTTTGGAAGTGCTTATCATATTATTTTCGGCGTTTAACAGTAGTGTTTTTCCGTTAACCACCGCATTATCCGCCATATCCTTGTCTAATTTATCATACAATGAGCCCCAGGTACCTAGGTCATTCCAGTCGAACGTCGCAGGTAACACCTTCACATTGGTTGACTTTTCCATGATTCCGTAATCGATAGATACATTTTCAGCCTTTGGATAATTTTCAAGTATAAATTCGGATTCAGCCTCCGTATTATAGCTTTCCATACCTTTATCAAATAATTGAAACATGTTAGGTGCTAATTTTTGAAAAGCACTTATTATGCTACTTACAGACCAGATAAAAATACCTGCATTCCATAAATAATTACCTCGTTCTAAAAAAGACTTTGCCGTCTCATAATCCGGTTTCTCGGTAAACTGCTCCACTCGTCTAACTTCACTTTCAACTCCTTTTTCATACTGAATATACCCATAGCCAGTATTAGGAAAACTAGGAGTAATACCCAAGGTCATCAAAACGTCTTCATTTTCACATGTATCAAAAGCCGTTTGGATATTATTAGTAAAAGCCTGCTCATCTTCAATCCAATGATCGCTAGGTGCCACCACCATCACCGCATCTGGGTTCTCTTTTTGTATTTTAAGCGCCGCATACACAATACAAGGAGCAGTATTACGCATAGCAGGTTCTAGTAAGACTTGTCTCCGTGTTATCCCTTCAAGTTGCCCGAACACCAAGTCGTTATAGCGTTCATTAGTAAGGATAAAAATATTTTCGGCCGGAACAATCTTTGAAAGCCGACTAAAGGTTTTTTGAATCAATGTCTCACCGGTTCCCAACATATCATGAAACTGTTTCGGAAAACTGCTGGTACTAACAGGCCAGAAACGTGACCCTACTCCTCCTGCCATCAAAATGGCGTAATAATTTTTGTTCATTTTATATATTTAGATACGAAAACTCTCACTTTAATCTCCCTCTGAGGAGGGTTTGATTTTGTTTCTAAAAAAACTTCTAGCAATATTAATTATAAAAACAATCTGAATTAAACCTAAAATCAATAGTAAAACCACTATTAGTGTATTATTATCAACAGGAAAGGAAGTATTTGTATAATATCTTTTTGGTAATCCTTCTATCCCAATATAGTAGATATTTGAAGCTAAAAGAAATAGAGATATTAAAATAGTAACCCCAATGTGAATCCAACTTAACTTCCTATCCAGCTGAAACAACCACTTTTCCAACACTATATAAAGAGACCCTAGCAATAACAGAATAATTCCTATTATCAGATTGAAGTCTTCTAGACCAATAACATAGTAGGTATCATGAATATTAATATCTAAAGCAGTGTCTCTAAGATTACTAGAAACCGAAAATAATAGGCATATTATCACACCAATGAATAACAAATAATATGGTTCTAGTTTTTTCAATTCTTCTAATTTAAACACCTCACCCCGCCTCTCCTCAAGGAGAGGAGCGTATATTTGTTCTAATTTCTCACTACGTCTATAAATTAATATTCAATTCTATAGTTGCCCAAATAGTCTTGCTTCTTTCATCTTTATTCTTTCTTTCTAAATAATTTCTACCTCCACATTGGGATTAAACAGATACACCTTACCCGATTTCACTTCCACACATTCATAGCGCTTTACGCGTTTGTTTCCCTTTTTAAAAATACGACCGTTGTAAATTCTAAACATACCTCCTTGTGGTATTTCAAAAATATAGTTTTTACCATTCTCGGGGTCAAACTTCTTCAATGCAATAGAAAGATGGGCATCCGTGTCGCTACTAGCTTTTGGGTTTCTAAAATGGTTTGCGATTATTGGTAGCAGATTAGTTGGGAAAATAGATGGATTGATAAATGGCACCATTAGTTTTTGAAAAGTCATTTTCCATTCTACCCCATGCGGTTTTATGCTTCTTCCAAATTTTTCGAAAGCAACCAAATGAGCAATCTCGTGTATAAGCGTAATTAAAAATCGATACTTATTTAAACTTGCATTCACGGTTATTTGATGCTGACCATTCGGCATTCTTCGGTAATCTCCATGACGGGTCACACGTTCGGCAACAATTTTAAGGTGAATATGGTTTAGCTTTATTAATTCAAAAACCGGTTCGACAGCACGATCAGGAATGTATTGCGTAAGAATTTCTTTCACGTTTCAAAAATACATGATTTTGATTCGCCATTACACTGGAAAAAGGCATTTGAATTAAGAATTATCAAAAAACAGTAACTTCACTATACCAACCAAACGAACATACTTCATGAAAAATCGAATTCAATCGATTGATATTCTACGAGGATTAACCATTTTTTTAATGATTGTGGTAAACACACCGGGCTCATGGTCACATGTATATGCACCACTGCTTCATGCAAAATGGCATGGTACCACACCTACTGATTTGGTGTTTCCAAGTTTCTTGTTTATCGTCGGTATGTCTATGTACATTTCATTTAAAAAAAAGCAAAAAAACAATCGATCCGTTTTATACAAAGTGCTAAAACGTGGGCTTCTCATTTTTTTAATCGGCCTTGCACTAAATTGGTTTCCTTTTTATCATAAAAACATAGCGGATCTACGAATTTTTGGAGTTTTACAACGAATTGCATTGGCTTTTCTAGTTGCCGGAATCATTCTTAGTTTCATTAAAAACCGAAAAGCTATTATTGGGATTACTACTATACTGTTATTAGTGCATTGGGGTATTTTATACTTTTTCCCTTCCGGAACTGATCCTTTCGCCTTAGAAGGTAATATTAGTGGCCCCTTGGATATTATGTTAGTTGGGGAAAGTCACGTGTATGGTGGTTTTGGAATACCGTTCGATCCAGAAGGCTTACTTGGAACTTTATCATCGGCTGCCCAAGTACTGTTGGGCTACTTAGTATGTGGGTATTTCATGCTATCAGAAAAATTGGTTACTGACAAAACCAGCAACCTGATTTTTTTCGGATTAGTCGCCATTGGACTTGGGCTTTTGTGGAATACGATATACCCCATAAATAAACCTTTATGGACAGGGTCTTATGTGTTTTTCACAGGTGGTATTATTACGTTCGTCTGGGCTGCTCTAATCTGGAGCATCGATATTATGAAAATAGAAAAATGGGGCTTTATTTTTAAGGTTTTTGGTCAGAATCCTCTTATTAGCTACGTACTGTCCATCGTTATCGTCAAAATACTGATGCGCATTATTAGATTAGACGATAGCAACGGATATGCCTTGTTATATCAAAAGGTATTTCAACCTGTTGGTGATAAATTGGGAAGTTTATTGTTCGCCTTAAGCATCACAATGTTGGTATGGTTGTTTGCTTTTTGGCTATATCGAAAGGGGAAAGTTATTCGGGTTTAGACGCTTTCATTCCCTAAAAATCTCACAAAAACTAGCTTAACATCTCACCTTTTTCCTAAGTTTACTAAGAAACTAATACAATAAACATGAAAAAAGTAGTTTTAGCGATCAGCTTTTTCTTTTTCGCATTCACATCAAAGGCACAATACGAAATCAAATCAATTGAAGGTTACTCCCCAAATATCGGAATTTTAATTACCATGTTGGATGATCTTAAGTCACGAGTAAGCTCATCAGTTAAGGGTCTTAATCAAGAGCAAACTGATTTTTTATTAGATAAAAATGCCAACCGAATAGGGGCCATGATTTATCACTTGGCAGCCACTGAAAAATACTATCAAGTGTATACATTTGAAGGCAGACAATTTAATGCCGAAGAACAAAAAACCTGGGGACTAGCTTTAGGTTTAGGCGACAATGCAAGAAACTCAAAATTATTAAAGGGAAAACCTATTAAACACTATCTGGATATTTGGGATGAAGTGCGGGCAGATACCAAGAAAATGCTAAAGACTAAGGATGATGCCTGGTTAAATACTAAAGCAAGCAGGATGAACTATCATTGGGCATGGTATCATGTGATGGAGCATCAGGCTAATCATATGGGGCAAATCCGTATGATACAGAAGCGTGCCGGAAACTAATATTATAAATTTATTGTGGCTTGACCAATTCTTAATCTATCAAGATGATCTTTCCGATTAGTCAGGAAACTCGAATTGACAAGCCTTGTTGTCTATTTCCTTATTTCGTAAGTCAACTCAACCATGCCATCTTTGTAGGCGGTCACATCTTCTAAATGCAATGATTGTTCTTTACCAATAAAGTCAAAAAACAAGATACCATCTCCCAAAATCACAGGGATAATCGTTAATACAATTTTATCTGCCAGGTTTAAGAGAAGAAATTCTTTAGTTGTTTCTGATCCCCCAACCATCCAAATGTTTTGATACTTTCTTCTTAGTTTATCATTTACAAGTTGAGTGAGGTTTCCACTTGCAAAGCTGACCGATTGTCTGTCTTGTTTTAGCTTTTTATGGCTCAAAACAATAACCGGTTTATTACCATAAGACCAACCAAGTTCAAGCGCATGTTCATAGGTTCGTGCGCCCATTACATAGCAATCGATAGATTCTAAAAACTCAGCAATGTATTCATCAGTAAGTTCCTGACCCAATTCATAGCGGTCATTTGATTGCATCCAAGATACACTCCCGTCTTTTTTGGCAATAAAACCATCAAGACTGGACACCATGTGGATCGTTATTTTTGAATTGATTACTTTCAATGAAACCTGAAAGTCCTCAAGTTAAGTATTTATTATGGAAATAAAATAGTATAGCTTTTGATTATGAGTTAAAGTAACCTATGGTAATTGTTGTAGTATTGTTTCATAATCGTTTAAATAATCCAAATCCAATATGCAGTGATTCTAAAGCGAAATCAGAATCTTTTAGCACTCTTGAACTGCTGTTATCGAAGTCAACTTTGAATTGTAAAGCTAATTGCTGACTTAAGCTAAATTCAACTCCTCCACCAGCTTTTAATCCTAGAATGTAACTGTTTTTCCTAGCATCATAACCAAGGTTGTTTAATGCAAAAAGATTGTTGAAACCTGCCTCCGCAAACAGCTTAAATTTACCAGGTAAGAAGTAATATTTCATGGTAATAGGAACTTCTATAAATCGAAAATTCACATCTTCCGGATCCGGTGGTGCGGCAAAATCGCACACAAAACAAAAATATGTACCAGTAAAATCATTGTTTGAATAATTAATAGCAGTATTTATGGTGAGTTTACTTTTAAAAAAGTACTCCAGATTTAAACCAAAACGATAATTAGATGTGTCATAATCAGCAGAGAACCCTGTTACATCATCAAAAAAAATAGTTTCTGAGCTTATATTATTCTCAAAACTAGCTGTTAGCCCAAGTCTCATCCTACTTTGATCACTATCCTGCCCATTCATAATTGTTGGGCTTAATAATATATTGGTGAAAAATAAAATAAGAATGGCACTATTTTTCATAGCTGTAGGTATTGAACATCTTTATGATGTGTATATATTTAATACGTTGCGTCTTAAACATACCTTCTAGCTTTTATAAAATGCCACTATTTGCCCACCTCAACTACTTCAGATAGTTTGATATCCCTACTTGAAGTCCCCAAATGAATACCATAAATCCCTTCTTCTAAATCCCATTTTGATTTGGCCTCTGACCAATACCTCAATTCAGAAACCGGAATTTGGAAGTTTAATGTGGTTGCTTCACCGCACTCAAGGCTTTGTGTCTTGGCAAACGTCCTTAATTCTTTTACTGGGCGATCTATGGTCGTATCTGATTTAGCAGTATACACTTGCACCACTTCTTTTCCTGGTAAATTACCAATATTGGTCACTGTCACTGACACTGTAATCGCATCATTTTCCAACACAACAGCAAGGTCGCTAAATTCAAAGTTTGTATATGATAAACCATATCCAAATGGATAGGAAACGGGTAATTGTGCCTTGTCAAAGTGTCGATAACCTACGTAAATTCCTTCTTCGTAATTGGTGTAGTCTTTATTTTTAATTTTTTCTTCCTCTGGTTTTTCCTCCTTACTGCTCATTAACATTTTAATGAAATCAATTGGCTCTCCATCCAGCGGAAAGTTGGCATTCGAAGCATGGTCATTTAAGTTTATTGGAAAAGTCATGGGTAACTTGCCACTAGGATTCACTTTGCCACTCAAAATATCAGCAACGGAGTTGCCCCCTTCTTGACCTCCTTGCCACGCGAGCAAAATGGCATTGGGTTTGGCTTTCCATGAAGCTGTTTCAATGACTCCACCAACATTTAGAACCACCACCACTTTTTTAGCTGCTTTTTTGAAAGCAGCACAGACATCGCTAATCATTTCTTGTTCTATATCTGATAACAGAAAATCACCTTTTTCAACCCGGTCACCACCTTCGCCGCTATTCCTTCCAATGGTAATGATACCGATATCAGCACTTTCAACAATTCCTGATAAGTCTTCTTCAGAATATGCCATTCTGGGCGGAAAATAAGGATTGGTCATCGCATCTAAACCTTCTGGCTTTACAAAGGCTTCTTCATTGGCTACTTTGTGCGATTCAAAGAGCTGTTTCGCTTTTTTATTAATGGTATACCCTGCTTTTTCTAAGCCTTGTTCTAATGAAATAGTGTAGGCCTCATTGACATCACCCGAACCAGTGCCACCAGCAATAAAGTCATAAGAGGTAACTCCTAATAATGCGATGTTTTTGGTATTTGTTAGGGGTAGCGCTTGCTCATTTTTAAGTAGTATCATTCCTTCTGCGGCCGACTGACGGGTAATCTTTGCATGCTTATCTAAATCCGGATTGTTCCCATATTGATAGTTTTGCATCTTTTTAGACTGCATGATCAACTTTAAAATACGTTTGGTCGCTGTGTCTATTACTGATTCAGAAAGTGTGCCTTCTTCTACAGCTTCTTCCAAAGCCTGCCATTGCTTTTTAGTCCCGGGTTCTAATAAATCATTTCCAGCAGTGATCATGGCTGGTGCATTATCTCCGCCGAACCAATCGGTCATTACCAAACCTTCAAATTTCCAATCATCGCGCAATATATCTGTTAAAAGGTTTTTACTCTCGGGTACATATGTTCCATTAACTTTATTGTAAGAAGACATGATGGTCCAAGGTTGTGATTTATTGACTATGATCTCAAAGCCTTTCAAGTAAATCTCTCGCATGGCCCTGTCGGAAACAATCACATCATTGAAGTTACGATCGGTTTCTTGATTGTTGGCTACAAAGTGTTTCACTGCAGTACCGACACCTTGTGATTCAATACCATTAACCATCGCAGCTCCAATAAAACCCGTTAATACCGGATCTTCAGAATAATATTCAAAATTCCGTCCGCATAGTGGATGCCTATGAATGTTGGCGCCGGGGCCTAAAATCACATCAATCCCATATTCTTTTGCTTCGGTTCCCATAGCGGTACCAACTTGGTTGACCAAATCGGTATTCCAAGTGGAGGCCATTAAGGTTCCTATCGGAAACGCAGTACAGTAATACGTACGTTCCTCTCCTTCTCTATTAGGAGCAATTCGCAATCCAGCAGGACCATCAGACAAATAAATAGTTGGTAATCCCAAACGCGGTGTTGGTACAATGGTGCCCACCGCGCCGGGGATAGCCGTATCGCCCATACCTAAAGCCGAGCCAATACCTGATCCTTTTAGTAAATGAATTTTTTCTTCTAAAGTCATTTGAGATAGCGCATCATCCACCCGCTTGTCAAAGGGCTCTCGGCTATCTTCATATAGGTCTAATTTCTCATTGCCATTTCTATCGAAAAAGGTATAGCCATCAACTGTCAATTCGTTGAACTCCCTTTTCTCAACATAGTCATCTTCAAAATCTAGGAAGGATGAATTGATGTACCACCAGCCAATAAGACCCCCTAATAGTAGCAAAACAACAAGGACTCCAATAATCTTTAACGAGATGCGAATAGCTTTTTTCATTTATATACTTTTAATTGTGTCGTAATGTCACAAATATACTATTTCTTTCTAATTGTGTCAGTTAGTCACGAATTATTTTTTTATAGTTTTGTACTATGGAGTTAGAAGAGTTTTTAGAAAAGGGCCCGGAGATTTTTTTACCCAATCTATCGATTGATCTGGTTATTATTGGTTATGAGCATAAGCGATTAAAATGCCTTTTACTGAAAATTGGAGACCGATGGGCACTACCGGGTGGTTATATTAAAAAGGATGAGTCTGTAGAAGATGCTGTGCAAAGCACGCTAACACAACGTACCGGCCTTCGTAACGCGCATTTTACTTTTTTATCAGTATTTGGCGATCACAATCGTCAGTTTAAAAGTGTTTTTAAAGATTATTTTGACAAACAAGGAATGGAATGGCGGGATGATTATTGGTTTAATAACCGCTTTGTTACCTTATCGTACTTCTCTTTAGTGAATATTGCAAACACCCACCCAAGTGTTAGTCATTTTGATGAAGCTTTTGGTTGGTTTGATTTTGACGATTTACCCGACATGTGGATGGATCATAAGTCTATTGTTAATACTGCCAGACAACGATTAATTCAAGACATTCAAAAAGAACAACTCACGCATCATTTACTGGATGCAGAGTTCACCATGCCGGAGCTACATCAGCTACATCAGGTAATTTTAAATGAGGATATAGATCGTAGTCGTTTTCAAAAAAAGATGTTGGCCAGTGGGTTTTATGAGCGATTACCGAAAGTACAAAAAAGCACTCCCGGGAGTAACCCTTATCAGTATCGCGTGAAAGTTTAAACGATTGGTCTAGCTTTTATTAATCACTCACTGATAAACTCTTATATAATCGACTACCATCGGACTTTCAATAAAATCAGGGTCTATATTGGGTTCAATAGCAATGTTTAGTATAAAATAATAGTCCGAATCATAGGGCCAAGTATCCGCATTTTTATGTTCGGGTTGGTATCTAAAATGCTCAATACCATCAACACTAAAGGTCATTTTTTCTTCAGTCCATTCAAAAGTATAATCATGAAACTCTGTTGAAGCGCCTGTAATTTGTTGCCCACCCACATTTTTCACATGATCGCCATAGCTGGCACCATTGTGCAGGGCACTCGAAACATAATCTTGATTTTTACCCCAGTGTTCCAAAATATCAATCTCACCACACTTGGGCCATTTGGTGGTTCCAAAACCCTTATTGTCCCAATAAGCACCATCTTCATCAATATTGGTGTTTAGCATCCAAATAGCTGGCCAGGTTCCTTTACCTGTAGGGAGTTTTGCTCGAACTTCTACCCGACCATAGGTAAATGCAAATTTCGAATTCAATCTCGCAGCAGTATATTCTTTGGTCTCTCCCTGATCACTAAACGTTTCTTTCTTAGCAACTAGGTTTAAATAACCATCTTTTAAATACGAGTTAGCCTCTTTGTTAGTATAATGCTGAATAATGCCACCCCACCAACTTCCACCAGGAGGAAGCTGTGTTTGATGAAACCATTTTTCCTCATCAATGGCGCCCTCACCATCAAACTCATCTGACCAGACCAAGGTATCAAAGGTTACATCTGCCTGTGTTGCTTCGCTTTTTTCAGAAACATCATCCTTACTTTTTAAAAATCCAAAAACAAGGTACGCTAGCAATAGCAAAGCTGTTAGCGACAGCGCAAATACTTTTACCGGTTTATTCATTCAAAATTGAATTTATTATGATTTATAAATGTAGGGATTAATCGTTCAACTAACCAGTTTGCTCATGCGCCACCATATAGAATATATAAAGTAGTTTGTTATTTTCTTCTTTTATCAAATTCTTCCCAGATGAGCTTTTCTAAATCCTTGTATTTTATTTTCAGTGAATTTGAAACAATCGATAGCGGTGAACCATACATTTTATGGTTTGCTTTCATGGCTCTTTTTGAGATTGCATTTGTTGCACGCTCCATATACTTTTCAGGTTGATCGGTATCGAGCATCATAATTTTTGTGGAAGCGATTTGTATGGTTCTAATATTGGTAATGTCGTCCCATTCAATAAGCCCGACGCTGGTTCCATTGGTATTGTCGGTAATACCATACTGATCAATTGTCAATCCAACTTTATTATCAACCAACTTTCTTGCTATAAAAAGCAAACATAGTCCGAAAAACACTACTGATACGATTCCAATAATTCGAATGATTTCTGAACTTCTAAATACTCCACTTTGAAAAGTTCCCGGACTTATCGTGAATGCTACTCCCAAGATAACAAAAGCGATTGCACCAATTAATAGTAGTAGTATTTTGGTTTTACTCAATGGTATTTCGATAGCATCATTCATTGGTTAATCTGTTTAATTCGCCTTGAGTTAAAAGCTGGTTCTATTGTTGAAATTTACTTAAAAAAACGGATTTTGATTATGAACGTATGTTCCATTTTAATGATTCAACCATCAATGTTTTATATACCTTGTTGTAAAAGGTTTTTCACTTTTTTGATATCACCACTTTTTTCTGAACCAGATCTGTTCTGTTCAGGCTATCCAAAAGATAGGTAGCGACACTTTTTCGACTTATCAATAAGCTTGGCTTCGGTTTGTTCTCAAAAGTTTCTTTAATTTTTTCAGTGCGTTTCGCGTTCATAAGTCCCACTGGGCGAACAATGGTCCAGTCCAGATTTGATTCCACAATGATTTTTTCCTGCCTATGGTGATCTTCGTAAGCTACTCCAATATTACTATTGTCAATAAACCACCTGAACCATTTTGGGATGTCCTTTCTCGAATCGGCCACTCCCCATGCCGAACAAATTGAAATTCTATTAATATGTTCCTTTTCAGCAATTGGTATCAATAATTGCATCACCTCAGAAAGGTAGGTTGCAGGTGTTCTTAACTTGGACCAAGGAAAGTCGGATGTTCGTGAAATATTTAAAACACTGATGATCGCATTACAGCCGGAAATTGCTTTTTCTAAATCAGCACTTTTACTCGGGTCTCCTTCGAAGATTTTTAGTCCGTTTTGTGTGGTTAATCGCTGCGAATTTCTAGAAAGACAATGTACCCTATGTCCTTTTTCTAAGGCTTTTTCCAGCACTAATTTTCCTGTTCTACCGGTAGCACCAAGTAACAGTATTTTCATTCTTTAAAATTAAGTCCAACTGTTTTGTCATAGCGGACATTATCACCACTACTTTTTCACATTGCAAGATACTTATTAAATGACAATGGCGGTTTGAGTGTATCTCAAACCACCATTGCTTTATGAATTATTAAGTGCGATGATCGTATGTTTTATAACAATACTATACGTTCGCTGAGCGATGAATTTTATTTCATTCAAATATAGCATTATACCATGCGATGGCTTGATTTGCCGTCCTATCTAAAACTTCAGGGTCATCATAATATTGAAGATGTCCTGTTTCCCCTTCCCATTGTAGTTTTTTCTTGGTTATGGGTACTGCTTCAAACTGTCTTTTAGCTGCATCCGGCAAGAAACTATTATCACTGTGAATCATCAAATATGGTTTGTCGAGCTTTTGGGCTGCCGTTAGCGACTCGTACTCAAAAAGTAGGGCATCACTCATTTTGGGATAATTATTGGTCCAAATTCCTTTGTCCGACCAGGTATGGTACCAATCCCAAACAAACTTTCCTGGCATGCCTACGTCCATTCTGGTCGAGTCGACAGCTGGAACGTTGATTACTTTTCCCGTTTGCTTAAAAGTATTGAGTGCTACTTTTCCTGCAGCAATTCGTTCTTCCAGCGCTTCCTCTGTTCCCATCCATTGAATATCGCCCTCTCGATCGCGATAATGGCCCGCTACTGTCACTAATCCTTTAAAGATGTCATCTTCTGAAACGGCTCTTAGCATTTCTGAGCTGCCCTGACAGAGGGCAAATCCAACAATTTGTGCATCATTGACCATTGGAAGGGCAGCGAGATACTTGGCTGCCGCTTTTGCATCTTCTACTTTCGCAATAGGGTCTTCCAATTCTCTAGGAACACCCGCGCTCTCCCCTCTAAAACGAGGGTCGAATGCTAATGCTACATAGCCCCTTTCTGCAAATCTTTTCGCATATTCAGTTGGCGCCTGCTCTTTAGCATAGGTCATCGGTCCTAATATCGGAACCGCAGGATATTGTTTTCCTTCTTCATAATTTGCTGGTAGATAAAGGTCGCCCACGAGGTCTAAGCCTCCACTTTGAAATGTTACTTTTTTCATGATGTATTTTTTAGATGTTAATGTTTTAGATGCCAATTGTGGCAACTTTATATTTCCTGTTTGGTATTTGAAATTGAAGGTCATTTTAGTAATTAGCCATTCTTCTTTTTCCTTTATTAAATCGAAATCATAACTACCCACAACCGTCCATAGGTTTTCCGCTTCATTTTCCAGATAATGAGTAGCCGTACCGTAACAAAATGCTTTTGCAGTATTTCCTTTCTGTTCAATAATAAAGTTGCCTATTTGATGATGTGTATGATCAAAACCGGGAAGTATGTGCTTCCAGCTTTTTACAATCTCTTTTGCGGTAACTCTCGATGCTTCAATTCCTGTCATAGACGAATAGTCTAGCAATACTTTTGAAGCAAAAATCCCTTCCACCTCCTGCCAATTATTATTATCTGTTGCAACGAAAAGGGTACTGATGGTTTCTTGAATATTTCTCATTTCTTGTCCGCTTAAGGTCATCACAAAAAGGCTTGTTAAGACGATCATTAAATTCTTCATATCATTTATTTTTTGTTGATACAAAGATGCGAACAGGACAGCGCTGACTTATTTATGAAAACAAATCAAGAAGTATGAATTTCAAATATTGGCAGCTTTACGATACTTGCCAGGTGTATTTTGAGTGTGCTTTTTGAAAAAATTGTTGAAATTGTTCGGCGAATCAAACTGAAGCTGGTAGGCGATTTCTTTTACACTAAGCTTTGTTTGGGTAAGGTAAGATTTTGCCAGATGCAATAGATGTTTATGAATATATTGTAATGCAGTAATCCCTAAATTATTTTTTACAATGGCATTTAAATAGTTTGGATGTATGTTCAATATGTCGGCATAAAAACTTGGGGAGTGCACATTCTTAGTATCATCCCAATGCCTATCTTCTCGAAAATGAAGCTCGATTAATTCCTGGTAACGACTTACTAATTTCAAATCGGCCGTTCTAATGATTTGGCTGGCCTTTTCTGCCGATGTTTCTTTATGAAAATACCGTTTAACATGATTTAAAAGCAACAGCACATAAGCACTAATAAAATCAAATTTGTCAAGCTTATCACTGTGATACTCTTCATTAATCTGTTGATAGATGTTCAACAGCGTTTTGGTTTCTTGTTCGTTGACTTGAAAGGGAATGGCTTTATCAATCTTAAGAAAAGGAAACCGTTCTAAGAAGTCTTTAAAAATAGTGTGTTGTGCTAAAAAGTCTCGCGTCATTAAAACGTAAAACCCCTCCCAATTTGGTGCAATATCCCAAGACAACATCTGAAAGGGCGAGTTGAAAAACACCACCGAGCCTTCTGGAAATTCTGAATAATGACTGGATACGGCTTTCCCATCCCCATTCATTTTTAAAGCGATGGCATAAAAAGCATGTCGAAAAGCGGGCATTTTATGGACAACGGTAGGCATATTCTCTTGAAAACTTCTAACTACAAAATGCTCGTGTTTAGCATTGGGGATTCCCGTTGCCTTTGAATATTCTTGTATCGTTTTAAAGTTTTTCATGTATTATTTAGGGTATACTGGTTGTATACAGTACTTAATTTTCGTTTAACCATTTTGTGGCCAAACTCCATAGTTCCTTTCTTCTTTTACTAAAAAATTTCATATGTCCAATATCCTTAAATCCGTATTCTTCAGGTGATAGCGTCCGTATCTTTGATCGAATATTAGGATGAACCCGAATCATGTCTTGAACGTTTTCATAATTCGCAATTGGATCGTCTGCTGCATGCACCCAGAGTGAATGTAAATTCAGTTCATTGTACAAATGTTCTTTTATTTTAGTGTCTAAATCCACTTTTACATAGCCTTTTCCATTGCACCACTTAGTCCATTCCTTTCCAACATTTTTTGGAAGTGGCTCTCCCATCCCAACCCATTGCGATTTTGTATGTCCAAATATCAGATTGCTTATAGGAATGTAACAATTTAGCCAAAAGGAAGATTTTAGTCTAAAGGGGTATTTTGAATAATGCAAACTTCCTGATGAGCTACCAAAGTTAAACATTGACTTGAGTTCTTTCGCATTTTTCATCAATCCAACTAATTGTCCACCAGCGCTATGCCCAATAAGATGATAATCAGAATATGGGATTTCGCTTTTTAAATACTCCAATGCTGCTGTCATGTCTAATTTCCCCCAATTGGTCAACGATGCATTGGAAGCGTTGATAGCATTTCCTTTAGATTCACCAATGCCCCTGTTGTCGAATGTTAATGTAGCAAATCCATTTTCTGCAAGAAAAAAAGCGAATGCAGCGTAAAATTCTTTTTTGATTCCTGTGGCCGGGGCGATCATTACAGCAGATTTAATTCTTTCTGGTTTTAATAATTTCCCAGAAATCTCAAAATTATCTTCGCACTTGATTTTAACCTTTAGTTCTTCCATTTACATTACGTGATAAAATCCCTTTTGTTTTTATGCATTGTTGCGCCGTGTAGTTTTCAATTCTTATTCCTTTTACTAAGTCTTTTTAGTTGTCTTCTTCGCTTTCGGGTTGCTTTGTTATATATCTTTTTGTCCTCAGAGGTCGCATATTGAAAATAGATATCGTCCTTTTCTGTCGGCTCTATGTTGAGCAGATTCCATTCAATGGTATTATTTGCTTTGTCAATAGTGTATCCCTCCGGGGATATTTCCTTGCTATCACTTAGACTAAAATCGTTTAAATGCAATGTTATTGTTGCTTTACCAATGTCTTTATACCATCCTGCACCTGAGTGTAAAATGTATTTAAAATAACGGTATTGATTTCTGTAAGCAATTCCTGACGGAAGTTGATATTTTACCTTAATCGTCCTTTTTTCGTTTTCTTTAAAAGTCACCTTCCAAACATACCAGGGATACTTTTTTTCTTTAGTTAATTCCTCAAATTTTGAAATTAAATCGCCCGATATGCTGAAACTTGATGAATACTTATTATAAAGAGCGTCACGAGTTTTATTTACTTTTTTATAATCTGTCTTTTTTGAATAGCTTAATGTGCCATTTTTTAACTTTTTTACATTGTTCGATTTGTACAGGCTATCTATTTTTCGATTGTATTCGTTATTCATCATCCACTTGTTCTTGAAAACACTGTAAATACTATCCAACTCTTCCGGTACTTTGATATCACTTTCTTCCAGTTCGAAATCATCTACTTCAATCTTAAATTTAGATTTATCGTCCACTGCATATGTACCAAGTGACCAATGGTGAAAATCCATTACCGGAAAACCCACTTCTAAATCAGTGTGGTCTCCATAATTAACCATTTCAAAAGTGCATTCAACTATAGCGTGTTCTTTGTACAGTTCAACCTGAACGTTTTCAGATTCCATACGAATTTTGACATCACTTTTGGTTAAAATTCCATTCGCGCTAATCGGGTTAGGTGCGATGTCGACCATTGTAAATGCCATTAAAACTATAGAAAGGAACATAAGAAGCTTAAATTTCATAGTGTTATTTGCAATGATGTTTAACTGGTTTGACGATGAGTAGTTGTTCGGATTAGCATATAATTTACAAGTACACACTAACCTGAAAATTAGTAAGGATCTTAAGCGGTTATATAGCACCAGTAATTGCAGATAGCCGATGCTGACAGAAATGGCATTTCAGTTTTCAATCAAATGGCACTAAATCGGGTTCTAAAAATTCCTTTTTAGCTTTTTCAGCATGGTAGATATCAAATCCGTAATGACAAGCCATTAAATCTTTAAAATTTGTTTTCAACCGCGGAAATTCTTCCATAAAATCCTTAAAAGTAGCACTACCAGATTTGAGCATAAAATGATATACTGCCTTTGTAGCCGCAATGGTTAAGGTCATATTGTATTTATCTTTTGCACCGGCATATTCCACAAAGATTATGAGTTGCCTTTGTATATTTTTTATAGCCTGTTCAATTCCGTATTTAGAAATATTTATCCATGCAAGTCTTAAATGCGCCTCGTGGGTAAAATATGAAGGGTGCAGTTCACAGGTATTGAATTGTTGTTCAAATTCACTGTTGGTTAATTCAAAGTGTTTTTCCATACGTTGTTTTATTGTCTGTTTTTCTTGATATGAGTCCATTTGTATTTCTAATGGTCTCCATAACCTACCACTGCGCTTATAATAGCATGGTACGAAAAACCGTGGATGTTATTTTCTGACTTAACCGAAAGATAGCAAATTGCGATGAATCCCGATTAAGGAATTCATCGGCAATGCGCTATGCAGGCTGAAGACTCCCTAAGTGATATGACAATAATGTTATTTTTTATGCCGACTTTGAAATAGCGGATAGAACGATTCGACCATTGTTGTCGGGTGGTCATCTTCTGTATGACTGACCATAAAAGACCCTCCCCACACCTCATCTGGATTATTGAGTATATGCCTGGTAATTTCCTTTATCCCGGTATTCCCATTTCTTTCGATTGCTTCGCCTTCGTCAACCCATTCTATTTTCTCAAATTCATCTTCTAGCGTATTTTTTGGCACCTTTATTTCTCCACTTTTATAGTGCGCTACATAGTAGTTACGGAATGTCATGTTGGGCTTGTAATCATATTTGAAACAGAACTGTCCCCTGAATTCAATATTTTCTATTTCAATACCATGTTCTACTGCCATGCTATCGATGGCCTCTTTTAAAAATTGCCTTTTTGATAGGTTTACATAGGGCATTCCCCACCAATCTTTTCCGCCGATCATTAAAATTTGATTGCTGTCATTTTTAATGATTACCCTCAGCACTGTGAAATTGTCTTTTCTTAAATAATGGGGAATTTCTTCGGGCCGTTGCTTACAAGAAAAAAGAACGGTCGCAATTAATAGATATACTACTGTTTTCATAATACTTATTTTGGCGTAAATATGGGAACAGGATAGTTCTCATCCTACCAATATCATGATGCTGGCAACACTATTGATAATTTAAAAGGACTTCTTAAGGTTACGAATACACTAATCGGCTTGTATTGCCTTTCTAAAGTCTAGGGCGGTTGTTCCGGTATGTTTTTTGAAAGCGGCATTGAAGGAAGAAATACTATTGAAACCACTATCATAGGCTATGGCAGCAATGGTAAATTTGGCGTGCGAATCTGATCTTAATAATCGTTTCACTTCTTCAATACGGTATTTTGAAACAAATTGTGAATAATTCAATGATTCTGTTTGATTAATTGCTTGCGACAGCGCTTTGGAAGACACCGCTAATTTGGTACTAAGTTCCAGAAGTGTAAGTGAAGGATTAAGATATGGCTTTTCGCTGTTCATTAACTTTTTTAATCGCTCTACTAATTGAAACGCTTCGGCATCATCGATGGGTGAATGCTTATATTTCTCTGCAGGCACCCTAAATAAAAACGGATTTTTAAGTGCCCAAAATGAAAAGAAAATGATGACCAAAGAAAATAAGAACGACAGTCCTAAATAAAACGGGATAATCATCTCTGATATTAAAAAATATAATATGATGACCAACAGATTTGCCCCTAAGAAGTAATGAAGCCATGTTTTAATCTTATGATCTCCCGGCGTCGCTTTTCTCTTAGTAGGTTTATTTAACCAAAAAAGTGAAAATAGCGTGTAGCCAAACATGTGTGCAATTAAAATAGTATAAAATATGCCGAAAATGGGATTACCATTATTGGGTATCAACCAGGCAATACTCAGTAGCACAAAAAATGGGATGTAGTGAATATATGCACGATGAAAGCTGGTTATTTCCCTTTTGAATAGATAGGAAGAATACAGTAATAGCGAAGGACCAATACATAACTGTATGGTTAAAAAATATGTTCTCAAGGTAGCATCTATTTCAAAATAATTATGAAACAGTGATTTGCCTATACGAAGGCTAAAGGCTATTAAATAGATGGCTAAAAAGATATTGGCTTTGGGTTGCTTTTTTCGGGAAATAAGCAGGAATATGGAGAAAAACAGGCCCAATATCACACCAATACTTCCAAAAAGTAATTCAATATGTTGTTGTAATTCGGTATTCATGATCTGAATCAAAATAACGAAAAAATATCATTGTTGCCTTGTACTAAAAAACTTTGAAGCGCTGAGTGTTAACCTAATTAGCCATAGGCATTTATAAAACAGCTAATGACAAAAATCATAGAAAACGGGTCTCACATTCAATAGGTTTGCCATTGATTACCAATTTAGAAAACGCAACCCATGTGGAAGTATATTATAGCCTGGTTTCCGATGATTGTTATTGCTATTGTCAACGGATTGTTTCGGGAGAAATTCTTAGCAAGTCGCTTTAATGAACTGCAAGCGCATCAGTTGTCAACCGCTAGCATGATCATATTATTTGGTGTGTATGTATGGATTTTGATTAAGATTTGGTTTCCAACCTCAGCCAAACAGGCCATCATGATTGGTTTGATATGGTTGGTGCTCACCGTCATTTTTGAGTTTTTATTTGGGCATTATGTAGCGGGACATTCTTGGAATAAACTACTAGATGATTATGATATTGTAAAAGGAAGAGTTTGGGTGTTGGTCCTTATTTGGGTATGTATTGCACCCTATACCATGTATCAATTGCAACAATAGGAGGAGGCGGGTTTCTTAAATTACGGATAATGGGAAGGCTTCGAAGTTGCTCCCGATAGCTATCGGGACTTCGAAGAGTTGGGAATTGAGCCTCTATTACTTATATACCATGTTGCATGCTGGCTCTTTTATATAGCTTTTTTAAGAGCTTCAAAATGTTTTTCATCCAATTCCAATAATTTAAATAATTCATTACAAGCTGTTGGCAGGACCATTATCAGTTCATCGTGTCTTGTTGCTTTCTCAAATGATGTAAAGTGCGAGAAATGATTGAGTGTTTTAAAATTGTTAATATCATCTACTAACTCTGTTATTCGATTCTCCACACTATCAGGTTCATTAGGAATCTTCATTAGTGTATATATTTCTAAAAATCTTCTTAGCGCATTCGGAATTAGAATATCATAAACCTCTCCGCCATTTTCAATTTCATTTTTGTATTGGTAAATTAGGCTGAATAAGTAGATGTATTCAGACTTAAATCTTTTTAAAGCTTTACCTAAACCTTTCAGAATTGAATTGTCAGTGTCAATCTTTTGAATTTGATAGAGCCCAAAATTCGGAACATCTTCTTTTTCTCCTGTTCTCGGGTTTGTTCTTCTTTTCTTTTTTTTCAGTTGAGTTGAATCTCTTAAAAATGAGAAAAACTCAAAGTTATGTGTCGAGATAAAAAGTTGTTTAAAACAGTTAATTACTTTCTCTGGATTCTCTGCATCAATATTCTTTCTAAAGAAATATGAATTTATCAAGGAATAAACTTGAGATATATGGTTTGTGTCTAAACTTGAAATAGGGTCATCAATGAATACTATTGTATTTCTCATTTGATTGATTCCTAAACTTTCCAATTGAACCAAAAAATATGAAAATGCTATAGCGGTTTTTTCACCTTCACTAAGGTTTCTAGCCGGTCTAGATTTACGTAACAGTATGAATTTATCTTCTGACGTTACATCAATTTTGATATCATTTCTATTCAAGAATTTTTGAATGAATTTATTTAATTCATCTTTTCCTTTTGTAATAGTTTTTAAAGAGTCTAGTTTTTCTTGTTTTACAGATGATTTACTAGTTATATAGTTAATGTATATTTTTTGCCAGTCTTGTGCATTTTCACTTTTGGTCTTTTTATCGAAATAGCTTTCATTTTTTAAGTAGTTCGCAATCAGGTGCTTTTTTAATTTGTTGCGTGCATCATTTCTTTCCGTCTCAAAATTAGATATTAAGGAATTGTGTCTTTGAATGATTTCATTAACACTAGTAAACCAATCTTCAAGCTCGGTCAATTCATAATTAGTGTCTGATAGGGTAATGGAATTAAAAATATTACCATCTTCTTTTCTGGAAAGTTCTTGAAGTAGGTGATTCAATTCCAAAATGTAATTTGTTTTAGCTAGTCCAAAAGACTTAATTTTTAAATCAATATTTTCCCTTTCTTTTTCTGTAAAGTCATTTTTACTTTTTGGTATTTCCAAAGCATTGATAGAAGAAATCTCCTTTTCTATTAGCTCTCTCTGTTTAGAAATTTTATCTCTTAATTCTTTCGAAGCATTTGAGAAATAGTTGTTCAAAGAAGTAATTCTATCAGTTGTTACAGGGTTTTCACAAAAAGAACAAGTATCTTTATTTTCATTAAACTCTAGCCCTTCTTTTACCCATTTATATAAATCTTTATTGTTCTCTAAAATATCTATAACTACATCCTTAGTAGGTTCGTCTTGGAGAAGTGCAGAAACAGAAGACTTTAAGTGTGTTAAATTGATTTCAAATTCGTACTCGCTAAATTCTTGGAAGTCGTTTGTTGAATTAGCCAAAACTTTTAAATCTTCAATTTCCTTATCGGTTCCGATTATTAAAGAATCAATATTATCTTTCGTAATTGAATTTAAAGTTGATTTAAAATGTCCTTTGTCAAATGGAATTGTGTTATTAGATATAATTAGGCGTATTGATTTACTCTCTTCTCTAAAACGCCAATTTTCAAATTCATTGAAAGTATCTATTGGTGTTTGTGTTCCATCTTTTCTTAATTCTGCGTATTGGATTTTTTCTTCTAGGATTTCAATTTCAGTTCGTATAGTTGTGTTTTCTCCTACGTCAAATGCAATTGGTTCTCCTAATTCAGTTCTCGAATCCCAAGTTAATTTTGAGTCAATATATTCTTTGTTAAAAACGAAGACTACTGTACTAAAAGAGTTTAAGTCTTCACTATTGAATTCAGAATTGTTGTCAAGTTTCAGTTTGAATTTTGCATCTGGATAGTCTAAATGAATAGTCTTGTCTCGAAGTGAGCAAAATAATCTCGATAGCGTGGTTTTTCCTGAATAATTCCAACCATAAATAACATTCTTTTCTTTAAAATCTTGTAACGAAGAATCTCGATTCCAATTAAAGTCATTGAAAACTCCAAATTTTTCAATTATCGAAATTCTTTCAATCATCTGGTCGTTTTTTAGCTTGCATACCGGTCTCGCTATAAGTAGTTACGTGGGTTAGCACCTAACTTTGCAATTAAACACTAAGATGAAAATCCTTGCGGATTTTCAGAAGTAGGCGAGAACAAGCAATTACTTATAGCCATTGTTGGCAGTAGTTTTTTTAATATGTATAAAGCCCTTTAATTAACCCTGAATGAATTACAGCTTTCATTTTTGGGTCATATTTTGATTTTTCGTTACGAATTATAGAATATAATCCAGTTCCATTTTTACCAAATTGG
This sequence comes from Spongiivirga sp. MCCC 1A20706, assembly GCF_046524175.1. Classification (NCBI taxonomy): domain Bacteria; kingdom Pseudomonadati; phylum Bacteroidota; class Flavobacteriia; order Flavobacteriales; family Flavobacteriaceae; genus Spongiivirga; species Spongiivirga sp. MCCC 1A20706. The sequence goes on from NZ_JBEFZF010000009.1 coordinate 129,977, forward strand.
ATATTGCTTATAATTCCTAATTCATACAAGTACCTTAAAAGAGCTTCTGGACTTTTATTTATATTTTTATTACCTGTTTCGAGATATTTTTTCTTAAAATAGTATGAAGTGAAAGTATCAGTTCCTAATGTTCTTAATAGAGCAAATAATGTATCAGTTGCAGGTATGATAGGTGATATTTCATTCTTTAATTCATCTATTAACCACGATGAATATTCTTTTTCCGCTGCATTTATCGTTTGATAATCTAATTTGTTTAATATATCGGCTTGTTCTTTTATTTTAATACAAAATTGGACTAAATCCCTTGGACGATGAAAAGTTCTATGAATTAAATATTTGAAAGGGTCAATACTTTTTCCATTCTCACGAAGTTTAATAAACTTTTTATTAAAAATATAATTGAATGAACCTCTGCCTTTTAATTCTTCAACACTATTTTCTATTCTTATATTCATTAATTGCAATAAAGCTGGATTTGTCCAATCATTTTTATTTATGATAGTCCAATTTAATTTATAAGTATGAAAGTCAAATTTGGCACTGTCTGGGTCGTGACTACTAAATTGATTAAAAATATCAGACCTCAAGTAAGCAACTACTTTTGAGTTTTTGTTGTATTGTAATAAAGAGGAATTTAAAGAATAAATAATTTTAAAAAGACTGATTAAAGATTCAAAATATTTTTTATTGTCTATATACAAAGTATAATTATCGTCTAACTGGTCAAATTGTATTAGATAAGGTCTTTGAGTTTCTGCTAAATTATCTAAAACTAAATCTTCTAATCGTTCATTGATTTCTGTAATATTTTCTATTTCATCTCCAAATTGTAGTGATTTCTCCTTACCCCCTTTAGGTCCAATCCCTCGAAACTGTAAACCAAATTCAGTTTTATCTGTACTTGTCGTAATTTTGGAATGTAAATCTCTTAAATTTTTACCAAACCTATAGTTTACAAACTCGTACAGCTCTTCATAATGAGGAAGTAATTTATTTTGTTCGTCTAGAACAATTTGTTTGCCAAATTCACTTAAAATAATGTATTTCCATATGCTTTGATATTGATTTGGTCTTGAAAAATCATCGTCACTTAATTTTAACAGCTTTTGAAATGGAAAACTTTTAAACGATAAATTACTTATTATCATTCCTTTTTCTGCTTCCCGGTTTTTAATCCAATTATAAATGGCAGATTTTCCTGTTCCTTTTCTTCCAATAATAAAGTATGCTGGTTCTTCAACTATTTTTTTCCAATATTCATTATCAAAGAAATAATTTTCAAGATTATGGTCGTACAAACCATCTGGATTTCCAAAATCAGTTTGTAATAGTGCTGTTATTGCATTCATTTATTTCTTTTATTATATCTTGTTTTCAAATCACTGCCAACTTATTATATCAAAAACAAAGCCTCGTTTATCCAGAAAATAATCTTGGACATCAGCACTTTTTTTCGCTTTCTAAAGTACTTATAACAAGTGTACTATAGGTTATAATTCGACAGGCGTAGTATTTAATCGTTCTAGTGAGTTCATTGTCAGTTGTCCCGATAGTTATCGGGAGTCGGTAGTTTAGCTTCCGGCCAAGGGGGTGTCGAAAATGCCTACTGCCAATTGGGCCCAGATAAGCAAAAAGAGTATAATCAATAAGATGATTAACAGCCACTGCAGTTTCTTTTTACCAGCTGTTTTACGCAAAATAAATTCTAATATGAGTCCGCTGCCAAATAGCAAGACCCCGGCTACCACAAAATCGATACCTGACCATTGCACTTCATTGGTCAATTGCATGAGCAGCAAAGGCAGTAGCACCATTGCTGCACATACTATTAGTATAATTTTTAACCGTTGGTTTGCCTTCATCTTACCGTCGAAATCAAGACAATGTAAGGTTATTATTTTAGTCCTGCTTTAAAAAGACCGGGATACGGAAGCCATACCAAGAAAAAGGTTGGTATTTAGATTGCATTTTAATGCAGCATGGCGGGCAAGATATAGTCTCTTAAAATATCCCGTGCCTGGTTGCCTTTTCGGTTTCTAAAATTCCCGGAAGTAATCACCACTACCGACTCTAGCTCCGGGAGAATGAAAATAAATTGCCCGCCGGCACCTCGTGCCTCCACAGCCTCGATGGGTTTTCCGTTCACTACATAAGTATCGTGCCACCACAAATACCCATAGTGGTTTTTGTCTCGTACATCCTGTAACCGCATATGTTTTTGAAAGGACTCGGCTATCCATTTTTCAGAAATGAGTTGCTTGCCGTTCCAATGGCCTTTATTTAAAAACAACTGTCCAAATTTTAGCAGGTCCCTTGAGGTTAGCAGCATACCGCCCCCGAAATAAGGAATGACCATCGAGTCGTCTGTTTGATTGATATAATTGGTAATACCTAAAGGCTCAAAAAGTTTTTGGTGCATATACTGTTCCATCGGCATATCTAAGCGTTCGTTTAAATACACCCCCAATAAAAAGGGATTGGCAGAGCCATAATCGGCATAGGTACCCGGCGTTTTTACCATCGGGGCCTCTAGCACACTTTGCAGCCATTTTTTACCCTTGTTTCTCATTGGGTTTTGGTAATAATCTTCAGACGCTAGATTATTGACATCTAAACCACCACTCATGGTCAGTAAATCTTTAAGGGTGATATCTGACTTTTTATCATCCTTAGTGTACTGGTAGTTAGCCGGTATAAAATCGTATAATTTCTCGTCAACACTTTTAATAACACCATCATCAATCGCAATGCCGATCATCGCAGAAGAAATGCTCTTGGAGGCCGACCGCAAGTCATGCGGAATGTTGGCATTATGGCCGTCAAAATACGACTCAAATACCAGCTTGTTGTCTTTTGCAATGAGCACACTATGGGTATTGACCAATGTATTCGCCTGAATACTATCGATTAATCGTTCTAGCCCTGCTTTATCGATACCATAGTCCGTAATACTCGAGGTGTTCCAGCCATCATTTAAATCTTTTGGCGTGTTGGTATTTTGTTCTTGTTCTTTAGGTTTTTGATTATAATCCCAACCGTCATCGGTATGCGTTAAGCTTGTTTTTGCAATGAGCACATCCGTCAATAATATCTCTAGTTCAATGGTGTTCTCTAGTAACTTTGCACGAAGGTTAAATCCGGTCATGCTGTCTTCAAAAAGCACCGTATCGCCTTGTTTTTTAAAATTATGCGGCCACATGCCCCGAAATCGCTGATCGCCAAAAAAAGGAAAGGCCATGATATCGCCATTATCGGTATGTTCTACATACAACATAATATCGTTAGACTGCAATTCATTATCGGCCATAAATGCATTCCAGGCTCCGCTAAATTTGTTGGTACCCACTTCCGGGAAGTGTACGTGATAGAAAAATTTTCCCGTTTTGATAAAACCAGTAAGCGCTTTGGTATCGGCATCATGTTTTAAATTAAAAAACAACTGATTATCAATATTCAAACGGATACTGTCCTTGCTCGATGACTGCAAGTTCTTATCAATGGTAATGTGATTATTGGTAATGCTAAGATGATAACGATTCGCCGTTACCTTCTCGATAGTGACCTGAAAATTGAAACTGGTTGTATCCGGTAAAAAACCGACCCACTCGCCTTGATAATTTTGTTTTGTAGGCTGAGCGCAGCTTATACAGGTTGATAATATGATGATAAAAATTGCGAGGTATTTGCGCATGATTGATGAAATTTAAGTCACAAATATACTACCCGACTCATAACAGAAATTGTATGAGATTAACATTGGGGGTTTGTTCTTAAAATACCATTGTAGTCAAAGACATCCATCCCCTCCCGATAGCTATCAGGACCGTCCCTCCATGGAAGAGAACAAAAAAGTCTCCCTTTGAGGAGTCCCGATAGCTATCGGGATAGAGGGGTGTATTCGCTATAATCTTGCAACAGCAAAAATCAAATTCAAGCTTAGCCCCTATTCTTAATCATTTTTCGATACCGACTAGGATTCATATTAAAGTGCTCCCGAAACACACGATTAAAATGGCTTTGATCAGAAAAGCCCGCCTGGTAACCAATCTCCGTTAAACTAAGTGCGGAGTCTAACAATAAGGGTAATGTCTTTTTAAGTTTTTGTTGCCGCATGTATTGCCCCAAACTCATTTTTAGGTATTTGGGTGCAGCCCGAGATATATGCACAGGATGCACGTTTAAGGTAGCCGACAAATAATCCAAGCTTAGGTTAGTTGAATCGTAATGCAGTAGTTCTTTTAAATGATCGATCCACACCGGGTTTTCAAGCGAATCGAGATGCTTTTGATCACTGAGTGCATTACAGATTTGAAGTAATAACAACTCAACCGAAACAGTACTAACACTATCGGACAATACAAATTCATGATACAGTTGTGCGAACAGCACATGCAGTTGTGGGTTTTGAATAAGCTGGCTGCCTTCCCATAAATCGAAAGCTATGTCCTTTTCTTTCAACCAGTTTTTTTCAAACTCTAAATGAAAACCACTAGCCTGATCTGAATGTTTGGAGCCAAAATGCGGCTCTTGCCAATTATTAAACATTAAACTGCCCGAAGGACAAAGCGTCTTCACCCTGGTATTACAGTCTTTCATATTACCCTGCAATACATACATGAAATAAGGATTTTCATGATAGTGCCAGTCGGTTCTTTCGGCAGTGTAGGTGTACTGCGACAATAAAACACCATTAAAAGTATTCTCTGAATTTTGATTACCGTAATATTCTCCTCGGGATAGGATTTTCATTTTTTGATGTGATGATGCATTGAAAGTTAATGATATTCGATGAAAATTATCCCATTAATTTCTTAAAGGTTTCATTTGACCAACTACTTCGCTGCCGTTTTAAAATCGATGACATAGGAGTGCAGCATATCATCATTTTCGGTGCGATATCCATTTTCTAACATGATTTGATAGCGCTTATTGGGTTCTAACTTCACTTTATAAGTAACCGACATGGCATCCTCAGCAAAGTCAATACTTTCTACCTTCGGAAAGTGCTCTCTACCCAAATCACCGAATCCGGTTGACCGAATTCCCGGGTTCATTTTCATTGAAAACACAGCAGTAATTGTTGTGGTATTTGGGTTTACATTTTGACTGCCGTTTTTAAATTCTTTTATCGATACCACCCGTGGTCGGCTCGCCTGATATTGTTCAAATAGCTCCTTAATAGAAGCTGATAAATAGTTGGTACTATCAATGAGCGCCTCCACTTGAGGTTCATTGTTATAATCTAGTTCAATAAGTTGCTTGATGGCCAGTGTTTTGTCTTCGGCCTGATCATAATGCGCCTGCGCAATATTAAAACCTACCTGATAACCAACATCGCTGACACCAAATTGATTATTGGCACTGTTCCAACGCCATTCGCCTCCTTTTCTAAAATTAAAGACCTGTTTTTCAAACAGCGCTTTCACCTTATCCTCATTATTCTTTACATAATTCACATAGGCAAATGGACTTTCTTTACCCGTAGCTTTATAGGCTACAAAATCGGCAATACCCTCAAACAGTACTTCTGATAAAATGTTGTTTACAATGGGTTGTTGTTGGGTATGCACATATTCATGCACATTTAAAAATTGAATATTATCTGTGGGATTGGTCTGATAATAGGTTGTGAGATGAGAAAGGTTTTCGGGAAATTCTTCGCTATTCGTTTTAGTATCACCTAATGCGAATTCACTGCCAATTAATACCAAATCATCGAAACCGGTTCCCGGCGTTCTAAAAACCCCCATAGTATAGTAGATAGTCGAGTGCGTTAAGTCGGGATAAATCGCTTTGAATTTATTGACGCCTTCTTTGATTTCAGCATTAAAATCGGCTGTATTTTGGGTATTCGCTCGTAAGGAATTCCAAAATTTGGGATAGCTATTCATTGCCTCGATATATTCTTCCGGCTGATAGCGTCGGTTTTCAAAGAGCGCTTGTTGTCCTCTTGAGGCTTTATTAATGAATAGCTCATCAAGATATTGTCGTTGGGTCGCACTGTCTTTAGTCGATTGAATTTTATCATAGGCCTCCCAGAAATTATCAATATCAGAGGATACGATTTCTTGTGGAAATGATTCTTTTTTCGTGCAGCTGGCCGTAACTAAAGAAAGTGCTACTAACAAGCTAAGCACACCCAAAATTGACTGATGATTCTTGATGAACATGTTTTCTCCAGTAGTTTGTTTTATAAAGTATACAACGCGAAGATCATTATCAAATTATCGCTACTATTCCTTTTCAAGTCTAATTTCCGCTAATATCGCATCAGTTTGATCCAGCAGTTTTTTTTGATAATCGAGTCTTCCTGATTCAATTCCCGTTTTATTTATCAGTGCCCCTAAATATGCTTTGTTCGAAAACAGTTCATAAACAGACTCGCTTACCGCTTCTTCAGAAATCTCAATCCCAAAAGATTCTTGATCTTCTTGACCCATAAAATATTGTTCGTAGGGGTATGAAATGTTATTCATATACACCAGGCACTCTTTACTTTCATAGTCATCTTCAAAACCCGACTCTAAATCGGTTGAAAACTCAATCAGCATTTTTTTAAGACCCAAATTTCTCAGCACATCGCCTTTTCCTGAACTAATTACCGTTTCAAAGGTGCTATTAACCAACTCCGCTCTAAACCAAGAATTCGCTCCGAACGCTTTCAACTTCAATATCGAATCTTGACTTACAGTTTGTAGTTGATCGCTGGTAATAATTTGGATAAGACTATTGCTAAAACGAATCATTTGTCTTTGATAATCGATCGTTGTATGGAGTCTTTTTTTATTTTCAATAAAATCTTGTTCAAGGGAGTTTAGCAATATGGCTTCTTCATTAAGCTTTTTACTATTTTCATTCCAATTATTGATGGTCAAGGCAATAAGAATCCCAAGCACAACCAGTATAATTTCTCCCAATGAATACATTAAATACTTCTTGAACTTGTTTCCCGAAAGCAGTTTTTGACGGGTTTTTCTAAAAAACTTGATCATTCTTGTATAGTAATTTGTTCGTATTTCGCATCACGGAGTGGTCGATGAAACTTGTAGCATTTTCCCATTGTAAAACTTGTTACCTGTAGTTGCAAAATATGTGATTCTATGTATAAAAGTCAATCATTTTAATGATCTTCCTCAACATTATTTATATTATTTAGTTTCCACAACTCTAAAATTTCAGAAACTTCTTTTGCTTCATCTTCATTTATTGATCTCCAATAGGCTAATTCACGGTATAGTGATGAATCAAAAAAATACTTGCTCCCTAAGAAGAATAAAAAAGCCGCTAGCCCTAAACCAACAATTATGAATATTTGAATCAATTCTAATCGAGAATCTAGATATGTGAATACTAATTTTCCAAATGATAATCCAATGCCAACAAAACAAACAATCATTAAATTGTAGAACATTACTCCCATTGATTTAGGATATCGAAAATAAGTAAGCTCCACACTGGTATATCGCTTAGAAAAATATGCTCCCTCAATAAAATCAAGCATTTTATTGCTTGTTTCTAAAGCCTTTAAATCTGTTGAACCGAGTTTAAAGGAAATAATTTCATTCCATTGGTTATTATATTCTTTTATTTCAACTCGTTTCTCAAAATACTTCTTATGAAACTTCCCAAAAATAACATTGAATAATAACGCAATGAATATCGCTGGTAAAAGAATCATCTCCACACCATCTAAAGAAACATTAAGAATTATGAACAATAATATTGATAAGAACAGTCCTGGAAGGTATATCCGCAAGCTTTCATTCAGGCTAAATTTTTCCATATGTAATATTAGTTAGTACAGTATTGAATGGACATATTATCTGGAAAATTATGGAGTGGTCGATGAAACCTGCAACATTTTCCCATTGTAAAATTTATTACCAGTAATTGCAAAATCAACAATGTAATTGGCCATTTCTGTTGGTGTTACCGGTGCTTGAAAACCGGGAAATGCTTCTTCTAACATCTCCGTCTGCACTGCGCCTAGGGCCAGCACATTGAAGGAAGGTCCGCTTTCTTTATATTCTTCAGCTAATAATTCTGTCAAGGTGATGACCGCGCCTTTGCTAGAACTATAGGCTGCCAATCCGGGAAACTTCATACTACCTTGTACGCCGCCCATGCTACTTATGGTCACTACATGTCCGCTTTTTGGCATAAAAGGAATTATACGTCTGGTCATTTCAGCCACACCAAATACATTTACTTTATAGATGTATTCGAAGTCTGCCACCGTGGTATCGGCAAAGGGTTTATTTAATAAGGCACCGGCATTATTGATCAAAATATGCACCTTGCCGTTCCATTCATCTTTGACAAAATCGGTCACGCGATCAAGATCGGCATCAAGACTTAAATCAAAAGGAAATGCCGTGATGTGCTCGTTATTTAAATCGTCTATAGGCTTGCTGTTACGAGACAAGGCCAATACACGGTGTCCTTTATCAGCAAAAATTTGTGCTAGTTGAAAGCCAATTCCTCGGCTAGTACCTGTGATGATTATGTTCATATATGTTGTTTCTAAATCCGAAAAAATATGTCTCCTCTTCCCGATAGCTATCGGGAGTAGTCGAGGGGTCACTTGATACGTTGGAGTTTCGAATAGTTCTCGACTGCGCTCGAACAGACATAGTCATTTTATTTAATTTCCCTAGTTGGTGTATTAAACATGGTGGCCAATGGCGGAATCATTTCATTGATCACCTTGGTCATATGAGGGATATCCATTTGCGCTACCTCGTCGTCTACATGATGGTAATAATCGAAGTTGGTAAAATCGAATGTACAAACCGTATGCGATGGCACATTGAATTCATTGTAAAATGGATAATTATCTGATCGTTGAAACAACCCATATGTGGATGCAGTTGGCAAGAATCCGATCACTTTTTTGCCGGCATAGCTATTAATGGCATCAGCCATATTACTTTTTTTGTATCCCGTGATATACGCCAGATAATCCTTTCCTTTCATCGGGACGCCAATCATTTCAAAATTGACCATCGTATACAGATTCAAGTTTTGTTCTTTTAGCTTTTTGGCCAGATGTTTTGAACCTAACAATCCTTTTTCTTCCGCTGAAAACAACGCAAAAATAACACTGCGTTTATTGGATTTTGTTTTACTAAAATAACGAGCAAGTTCCATCACCGCTACGGTTCCAGCAGCATTGTCATTGGCCCCATTGGCGATAGCATCGCCATTTACTATTTTCCCTTTACCAATGTGATCGTAATGGGCTCCTATTATAATGTATTCATTCTTTAATGTGGCATCAGTACCGGGCAATAATCCAACAACATTAAACGAATTTTTAAAATTAGAAAGATCATCGCGATAGGAGGAGAAATAAGGAACTATACCATTAGACTTAAATGAAGCCTCGATATATTGGGCCGCTTTTTCAATACCCGAAGATCCAGCCTCTCGACCTCCCAATTCATCAGATGCCAAATAGGTAATAGTCTTCTTCACATCTCCCTCTTTCGCATAGTACCCAGGAATTGTTTTTTCAGCTGTATTCGTCAACGTTGCGTTTTCTGAACTGTCAGCTGTGGTATTTTGATTCGATCTATCGATATCGACTACGGTAACCGTTGGTTCTTGTTGCGAAGCCTTTTTAGCCGCTTCGGCATCAGTGCTTACTACTTGGGTTGATCCGCAAGACATCATCAAAGCTGCAAGCGCTAATACTACATAGTTTCTTATTATCATGATCTTAAATTAGTTGAATATTTGCACTTTGATTTAGTATCAAAGAAAACACTAAGGTAAAAAAAGGAAGTATAATTGTTACTCCATTCGTGGATGGAATAAAAAAAACCGGCACCCTATCGATGATAGCGTTCCGGTTGTTTGTAATTGCTGTTGAGAAAGCTTGCTAACCTTTGATATGGTGTTAGGAAATAAAAAGTACTAGTACTTTGTACATTAATACTCCCACCCCTATCAAACTCGCCAACATAAATAATACTCGCACAAATTCTTGTGCCGAATAGTGGTCTTTATTAGCTACATTTTTCATATTTAATATTTAGCCCGTTTATATATAGTATCGTCCTCAAGTGTAAAAAAGTATCTCTTTAACACTGAATTAGTACTGTTTTAACTTTTTAGAAAATAGATACTAATATGATTAAATAGTTGCTTTAGGATGTGTTAAATAACAAAAAGCAGCATATAAACCAATATGCTGCTTTCATCTACTAATCTAAAAACTCAATTAATCAATCAAAATTTGACACTGAATCCTAGCTCCGCAAGAATGTTATGGTGTATGTAAGTATCCTAATACACCAGTTTCTATTAACACCACCAATATCCCTATACATATCAAACAGATCAGCAAGAATACTAATGGGGCTTTGTAATTGTTGTCATTAGAAAATCGCATTGCAGAATATATAAAGGATATAAACGAACCAAATCAATAACGTTATTGATGCCATTAGTAGCAATAGCGGTATCGTCTTCTCCAATAGTGTATTGCTGTATGCTATTCTCATATCCTAGATATCTATTATAAATTAAACCGTAGAAGTACCTCATGTGATCCTCTGCTGTAGTCTCCGATGTTGGTGGTTGATCGGTCATACGCATACCCAAAAGCCATCCAATCTGCCATCTTCACAAAGGCCAGTCCACTCACTGATTCATTCAGCCGGTAGTTCAGTCCTAACTCCACACGCTTGTAGATATCAAAGGTCCCCGTCAGATCGATCGTCGTCGGACTCCCCGATACCAGTCGCACCATCGTCGAGGGAGTGAACTGTAGGTTCTCGTTGATTTGTAGATGATAGCCACCCCCTGCAAAGAAGTGCAGCTCATCAGTGGCCTCTGTAGCAATACCCGCCTGTTTCTCAAAGCGATCACTCTTGAGTAGTTGTGGAGCCGATAGGGTCAGGTAGTAACTGCTGCCTCTCAGTAGTGCCCCCACCCCGATGTTCGGATTAAAGCTGCTCACATTCTCTGTAAACAGCGGATCGTTCGTAATCTGTAGCGAGTTTAAATCAATATCTACAAAAGACCCTCCTGCCTTTAGCCCTAGGTAGAGTTTTGTGTTATCTGTTAATTGCAGCTTATACGAGAAGTCGATGTAGGCATCCGTCTCATTCAGGACAAACACCTGATCATTCACCACCGAGGCCCCGATACCTATCTGATCATTGATCGGAATACCCAATGACAGACTCTGGG